>DATDGU010000363.1:0-8007 GCA_036521915.1 Acidimicrobiia bacterium | reverse complement strand
ACGTGGCTGTCCGCATCGAGCGGTGACGCGCCGGCGGGCCTACCTGGGCCTCGGCTCGAACCTCGGGGACCGGCTCGCCCATCTCGCCGACGCGCTCGCCCGCCTCGTGGCCGACGACCGCAGCGCCGTCGTCGCGGTGTCGCCCGTCTACGAGACGAGCCCGGTCGGCGGGCCGCCCCAGCCCGACTACCTCAACGCGGTCGTCGCGCTGGACACCGACCGCAGCGCCCGCGAGCTCCTCGGGCTCGCCCAGGACCTCGAAGCGCGGGCCGAGCGGGTCCGCGCCGAGCGGTGGGGCCCCCGCACCCTCGACGTGGACGTGCTCCTCGTCGTCGGCGAGACGGTCCACGAGCCCGACCTCGAGGTGCCGCACCCCCGCATGCGTGAGCGCGGGTTCGTGCTCGCGCCGCTGCACGACCTGGATCCGGCCCTGGCCGGCGAGCGCCCGGCGGGCGGGTGGCCGGGGGTCCGACGCACCGATCTAGTGTTGAGGCCCTGAGTTCGACCGGCACCCCGGACGGGGGCTGGATCGAGAGGTCAGATGGACGACACCACACGACGGTTCGCCCTCGTCGGGCCGGGACGGGCCGGCCGCGCCGTTGCCGCCCGCCTCGTCACCGTCGGGTCCTGCTGCGCGGCCGTCGCCGGGCACTCCCCGGCGAGCGAGGCGACGCACGACGGCGCCCGGCGACTCGCCGCGCCGGTCGCCGACGTCGCCGAGGTCGGTCACGGGGCCGAGCTGGTGATCGTCGCCACGCCCGACGCCGCGATCCCGTCGACGGCCGTGCGCCTCGCGCCCGGCCTGCGCCCGGGCGCGCTCGTCGTGCACCTGGCCGGCGCCCACGGCGTCGACGCGCTGGACGCGCTCGCCGCGGCTCGCCCCGACGTGTCGGTCGGCGCGCTGCACCCGCTCCAGACCCTCACCGGCTTCGACGACGGCGACGCGCTCGTCGGCGCGTGGGCCGCCGTGGACGGCCCCCCGGCGGTGCACGCCCTCGCCCGCCGCCTCGGGCTGCGCCCCGGCGCGGTGCCCGATGCGGCGCGTCCCGCCTACCACGCCGCGGCCGTCGTGACGTCCAACCACCTCGTCGCGCTGCTCGCGCAGGTCGAGCGGCTCGCCGCGGACGCGGGCGTGCCGTTCGACGCCTTCCTGCCGCTCGTGGACGCCAGCGTCGACCACGCCTTCGCGGTCGGCCCCGGCGCCGCGCTCACCGGTCCAGTCGCGCGCGGCGACGTCGCCACCGTCGCCCGGCACCTCGACGCCCTCGACGCCGACGAGCGCCCGACGTACCGGGCGATGGCCGACGCCGCCCGTCGGCTCGCCGGCCGCGACGAGCCGGCGCTGCGCGAGGTCCTGACGTGATCACCGTCACCGCCCTCGACGAGATGCGCCGCCGCGGCGACGACGCCCGCCGCGCCGGGCAGACGGTCGGGCTCGTCCCGACGATGGGCAAGTTCCACGAGGGCCACCGGGCGCTCATGCGCGCGGCGCGCGCCGACACCAACCTCGTTGTCGTGAGCCTCTTCGTGAACCCGACCCAGTTCGGCGCCGGGGAGGACCTCGCCGGCTATCCCCGCGATCCCGAGGGCGACGCGGGCGCCGCGGCCGCCGAGGGCGTCGACGTGCTGTTCACCCCGCCGGTCGAGGCGATGTACCCCGACACGCCCCGCACCACCGTGCAGGTCGAGGGCCTCACGGCGCGCCTGTGCGGCGCGAGCCGCCCGACCCACTTCGACGGCGTGGCGACCGTCGTCACGAAGCTCTTCTCGATCGTCGGGCCCTGCCGCGCCTACTTCGGCCGGAAGGACGCCCAGCAGCTCGCCGTCGTGCGCCGCCTCGTGCGCGACCTCAACCTGCCGGTCACGGTCGTCGGGGTCCCGCTCGTCCGCGATGCCGACGGGCTCGCGCGCTCGAGCCGCAACACGTATCTGAGCGCCGACCAGCGGCGGGCCGCCACCGTGCTCTCGCGCGCCCTGCGCGACGCGGCCGATGCCCTGCACGCGGGCGCACGCGACCCGGTCGCGCTCGTCGCCGCGGCGAGGGCGACGATCGACGCCGAGCCGGGTGTCCGCGTCGACTACGTCGAGCTCGTCGACGCGGCCACCATCGAGCCCGCGACGACCGTCGACGGGCACCAGATCCTGGCCGTCGCCGCCCACGTGGGCCCGGCGCGGCTGCTCGACAACCTGGCGATCACGACACACGGCGACGGGGTCGAGACCGATCTCGGCGTCGTCGTGGAGGAGCAGCTCGCGTGATGCAACGCACGATGATGAAGTCGAAGATCCACCGGGCCACCGTGACCGGAGCCGATCTCAACTACGTGGGGTCGATCACCCTCGATCGCGCGCTCATGTCGGCGGCCGACATCCTCGAGCACGAGCAGGTCCACGTCCTCGACCTCGACAACGGGGCGCGCTTCGAGACCTACGCCATCGCCGGCGGCCCCGGCGACGTGATCCTGAACGGCGCCGCCGCCCGGCTGGTGCACACGGGCGACCGCGTGATCGTGATCAGCTACGCCGCGTACGAGGAGGCGGAGCTGGCGCGCTACGAGCCCCGGGTGGTGCACGTCGACGAGCGCAACCGCATCGTCGCGCCCACGCTGTCGGCGCTCGGCGGAGGTTCCGAGCGGGCGTCGTAGGCTCCGCCGGCATGCCCGTCGAGCCGGCCTCCGACGTGCTCGTGCTCGGCAGCGGGGTCGCCGGTCTCTCCGTCGCGATCCGCGCGGCCCGGGCCGGCCTCGCGGTGACCGTCCTCACGAAAGGCGAGCTCACGTCGTCCGCGACCCGGTACGCGCAGGGCGGCGTCGCCGCCGCGCTCGAGGAGGACGTCGACTCGCCCGCCCTGCACCTCTCGGACACGATCTCGGCGGGCGCGGGGCTCTGCGACCTCGACGCGGTCCGGATCCTCGTCACCGAGGGGCCCGACCGAGTGCGCGACCTGATCGGCCTCGGCGCCGAGTTCGACCGGGGTACCGACCGCGACCTCGCCTACACCCGCGAGGGCGGCCACTCCGTGGCCCGCATCGTCCACGCCGGCGGGGACGCCACGGGCGCCGAGATCGAGCGCGCGCTGGTCGACGCCGTCCGGCACACGGCGAGCACCGTCCACGAGCGCTGGTTCGCGCTCGAGCTGCGCGTCGCCGACGGGGTCTGCGTCGGCGTGCGGGCCGTCGACCCCGACGGCGCGACGCACGACCTGTCGGCCCGCCACACCGTGCTCGCCACCGGGGGCGCCGGCCAGTGCTTCGCCGTCACCACCAACCCGACGCTGTCCACGGGTGACGGCGTCGCGATGGCCCGGCGCGCCGGCGTCGCCGTCGCCGACGTCGAGTTCATGCAGTTCCACCCGACGGCGCTCGACCACCCGTCGATGCCCCGCCCGCTGCTCTCGGAGGCGCTGCGCGGTGAGGGCGCGGTGCTGCGCGACGAGCGCGGCGTCGCGTTCATGGCCGACGAGCACCCCGACGGCGACCTCGCGCCCCGCGACGTCGTCGCCCGGGCGATCACCCGCCGCCTGAACGACCGCGACCTCGCGCACCTCTGGCTCGACGCCACCGGCATCCCCGACTTCCCGGCACGGTTCCCGACGATCTGGCGGGCGTGCCGCAGCGTCGGGCTCGACCCGCGCCGCGACTGGCTGCCCGTCGCCCCGGCCGCGCACTACCTGTCGGGCGGGGTGTGCGCCGACCTCGATGGCGCCACGACGCTGCCCGCCCTCTGGGCGTGCGGCGAGACCGCGTGCTCCGGCGTGCACGGGGCCAACCGGCTGGCGTCGAACTCGCTGCTCGACGGGCTCGTCTTCGGGAGCCGCTGCGTCGACGCGATCCTCGAGGGCAAGGACCACCCGGACGCCACCGGCGTGCTGCGCGGCGTCGACCTCACCCCGCCCACCCCGCCCGCCGCCACCGCGACGGGCGGCCGTGACGTCCGGCGCGAGGAGCTGCAGCGCATCATGACCCGCGACGCGGGCGTGCTGCGCGACCGGGCGAGCCTCACACGCGCCCGCGACGCGCTCGCCGCCCTCGCTCCCGTCGACCGGGAGGTCGCGAACCTGCACGCCGTCGGCGTCGCGCTCGTCGAGGCTGCGCTCGCACGCCGCGAATCGCGAGGCACCCACACCCGTCTCGACTATCCCGACGCCGACCCAGCGTTCGTGGGCCGCCTCGTGTTCCGCGCGGGTGACGAGCCGACGTTCGTGCGGCTCCCCGAGCCGGCCGGCACCTGGTGAGCGCGGTCGACCCGCCCCGCCCGCTCGTCCGCGACGCGGTCGCCCGTGCCTTGGCGGAGGATGTCGGTGTGCTCGGCGACCTCACGGCGGCGCTCGTGCCCGCCGACGCGCGCGGCACCGGGGTCCTCGTCGCCCGTGCGCCGGGCGTCCTCGCCGGACAGGCGTGCGCCACCGAGACGTGGGTCCAGCTCGATCCGGCGGTCGACGTGCAGTGGCGCTGCGCCGACGGCGCGCCGCTTCGCGCCGGGACGGTCCTCGCCGACGTCGACGGCCCCCTGCGCAGCGTCCTCACCGGGGAGCGCACCGCCCTGAACTTCTTGTGCCATCTCTCGGGGGTCGCGACGCTCACGCGGCGCTTCGTCGACGCGGCCGGCGACCGCACCCGCGTGGTCGAGACCCGCAAGACGCTGCCGGGACTGCGCGCGCTCGAGAAGGCCGCGGTGCGCGCCGGCGGCGGGGTGAACCACCGCGGCTCGCTCTCCGATCTCGTGCTCGTGAAGGACAACCACCGGGCGGGCCTCACCGTCGGCGAGGCGGTCACCGCGGCGCGCGCCGCCTGGCCGGGCCGGGGGGTGGAGGTCGAGTGCGACGACGCGGGGCAGGTCCGGGAGGCGGTGCAGGCGGGCGCGGACCTCGTCATGCTCGACAACCTGTCCCCTGAGCAGGTCGCGGCGTGTGTCCCGCTCGTGCGCGCCGGGCCGCGGCCCGACACGCTCGTGGAGGTGTCCGGCGGCGTCACCCTCGACACGGTGGCGGCGTACGCCGCGGCGGGCGCCGACCTCATCTCGATCGGTGCGCTCACCCAGTCGGCGCCCGCGCTCGATCTCGCGCTCGACCTCGACCTTGGGGGGCGCTGATGCTGCTCGCGATCGACGCCGGCAACACCCAGACCGTCATCGGCCTCTTCGACGGCAAGACCCTCACCGACCACTGGCGCATCGCCACCGTCGTGGAGCGCACCGCCGACGAGATGGCGCTCATGATCCAGCACTTCCTCGCCTTCCACGGCTTCCAGCTGCGGATCGAGCCGCCCGCCGACGCCGGCAGCGCGGCCCCGACGCCGACCGACCGGGCGGGGATCGGGGGCGTCGTCATCTCCTCCGGCGTGCCCCGCGTCACCGTCGAGCTGCGGGCGATGACCGCCCGCTACTTCGGGTTCGCCGCGCTCGTGCTCGAGCCGGGCGTGCGCACCGGCATGCCGATCCTCTACGACAACCCGAAGGAGGTCGGCGCCGACCGGATCGCGAACGCGGTCGCGGCATACGACCTCTACGGCGGCCCGTCGATCGTGGTCGACTTCGGCACGGCGAACACGATCGAGGCGATCAGCGAGCGCGGCGAGTACCTCGGTGGCGCGATCTTCCCGGGCATCGAGATCTCGATGGACGCCCTCTTCGGCCGGGCGGCGGCGCTCTCCCGGGTGGAGCTCGTCGAGCCGCGCCGGGTGATCGGCAAGTCGACCGTCGAATCCATCCAGTCCGGCTGCGTCTACGGCTACAGCGGCCAGGTCGACGCCCTCGTGGACCGCTTCCAGGCCGAGCTCGGCGAGTGCACGGTCGTCGCCACCGGGGGGCTCGCCGACCCGATCATCCACCTGTCCCGGACGATCCAGCACTACGAGCCGTGGCTGACGCTCCAGGGGCTGCGCACCATCTTCGAGCGGAACCAATGAGCGGCGCCGGCGACGGCTACGAGGCCGAGGAGCGCCGCCGGCGCCTGGCGAAGCTCGACGCGCTGCGCGCCGGGGGCACCGACCCGTACCCGGTGCGCTACGACCGGACGCACACCGCGGCCGAGGTGCACGAGCACTGGGACCGGGTCGAGGCCGGCGCGGAGACCAACGACACGGTGCGCGTCGCGGGCCGGCTGCTGCTCATCCGCCGGCAGGGCAAGCTGACGTTCGCGACGTTGCGCGACGGCACGGCGTCGATCCAGCTGTTCGTCTCGGACGCGGCGATCGGCGAGGACGGCCACCACCGCTTCGACGACCTCGACCGCGGCGACTGGGTCGGCGCGGAGGGGACGGTGCTGCGCACTCGGCGCGGCGAGCTGTCGGTGAAGGTCGCGTCGTTCGAGCTGCTCGCGAAGGCGCTGCGACCGCTGCCGGAGAAGTGGCACGGCCTCGCCGACGTCGACACCCGCTTCCGGATGCGCTACGTCGACCTCATCGCCAACGACGACGCGCGGCGCATCTTCGAGACGCGCTTCGCCGTCCTCGCGGCGATCCGTGCGTTCTTCGCCGAGCGCGGCTACGTCGAGGTGGAGACGCCGGTGCTGCACACCCAGGCCGGCGGGGCCACCGCGCGGCCGTTCCGGACCTATCACGAGGCGCTCGACATGCCGCTCAGCCTGCGCGTCGCCCTCGAGTTGCACCTCAAGCGGCTCCTCGTCGGCGGGTTCGAGCGCGTCTTCGAGATCGGCCGCGTGTTCCGCAACGAGGGCCTCTCGACGCGCCACAACCCCGAGTTCACGATGCTCGAGTGCTACGAGGCGTTCAGCGACTACACCGACATCGCCCGCCTCACCGAGGAGCTCGTCGCGGCGTGCGCACGCGCCGCGACCGGTGCCACGTCGGTGACGGTCGCCGACGGGCCGACCCTGGAGCTCGCGCCGCCGTGGCCCCGCCGCCCGATGCTCGACCTCATCCGCGAGCACGCCGGCGTCGCCGTGCACCCGAGCCAGCCCGCCGCCGAGCTCGCCGCGGTCTGCGACGGGCTCGGGGTGGCGCACGAGCCCGGCTGGGGTCCCGGGAAGCTCGTCCTCGAGCTCTACGAGAAGACGGTCGAGCCGCACCTCGTCGGCCCGGTGTTCGTCCTCGACTACCCCCGTGAGGTGTCGCCGCTCGCCCGGGTGCACCGCGACGACCCGACGCTCGTCGAACGCTTCGAGGCGGTCGTGCTCGGCCGGGAGCTCGCCAACGCGTTCAGCGAGCTGAACGACCCGCTCGACCAGCAGGCCCGCTTCGAGGACCAGGCCCGCCTCGCCGCGGCGGGCGACGAGGAGGCCCACGGGGTCGACGAGGACTACGTGCGGGCCCTGGAGTACGGGCTGCCGCCCTCCGGCGGCCTGGGCATCGGCGTCGACCGCCTCGTCATGCTCATCGCCGGCGTCACCAGCATCCGGGAGGTGCTCCTGTTCCCTCATCTGCGCCCCGAGGCCGACGAGACTGGGGGCGAAGGGGGAGGCAGGTGAGACGTGTCCTGGTGACCGGCATGGGCGGCGCGATGGGGACGCGCGTCGCGCAGCTCCTCGAGGCGCACACCGAGCTCGAGGAGGTGGCCGGCTTCGACTTCATGCCGCCCCGCCGGCGGCTGCGCCGCGCCACGTTCCGTCGCATCGACCCCCGCGACCGCGACCGCGTCGTGGGCTTCGTGACCGAGTTCGCGCCCGACGCCGTCGCCCACGTCGGCCTCTACGAGCCCGACGCCCGGATGGGTGCTCGCGAGGCCGCGGCGAGCACCGAGGCCTGCACGGTGAACGCGCTCGGCGCCGCGGCGCGCGCCGGGCGCCTCGAGCGCCTCGTGGTGCGCAGCGGCCTCGAGGTCTACGGCCGGGGCGGCGGGCACCCGCTCGTCCCCGACGAGTTGGCGCCGCTCCAGCCGACCACCCCCTACGGGCGCATGTGCCTCGACGTGGAGACCGTCGCGGCCGGGATCGGGCGCCGCCACGACATCCGGTTCGGGGCGGTGCGCTGCGCCGTCGTCGCCGGCTCGCACGCACCGTCGCCGCTCGCGCGCGTGCTGCGCCTCCCGGCGGTGCCGGTGCCGGCACTC
>DATDGU010000362.1:0-2498 GCA_036521915.1 Acidimicrobiia bacterium | reverse complement strand
GACCTTCGGCAGGTAGTAGCGGACGGGCAGCCCGGTCTCGAAGAGCAGGGTGGGGCGCCGAGTGTCGGCGAGCGTCACGCCGTCGAGGCCGACCTCGATGTGGCGGGAGCTGGCGAGGATGTCAACCCGGGTGTATGGGCTGCGCGCGTGGACGAAGACCTCCTCGTCCTCCTCGAACCAGGCGTCCATGGCCCCCCACTCGAAGCGGAGGAGGTCGCGCAGCGCCTCGAGCGGCGACTCGGGGTAGCACCAGGCGGCGTCGACGGCGCGGTGGTCGCCGACCTGCACGTCGAAGTAGTGCGCGTCGCCGCGGCTCGGCGAGTGCTCGGTCCGCTCGGTCGGGACGAGCAGACCGGTACGGACGTCGGCGCGCGGCAGGTAGTACGCCGGGTAGTGGGGGTTCTCCCAGACGAGGCGCGGGTGACGCGTGTCGGCGACGAGCGTCCCGGCGAAGTAGGTGCGCACCCGCTTGGGGCCGGGCTCGACCCGGACCAGGCCGCGCCGCGCCTCGCGCGTCGTGGGCTCTTCCCCGTCGCGGCGGTCGGGGGCCGCGGCGCTCACCACAGCCGGGCCGTCACCATCGCCGCCGCGAGTAGCACGACCGCGTACGACAGGGCCCGCAGCGCGACCTCGAGGGGCCGCAGCAGCGTCTCGGTGTCGAGCGGTCGCCGGGTCCCGTCGTCGAGGGCGAGCGTCCCGTCGACGCTGAGCGCCCGCCGCCGCAGCAGCCGTGCCGGCGTGCTCAACGCGCGCTGGGCATACGCGAGCGCGGCGGCGCCGGCGGCGGCGAGGACCGCGGCGACGCCGAGGTGGCCGGCCTGGGCCACGTAGCCGGTGAGCACGGGGAACGCGCCCCAGGCGAGCGCGAAGCCGAGATCGGTGTGGATCCGTCCGTGGAACAGCTCGAGGTTGTAGCCCGCGACGAGGAGGGGCCCGATCACGATGAAGGGGATCAGCACCGGCCCGATGCGGTGGAGCCCGGCGACGCCGAGGAGGACCGCGGCGAGCACGCCGGTCGTGCCCGCGACCACGAGCACCCGGTCGGAGATCCGGGTGTGCAGCGGGTGGCCGTGCAGCTCGTCGAGCGCATGTGCGCCGATGCCCATCGCGGCGAAGAACGCCAGGACCGTCGCGCCGAGGCGCACCCCGTCGACCGTGGGCGCCAGCGCGGCGCCGATCGCGACGTAGGCGAGATGCCATGCGGTGTACGGCGGGTGCAGCAGCGTCCACCAGTCGCGCCAGCCGCCGGGTCGGGCGGCATAGAACGCGGCGCGGCCCTCGGGCTCAGGCACCGTCACGCACTCCCCACATGACGACCCCGCCGCCGAGGCTCATGGTGCGCACGCCGACCCGGGTGCAGCCCGCGTCGGTGAGCGCCTGCAGCGTCCACGCGACCGGGTAGCGGCGGTAGTGCGCCGAGATGTTCGGTCCGAGGAACCGCCCGACGCCGAACCAGGACCGGCCGGCGAGCCCGCCGGCGAGGGGCAGCACGGTGCGGGTGTAGAGCCACCACCACGCCCGCC
This sequence comes from Acidimicrobiia bacterium, assembly GCA_036521915.1. Classification (GTDB taxonomy): domain Bacteria; phylum Actinomycetota; class Acidimicrobiia; order IMCC26256; family PALSA-555; genus PALSA-555. The sequence continues at coordinate 975 of DATDGU010000362.1, read as the reverse complement.
AGAACGGGTTCGTCGGCACCGCGAACTCGAGGCTGGCGATCGGTGCGCCGGGCCGCAGCACGCGGGTCAGCTCGCGGAGCGTCGCCGCCGGATCGGCGACGTAGCGCAGCAGGTAGGTGAACGTGAGCCCGTCGAAGCTGTGATCGGGGAACGGGAGCTGCTCGGCGCGTCCCGCGACGAGCGTCACCGCGTCGGTGGCGTCGGCGCGCAGGCTCGCCTGGCCACGCCGCAGCATCGCCTCGGTCAGGTCGATGCCCACCACCGCGGCGCCGGTGCGGCGCACGAGCTGGCGCGCCACGCCCGCGGTGCCGGTCGCGACGTCGAGGACCCGTCGCGGGGCGGCCGGTACGATGCGGTCGACCATCGCGCGGCGCCAGCGGCGGTTCTGCCCGAGGGAGAGGACCTCCTCGAGCGTGTCGTAGTGCTCCGGGAGCCCGGTGAAGAGCTCCTGAGCGAAGCGATTGGGATCCGCGGATGGGCCAGCGAGCATGAGCGTCACCCCTCGGGTCGCAGCGCGAGCGTACGACGCGCCCGAGCGCCGAGCGTGACCGCGGACCGCTACGACGCCCTGGTGGTCGGATCGGGCCCAGCGGGCAGCGTCGCCGCGCTGGTGCTCGCCCGCGGTGGGGCCCGGGTGGCCCTGGTCGACAAGGGCGCGTTCCCCCGCGACAAGGCCTGCGGGGACCTCGTCGGCCCCCGCGGCGTCCAGCTGCTCGACGACCTCGGCCTCGACGTGCCCGGCGCGGCGCGCGTCGGCGACATGCTCGTCGTCGGGCCCCGCGGCGCCGTCCGGCTCCCCTGCCGCCCGGGCCGCACGTACCCGGGCCACGCGCTGGCGATACCCCGGGTCCGCTTCGACGCGCTGCTGCACGACGCCGCACTCGCCGCCGGCGCGGACCACTACCACGCGCGTGCCGCCGCGCCCCTGGGCGACGGCCGCGTCGAGGGGTGCGCGCTGGCCGACGGCCGGGAAAT
>DATDGU010000361.1:0-3341 GCA_036521915.1 Acidimicrobiia bacterium | reverse complement strand
CCCGACCGACCACGGTCCCGCGGCCACGCGGTTCTTCGAGACCCGGTGGGTGAACGCGACGAACGGGCGCCTCGACCTGACCAGCCACGACTTCGAGCTGGGATGGCTCACCTCAGGGCAGCGCGACGCCGCACTCGCCCGCTTCGTGAGCCGGACGCACCGGCGGATCCTGCTCATCGTCCCGCGACGCAGCGTGTGCACCCGCGCGTCGTCGATGCTCACGCCCCGCCTGCGGGCCCTGCTGACCTGCCGCGTCGAGGCCTAAGGGGCCCGGCCCCCGCTCGCCTATCCGTCGTCGTCCGCCGCCTTGGCGGCCGGGGGGACCTGCGACGGGGCTGGGGTCCCCGTCAGGGTGGTCCTCGGGTGCGGCGACAGGACGACGGGCCCGCGAGGTCTGGTTGAAGTCGTAGTCGTTGATCCGGTGGCCGAGGACGCGCTGCTCCTCGCGGGCAGGCGGTAGAGCGTCGCCGCGTTGGTGCCGAGGATCCGAGCCTGCACGTCGGCCGGCAGCGGCGCGATCGTCTCGCGGAGGGCGGCCGTCGCGCCAGGAAACGTCGAATCTGCGTGCGGATAGTCCGAGCCCCACACGATGCGGTCCGCACCCACGAACGGTGCGAGCACCGGCAGGGTGTGCTCGTCGCCCTCGAAGCTCACCCAGCACTGCCGGGCGAAGTACTCGCTCGGCTTGAGGCGCAGCTCGGGGGCGTAGCCGCCGTAGCAGTCGACGTGGTCGTCGAGACGCTCGAGCCAGTACGGGACCCAGCCGCCGCCGGCTTCCAGGAACACGACGCGCATCCCGGGATGGCGCTCGAGCACACCCGTGCCGATCAGCTGCGCGCAGGCCAGCATCTGCTCGAGGGTGTGCGACGCGGCGTGGAGCACGAGCGGGTTCGTCGGAAGGCGGTCAACGCCGAGCGGTGGGACGGCGAGCTGCAGCCCCTCGTGGACGGCGACCGCGATGTCGAGCTCCTCCGCGGCGCGCCAGAACGCGTCGTTCTCCGGCGCGGCGATGCTGCGGCCGGCGCACGGGTTCGGTCGGACGAACGCGGCGACACACCCGAGCGCGCGCGCCCGGTGCAGCTCGGCCACGGCCGCGTCCACGTCCTGGAACGGGACCATGGCCGCCGCGAAGAGGCGGCCGGGCACGGCCGCGCAGTAGCTGGCGAGCCAGTCGTTGTAGGCCCGCGCGAGCGCCGTCGCGGCGCGGGCATCGCGGAGACCCCAGAAGCCCAAGCCGATCGTCGGGTAGAGCACCGCGGCATCGATGCCCTCGACGTCTAGGTCCTGCACGCGGGCGACGGGGTCGCACGCGCCCGGGCGCGCCTCCTCGAGCGGCACCGGTCTGTCCAACCGGCTGACGTCGGTGCCGGGGAGGCCCATCGTGCCGAGGCGGGCGACGAACACCTCCTCGTTGCCGACGACGACGTGGTCGAGGCCGCGGGGGTCCGTCTCGATCCGCGGCCGGTGCCGCTCGGCGAGCGTCGCCCAGGCCACGAGCGGCTCGAGGACGTGGCCGTCCGCGTCGATCACCGCTGCGTCACCCATGGCGCCGACATCTTGTCGCAGCGGTGAGACCACCTCCGCGTGTCGCCGTCTTACTATCTGGCGCCTCTGGGCGAGGCGAGCGAGGTGGCGACGCAGCGGGGGCGGGTCGGGACGCGCAGCGGCGGCCGGCCGGGTGACGCGCGCGGCGTCGAACGAGGCCGACCCTCATGAGCGACGTCTTCGTCTCCTACGCCCGCGAGAACCAGGCCTTCGTCCGCTGGCTCGTCGAGGCGCTCACCCAGCAGGGTCGTGACGTCTGGGTCGACTGGGAGGGGATCATCCCCAGCGCGAAGTGGCGCGACGAGTTGCGCGAGGGGATCGAGGCGGCCGACTCGTTCATCTTCGTCGTCAGCCAGCACTCGCTCGAGTCCGACATCTGCCGGGAGGAGCTCGGGCACGCCGCGGCGCTCAACAAGCGCATCCTCCCCCTGCTGCTCGAGGACCCGAACGTCGGTGCCCTCCCCGAAGCCGTCGAGTCCCACGACTGGATCCTGTGCCGGACCGACGCGGAGCGAGACGAGAACTTCCCGCGGATCGTCGCGGCGCTCGACACCGATCTCGACTGGGTCAAGGCCCACACGCGGCTGCTCGTCCGGTCGCTCGAATGGGAGTCCCGCGGCGAGGCCCGCAGCGTCCTCCTGCGCGGCGAGGACCTGAGCGACACCGAGACGACGTTGCAGGTCCACGCGGAGAGCCGCCCCTCGCCGACATCGCTCCAGCGCCGCTTCACGCTCGTCAGCCGGCAGTCCGCCACGCGCCGCCTCCGACGACTCGTCGCCATCGCCGTGACCGGCGCAGTGGTGATCGCCGTCCTCGGCGTCGTCGCCGTGGTCCAGGCGGTCCAGGCGCACCACACCGCCCAGCTCGCGCTGTCGCGCCAGCTCGCGGCGTACTCGAACACGGTGCTGAGCACCGACCCGCAGCTGAGCCTGCTCCTCGCGCTGCAGGCCTACGACACGAACCCGACGATCGAGGCGCAGGCCGCGGTGCGTCAGGCGACGATGGCGAACCACGAGCGAGCCGCGCTGCGCGGCGACACCGACATCGTCTACGGGGTCGCGTTCAGCCCGAACGGGCACGACGTCGTCACCGGGTCTGCAGACGACACCGTGCGGGTCTGGAACTGGAGCCGCGCCGACGAATCGCCCGTCGTGCTCCGCGGTGACTCCGACTCGGTGACCGCCGTCGCGTTCAGCCCCGACGGCACGCACGTCGCGGCCACGAGCTCCGACGACACGGCCCGCGTGTGGGACTGGGAGCAGCCCCGCGCACCGGCGACGGTCCTGCGCCTCGACGGCGCCGGGACGGGTGTCGCGTTCAGCCCGGACGGCAACGAGCTGGCCGTCAGCACCGGCGCGGGCACGACCGCGGTCTGGAGCTGGCGGACGCCGGCCCTCGCGCCCGTGACGATGCGGATCGGCGCGGCGGCCACCGGCGTCGCGTTCAACCCCGACGGCGAGCACGTCGCCGTGGCGTCCAGCGACGCGACGGCCCGCGTCTTCGACTGGCGCACCCCCACCTCGGCACCCGACGTCGTGCACCTCGGCGGCGTCGTCAACGGCGTGGCGTTCAGCCCCGACGGCAACGACCTCGCGACCGCAGGACGGGACGGGACGGCGCAGGTCTGGGACTGGCGGCAGCCGGCCAGCGCGCTGGCCACCCTCCGTGTCCCCGCGCAGGTGCAGGGGGTCGCGTTCAGCCCCGACGGCAGCGCCGTCGCGGTCGCGAGCCTCGACCGCACCGCCCGCGTCTGGCGGTGGCAGGCCGGCACGACCACGACACCGGAGGTGTTCCTC
>DATDGU010000360.1:0-1988 GCA_036521915.1 Acidimicrobiia bacterium | reverse complement strand
GCGACCCGCTTCGGGTCCCGCCGCTGGCCCTCGAGCGCGACGGGCGACAGGCCGAAGAGGCCCGTCTCGACGTTGAAGCGGTCCATCTCGGCGAAGGTGACCGCGACCGGGTCCTCCTCCTCGGCCGCGGCCTCCGGGACCTCCTTGAACATGTACTCCGCGGGGAAGGAGAACTCTTCCTTCGACTCGCGGTCCTTCGCGGCGCGCCGCAGCCGCGCGTACACCTGGTCACGGTTGCGGATCGGGAAGCCGATCATGCCGTCGACGACCCCGACCCCGGGCGGGTAGGCCACGCCGGGATCGTAGGTCGGTCCGGCGCGGCCCCCGCCGGGACTAGCGGGGCTTGAAGTCGAGCGAGGCCGAGTTGATGCAGTAGCGCTGGCCGGTCGGCCCGGGGCCGTCGTCGAAGACGTGGCCGAGGTGCCCGCCGCAGCGGCGGCACACCACCTCGGTGCGGCGCATGAGGTGGGAGTGGTCGGAGCGCAGCTCGACCACCTCGGCGACCGTCGGCTCGGTGAAGCTCGGCCAGCCCGTGCCCGACTCGAACTTGGTGTTCGAGTCGAAGAGCTCGGCGCCGCAGCCGCCGCAGCGGTACACGCCGTCGTCGTGGCAGTCCCAGTACTCGCCGGTGAACGCCGGCTCCGTGCCCGCCTTGCGCAGCACCGCGTAGCGCTCGGGCGTGAGCTCGTCGCGCCACTCCGCGTCGGTCCGCTCGACCGTGTCCCCGTCGCTCATGTCGCCTCCCGCTGGTAGGCCAGCACCTCGTACTCGACGAGCAGCCCGAGGGGCAGCCACGCCACCCCGACAGTCGTGCGCGCCGGCCGTCGCTCGCCGACGTGCTCGAGGTACAGCGCGCCGAGCGCCGCCATTGTTCCCGGGTCGGGGTCGGCCAGGTACTGGGTGACCCGGGCGACGTCGCCCCACCCGAGGCCGCAGTCAGCGAGGATCGCCTCGACGTTGCGCAGCGCCCGGTCGGCCTGGGGGAGCAGCCCGCCCGGGGCAGGCTCGCCCGTCGCCGGGTCGACGCCGACCTGGCCGGCGAGCACGACCCAATCGCCGGCCCGCACCGCCCCCGAGTAGGGGCCGGCGACCCAGGGCTGGCTCGGGGTGGGGATCGGGCGGACCATCGTGGCGGTTACGTCGCGGTGCGCCACGCGGCGGCGCCGATGAGCCCGGAGTCATCGCCGAGCTCGGCGCCGACGACCTCGGCGCGGGGCCCGGCCGGGCCGAGGTGCTCGAGCGCGGCGCGGATCGGGGCGTGGACCAGCTCGCCGTTGCGACCCACGCCGCCGCCGATCACGACGACGGTCGGCGCGACGAGGTGCGCGAGGTTCACGACGCCGAGCGCCACGGCGAACATGGCGTCGTCCCAGACCTGCGCGGCGACCGGGTCGCCCGCCTGGACGAGGCGGACGATGTCCGGCCCGACGGCGTCGAGCCCGGCGGCGCGTGCGGCGCGGTTGATCGCCGTGCCCGAGCCGAGGCCCTCGACGGTGCCGTCCTCCCCCGCCGCGGCGAGGGCGCCCTCGACGACCGAGTGCCCGACCTCACCGCCCGAGTAGCGGGGGAGCAGGAGGCGGCCGCCGACGAGGATGCCGGCGCCGACCCCGGTCGAGATCGTGAGGTACACGATGTCGCCGTGGCCGCGCCCCGCGCCGAAGCGGGCCTCGCCGACCGCGGCGACGTCGGCGTCGTTCGCCAGCGCGACGGGACGCCCGAGCGCCCCCTCGAGCGTGGCGCGGGTGAGGAGCGGCGCCCAGCCGTCGGGGAGGTTCGGCGCGTGCAGCAGCAGCCCGCGCTGGTGGTCGACCCGGCCGGGGAGGGCGACGACGGCGTGCTCGACGTCGTGGCGCGCCGCGAAGTCCTCGACGAAGGTGAGGAACGGGTCGAGGGTCGCGGCTCGACGCGGCGTCGGCGCCACGGCGCGCTCGAGGATGGCGCCGGTCGCGTCGACTGCGGCGGCCCGCATGTTCGTGCCGCCGAGGTCG
>DATDGU010000359.1:0-11721 GCA_036521915.1 Acidimicrobiia bacterium | reverse complement strand
AGGGCGTGCTCGCCCACCAGCTCTCCCAGATCAAGACGCTCGACAGCGGCAGCGCCAGCGTCGCGGTCGTCGCGCTCGCCTGGCCCGTCCTACTCGCCGACGCCGGGCGGCGCCCGACCACGACCGCGCTGGCCCGGCCGGCGGTCGTGCTCGGCGTGCTCGCCCCCCTCGCTGGCTGGGCGCTGCGGCGCGTCGTCGACCCGCAGGACGAGCTGGACGCCGACGTGGCCGGGGTGCGCCTCACCCGGTATCCGCCCGGGCTGGCGTCGGCGCTCACGAAGCTGCGCGACGACGGGACCGCCGTCGCCGGCGCGGCGCGTGCCACCTCGCCGCTCTGGTTCGCCGCGCCCGGCGACGCACCCGCCTTCGACACGCATCCGCCAATCAACGAGCGCATCGGCGCGCTCGAGAGGCTCTGATCGCCACCTGACGCCGAGGCCTCGGCACGGCCGGGACCCGCGGGGCCGGACCCGACCCGACCGCCCGCGTTCTGACGCCATCCCGGCCGGTCGGGTCTCAGGCCGACCGCGGGGTGTGCGACGTCGGGGCCGTCGGGGTCCGGCCGCCCTGACGCGGACGGCTTTCCGGGCGGCGTCGCCGCGAGCGACCAGTACGATGGCGAGGGTGACCGGAGACCACGAGCCGGCGTACGGTACCGCCCGAGTGAAGCGGGGCCTCGCGGAGATGCTGCGGGGCGGCGTGATCATGGACGTCGTGACGGCCGAGCAGGCCCGCGTCGCAGAGGATGCCGGCGCCGCCGCGGTGATGGCCCTCGAGCGTGTCCCGGCCGACATCCGCCGCGACGGCGGCGTCGCGCGGATGAGCGACCCGGCGATGATCGAGGCGATCCAGGCCGCGGTGACGATCCCCGTCATGGCCAAGTGCCGGATCGGCCACTTCGCCGAGGCGCAGGTGCTCGAGTCGCTCGGCGTCGACTACGTCGACGAGAGCGAGGTGCTCACCCCCGCCGACGAGGCCCACCACGTCGACAAGTGGGCCTTCACCGTCCCGTTCGTGTGCGGCGCCACGAACCTCGGCGAGGCGCTCCGGCGCATCTCCGAAGGCGCGGCGATGATCCGCTCCAAAGGCGAGGCCGGCACCGGCAACATCGTGGAGGCCGTCCGTCACCTCCGGTCCATCCTGGGCACCATCCGCCAGCTCACCGTCGCCGACGAGGCCGAGCGGTTCGCCGCGGCGAAGGAGCTGCGCGCCCCGGTCGAGCTCGTCGCCGAGGTCGCCGAGCGAGGCGAGCTGCCCGTCCCCCTGTTCTGTGCCGGCGGGATCGCCACCCCCGCCGACGCCGCCCTCGTCATGCAGCTCGGCGCGCAGGCCGTCTTCGTGGGGAGCGGCATCTTCAAGAGCGCCGACCCGACACCCCGGGCGAAGGCGATCGTCGAGGCCACCACCCACTACCGGGACCCCGTGATCGTGGCGAAGGTGTCACGGGGGCTCGGCGAGCCGATGCGCGGCGACGACATCGCGAGCCTCGACGTCAAGCTCGCCGAGCGGGGCTGGTAAGCGTGCGGACCGCCGCGCGCCCCCCAAGTCGTGAAAGTCGGGGTCGTCGCGCTCCAAGGAGCCTTTCGGGAGCACCGTGAGGCGCTCGACGCGCTCGGCGTCGAGACGGTCGAGGTCCGCACGTCGTCGGCGCTCGCCGCGATCGACGCGCTGATCCTGCCCGGCGGCGAGTCGACGACCATCGGGCGCCTCCTCACCACCTCGGAGCTCCTGCCCGCGCTCCGCGAGCGACTCGCCGACGGGCTGCCCGTCCTCGGGACCTGCGCAGGCACGATCCTGCTGGCGCGCGAGGTCGTCGACGGCCGGGACGACCAACCGACCCTCGACGCGCTCGACGTGACCGTGCGCCGCAACGGCTACGGCACCCAGCTGCAGTCCTTCGAGGCGCCGCTCGACGTGGCCGGCTTCGGCGCCGCGTTCCCTGGCGTGTTCATCCGCGCCCCGGTCGTCGAGCGGGTCGGGCCCGACGTCGACGTGCTCGCCACCCACAACGAGCGGCCCGTCCTCGTCGCGAGCGGACCCGTGTGGGTCACGACGTTCCATCCCGAGCTGTCCGGCGACCTGCGGGTCCACGAGCGGTTCCTCCACCTGGCCACCCGATGAAGGGGGAGCGATGAGCGGTCACTCGAAGTGGCACTCGATCAAGCACAAGAAGGGCGCGGCGGACGCGGCGCGCGGGAAGCTTTTCGCGAAGCTGATCCGCCAGATCGAGGTTGCCGCCCGGGAGGGCGGCGCCGACCCCGACGCGAACCCGACGCTGCGCACGATGGTGACGAAGGCGCGCGACGCGTCCGTGCCGGTCGACACGATCGATCGGGCGATCAAGCGCGGCACGGGCGAGCTCGAAGGCGTCCGCTACGAGCAGGTCACCTACGAGGGCTACGCCCCGAACGGCGTCGCCGTGCTCGTCGAGGCGCTCACCGACAACCGCAACCGGACCGGCGCCGAGATGAAGAACACCTTCTCCCGCCTCGGCGGCTCGCTCGCCGAGCCCGGCGCCGTCGCCTGGCAGTTCGAGCGCAAGGGCGTCCTCACCGTCGAGGCCTCCGCGACGACCGAGGACGACCTGATGCTCGCCGCCCTCGACGCCGGGGCCGAGGACATCGCCGACCAGGGCGACGCCTTCCAGGTCACCACCGCGCCGACCGACCTGCACAAGGTTCGCGACGCGCTCGTGGCCGCGGACATCCCGGTGGCGAGCGCCGAGCTGCTCATGCTCGCCACCACGACGGTGCAGCTCACCGAGCAGTCCGGCGCGAAAGCCGTGCTGCGCGTCATCGACGCGCTGGAGGAGCACGACGACGTGCAGGCCGTGAACGCGAACTTCGACATCCCCGACGACGTCCTCGAGGCGGTAATGGCATGAGACCCAAGATCGGACAGGTCGCCCCCGACTTCACGCTCCCCGGCATCGAGGACGGCGTCCGCAAGGACTTCACCCTCTCGGACTACCGGGGCCAGAAGGTCGTGCTCGCCTTCTACCCGGGCGACTTCACCCCTGGCTGAACGATGCAGCTTCGCTCGTACCGTGACGACTTCACGGCCTTCGAGCAAGCGGGCGCGGTCGTGCTCGCCATCTCACCCCAGGACGTCGACAGCCACGCCCGCTGGGCCGAGCAGGAGGGCTTCAAGTTCGCGCTCCTCGCCGACGTCGATCAGCGCGTCATCGCCGAGTACGGCCTCACCGCGCCCGTCGTCGGCTTGCGCCGTTCGGTGTTCCTCCTCGACACGGAGGGCGTCGTGCAGTGGCGTTACACCGGCACGATCGGCGCCATCTTCAAGCGGCCGGCGCGCCTCGGACGCCTGCTCGCCACGATGAGCTGATGAACGTCGAGGAGGCCCGTGAGCTCATCCGGGCCAACCACCACGGGGTGCTCGCCACCCGCCGCGCCGACGGGCGCCCGCAGCTCTCCCCGGTCGCCGCGGCGATCGACGAGGCCGGCCGTGTCGTCGTGAGCACCCGCGAGACGGCGATGAAGACCCGCAACCTCCGCCGCGACCCCCAGGTCTCGCTCTGCGTGTTCACCGACGCGGTCTTCGGCGCCTGGGCCCAGGTCGACGGCCGTGCCACCGTCGTCTCCCTCCCCGAGGCGATGGAGCTCCTCGTCGACTACTACCGGCGCGTCGCCGGCGAGCATCCCGACTGGGACGACTACCGGGCGGCGATGCAGCGCGAGCGGCGGGTGATCGTCCAGATCGAGATCGAGCGCGCCGGCCCCCAGCGCTCGGGCTGACGATTAGATTTCGGCCCGCATCCGAGGGGGACCGTGGACATCTCGATCACCGTCAACGGCGAGGCGCAGCGTCACGACGTTGAGGCGCGCACCCTCCTCGTCCACTATCTTCGCGAGGCGTGCCGCCTCACCGGCACGAAGGTCGGCTGCGACACCTCCTCGTGCGGCGCCTGCACGGTCCTCGTCGACGGCGAATCCGTGAAGTCCTGCACGATGCTCGCCGCCCAGGCCGACGGCCACGCCGTCACCACGATCGAGGGCCTCGCGCCCGACGACGGCCTCCATCCCGTCCAGGCCGCGTTCCAGGCCAACCACGCCCTGCAGTGCGGCTTCTGCACCGCCGGGATGGTCATGGCGACGGTCTCGCTGGTCGACGAGATCCCCGACCCGACCGAGCGCGACGTCCGTCTCGGCCTCGAGGGGAACCTCTGTCGCTGCACCGGGTACCACAACATCGTGCGGGCCGTGCTCGCCGCCGCGGCGGACCGCCCGTGATCCCCGCCGCGTTCGACTACGTCCGCGCCGCCAGCGCCGACGAGGCGCTCGCCGCGCTCGCCGAGCGCGGCGACGACGCCAAGCTCCTCGCTGGCGGGATGTCACTGCTCCCGCTGATGAAGCTGCGCCTCGCCACCCCCGCCGTCCTCGTCGACGTCGGGCGGCTGGCCGACCTCTCCTACATCCGCGACGGCGGCGACCACGTGGCGGTCGGCGCGCTCACCCGCCACCGCGACCTGGAGACGAGCGACCTGCTCGGTACCCAGTGCGGAGTGCTCCGGGCGGTCGCCTCGCAGGTCGGTGACAACCAGGTCCGTCACCGCGGGACGCTCGGCGGATCGCTCGCGCACGGCGACCCGGCGTCCGATCTCCCGGCCGCGCTGCTCGCGCTCGACGCCACCGTCGTGGCCCGGGGACCGGGCGGCGAGCGGACCGTCGCCGCGGCCGACTTCTTCGTCGGGTTCCTCGAGACGGCGCTCGCGCCCGACGAGCTCCTGACCGAGATCCGCGTCCCGAAGACCGGGGCCGGAGGGTTCAACTACCAGAAGTTCAACCGGCGCGCCCAGGACTGGGCGACGGTCGGGGCCGTCGCCGTTCGCAACGGCACGACGCGGGTCGCGCTCGTGAACATGGGCACGACACCGCTGCGCGCCGCGGGCGTTGAGGCCGCGCTCGCTGGCGGCGCGTCGATCGCCGACGCGGCCGAACAGGCCGCCGAGGGGACCGAGCCGCCGAGCGACCTGAACGCCTCGCCCGAGTACCGCGAGCACCTCGCGCGCGTGCTCGTACGACGGGCGCTCACCGAGGCGCAGGCCTGAGCCGCGCCGACGCACCGGCCGTCGCCGCGGCCGTGCTCGCCGCGGGGCGCGGCTCGCGACTCGGTACCCGCACCCCGAAACCCTTGCTCCTCCTCGACGGCCGCCCGCTCGTGGACTGGGCGCTCGCCGCGGCCGGCGCCGCGGGGCTCGCGCCGGTCCTGCTCGTGGTCGGGCGGGCCCGCCGGTCGGTTGCGCGGGCCGCGCCGGCCGGGGTCGACGTCGTGACCTCCCGGCACTGGCGCCGCGGCATCGCGCACTCGCTCCACGCGGCACTCGACGCCCTCGAGCCGACGCCGGCCGCCGCGGTCTGCGTCGGACTCGCCGACCAGCCCCTCGTCGGTGCCGACGCCTACCGGCGACTCGCCGCGGCGCACGCCGACGGGGCGCGCCTCGCCGTGGCGACCTATGACGGCACCCGCGGCAACCCGGTACTGCTCGACCGCACGCTGTGGGACGACGCCCGCACGCTGCACGGCGACGTCGGAGCCCGGGCGCTCATGGGCCGCCACCCCGTCGTGGAGGTCGACTGCACCGGCACCGGCGACCCGAGCGACGTCGATACGCTCGACGACCTCCACACCGTCGAGGGAAGGACGCCATGAAGCTCGAGCACGACTTCGAGGTCGACGCCGAGCTGCACGACGCCTGGCCGCTGCTCCTCGACCTCGAGCGCATCGCGCCCTGCATGCCCGGCGCGCAGCTCCAGGAGGTCGACGGGGACGAGTACCGCGGCATCGTGAAGGTCAAGGTCGGGCCGATCACCGCGCAGTACCGCGGCGCGGCGCGTGTCGTCGAGGCCGACGAGGCCGCCCGCAAGGTCGTGCTCCGCGCCGAGGGCCGGGACACCCGGGGACAGGGCAACGCCGCGGCGGACATCATCGCCACACTCCAGTCCGAGGGGTCGAAGACCCGAGTGCACGTCGACACCGACCTCAACGTGACGGGCAAGGTCGCCCAGTTCGGCCGGGGCGTGATGGCCGATGTGTCGGCGAAGCTCATGGACCAGTTCGTGTCGTGCCTCAGCACCACGGTGCTGAGCGGCGGTGGCAATCCCGCGCCGGCCCCCGCGCCCGCCGCCGCACCGGCTGCACCTGGCGCGACCGAGGCTCCGGAGCCGAAGCCCGTGGCCGCCACACCGGCGGCACCGGCCGCACCTGGCGCGACCGAGGCTCCGGAGCCGAAGCCCGTGACTGGCGCATCGGCCGCACCCGCGCCGCGAGGTCCCCGCCGCATCGACGCGCCCGAGGCCGAGGCCGTCGACCTCGTCCGGGCCGCCGGCGGTGCCGTCGCGAAGCGCGTCGTCCCCCTCGTCGCCGTCGCCCTGGTGGTCATCGGCGTCGTGGTCTGGCTCCTCGTCCGGTAGGGCAGGTGCTGCCACGAGGACCGGGTGATCCGGCGCCGGATCTGAGGGAGCGCCCCACCCGGCAGGTCGAGAACGCCTGACGGCGCTATCCACCATCGTTTCGGCGAGCCCTCGTAGCATCGAATACGTGTTCGATCCGGAGGGGCCGGTGCTCGGCATCGACCCGGGGCTCTCGACCTGCGGGTACGGCGCGGTGCGCCGTACGGGCCATGACCTCACGGCCGTGGCGTGCGGGGTGGTGCGCACCTTGCCCGACGCGCCGCTGCCCGAGCGGCTCGCGACGCTCGAAGCCGACCTCGACGCGTTCGTGCGCGAGCTGCGGCCCGCCGCGCTCGCCGTCGAGCGCATCCTCTTCCAGGCGAACGTGCGCACCGCGATCTCCGTCGGGCAGGCGAGCGGGCTCGCGCTCGCGGTCGCGGCCCGGGCCGGCGTGCCGGTGACGCACTACAGCCCCAACGAGGTGAAGCTCGCGGTCGCCGGCGACGGCGCCGCAGTGAAGGTGCAGGTGCAGGAGATGACCCGCCGGCTCCTGAACCTCGCATCGGCCCCGCCGCCCGACGCGGCTGACGCGCTCGCCCTTGCCGTCTGCCATCTCTGGCGTGCCCCGCTCCGCGACGGCGTCGCCCGGGCCGTGGCCCGCTCCCGTTCATGATCGGCTCGCTGCGCGGGACCGTGCTCGAGCACAGCCCAACCGGGGAGGCGATCCTCGAGGTCGGCGGCGTCGGCTACCGCGTGCTCGTCCCCGCCGGGACGCCCGGTCTCGTGCCCGGCGAGCCCGCGTTCGTCTTCACCCACCTCCACGTCCGCGAAGACGCGCTCATCCTCTACGGGTTCTCGACGCGCGACGCACGCGACACCTTCGAGAGCCTGCTCGGCGCGACGGGCGTGGGCCCGAAGCTCGCGCTCGCGATCGTCTCGGTGCACGGGCCCGCGGCGCTGCGCCAGCTCGTCCTCGACGCCGACGCCGACGCGCTCACCCTGGTGCCCGGCGTCGGGAAGCGGACCGCGCAGCGTCTCCTCCTCGAGCTCCAGTCGCGCCTCGAGGTCGACGCCCGCGTCCCCGACGGTGTGGGGGAGGCCCCCACGCGCGGCCGGGTGCGCGACGCGCTCGCCGGCCTCGGCTACGGCCCCGACGAGGTGCGCGACGCGCTCGCCGGCCTCGACGGCGATGAGTCGGCCGAGCAGCTGCTCCGCGACGCGCTCCGCCGCCTCGCGGGCGCGCGGGTTTAGGCGGCGCCGTGCGCGAGGAGCTGCTCCAGCCGGCCGCCGACCCGGTCGAGCGCGCCGAGGAGACGACGCTGCGGCCGCGCCGGCTCGCCGACTTCGTCGGCCAGCCGCGCCTGAAGGAGCACCTCGAGATCATGCTCGGTGCCGCGCGACGGAGACACCAGGCCGTGGACCACCTCCTCCTCGCGGGCCCACCCGGCGTCGGCAAGACGACCCTCGCGGGGATCGTCGCCGCCGAGCTCGACGTGGACCTGCGGGTCACGAGCGGGCCTGCGCTCGAGCGCGCCGGGGACGTCGCCGCCATCCTCTCAAACCTCGACGACGGCGAGGTCCTCTTCATCGACGAGATCCATCGGCTGCCGCGCGCCGTCGAGGAGGTGCTCTACCCGGCGATGGAGGACTTCGCGCTCGACATCGTGCTCGGGCGCGGACCGTCGGCCCAGTCGATTCGCCTCGACCTGCCCCGCTTCACCCTCGTCGGCGCCACGACGCGCAGCGGCATGATCACCGACCCGCTGCGCGACCGCTTCGGGTTCGTCGCCCGCCTCGACTACTACGAGCCAGCGGATCTCGCGGCGATCCTGGACCGCTCCGCCTCGATCCTCGGCGTCACGCTCACCCCCGCGGCCGGCCGCGAGATCGCCAGCCGCGCCCGGGGCACACCCCGCATCGCGAACCGGCTCCTCAAGCGGGTGCGCGACTACGCGGAGGTGCGCGCCGACGGGCAGGTCGACGAGACGATCGCCGCGGCTGCGCTCACGCTCTTTGAGATCGACGCCCTCGGCCTCGACAAGGTCGACCGGGCCATCCTCGTGACGCTCTGCGAGCGCTTCGCGGGCCAGCCCGTCGGGCTCAGCACGCTCGCCGTCACCGTCGGCGAGGCGCCCGACACGATCGAGGACGTCTACGAGCCCTTCCTCCTCAAGGCGGGGCTGCTCCTGCGCACCCCCCGCGGGCGGGTCGCGACGCCCTCCGCATATGTTCACCTGGGAGTCGGCGTCCCGTCCGACGTCAGCCCCAACCTGTTCGAGTCCTGACAGAGGGCCCGAACAGGCCCTCCGCTACCATCGGCGCTCCGAGCAGGACTGTTTGCCACATGGGCCTCGTCGTCGTCTACCTCGTCATCCTGGTCGCCGCGTTCTTCTTCCTCGTGGTCCGACCGCAGCGGCGCCAGATGGCCTCCCACCGGGCCCTCGTCGCCAGCCTCGACGTCGGGGACGAGATCATCACCACGGGCGGGATCCTCGGCACGATCCAGACGCTCGAGGACGACATCGTCGAGCTCCAGGTCGCGCCCGGCGTCGTCCTGCGCATCGCCCGCGCCGCGATCGCCCGGAAGGTCCCCACCGACCACGAAGCCATCGGTGACCCCGACGCCGCGGACGACGGAGACGCCGGCTGACGATGCGCCGCATGAAGATCTACCTGGCGGGCAGCATCCTCGTGGTGATCGGAGCCGTCACCGCCACGATCCTCTCCGGCAACGCCCCCGTCCTGGGCCTCGACCTCAAGGGCGGCATCTCGGTCACCTATCAGCCCGTCGGGCACCCGAAGCCCGGCGCGCTCGACGAGACCCTCAACATCATGAACAACCGGGTCAACAGCTTCGGTGTCGCCGAGCCGAGCATCAGCAAGCAGGGCAACGACATCGTCGTCGAGCTCCCCGGCGTGAAGGACCAGGCGAAGGCGCTGCGCCTCGTCGGGCGCACCGCCCAGCTGCGGTTCCGGCCCGTGCTCGCCAACATCACGCCGCTGCCCGCCACACCGAAGACCGGCGCGACGACGACGACCCTCCCGCCCGCGACCGCACGGGCGCTCAGCGCGGCCATCGCGTCGTGCGACACGACCACGCTGAGCCCGCTCATCCAGAACGGGACCGCCCTCCCGACGACACCACTCGAGAACGACAACCCGAAGGACTGCGTGATCCTGCCGGTGCGCAACAGCAAGCAGCGCCTGCTCCTCGCGCCCGTGACCGCCAAGTCGAGCCTTGGCGTCCCGGCCGGCCTGAACGGCAGCGACGTGAGCAGCGCCACCTCGACCTTCCAGTCGGGACAGGGCTACGCCGTCGAGGTCACCCTGAAGAGCCAGGGCCTCGCCAAGTTCAACGCCCTCGCCACCGCGTCGTACGACTCGGCGCAGCCCGGCAGCAACACGCCCCGTGACGAGGTGGCGATCGTCCTCGACGGGCTCGTCTACTCCAACCCGGCGTTCCAGACCTCGACCTTCAACGGCCCGGTGCAGATCACGGGCAGCTTCACGCAGGGCGAGGCCTCCGACCTCGCCACCGTCATCAACTACGGCGCGCTGCCCGTGCAGCTCAACGCCATCGACGTGCAGCAGGTGTCGCCCACGCTCGGCAGCGACCAGCTCAACGCCGGCATCGCGGCCGGGATCATCGGGCTCGTCCTCGTCGCCCTCTACATGCTCCTCTACTACCGGATCCTCGGCGTCGTCGTGTTCCTCGGCCTCGGGGTGAGCGGCGCGCTGCTCTACGCCATCGTGTCGGGCCTCGGCCCGTCGCTGCACCTGGCCCTCACCCTGTCCGGCGTGACCGGCATCATCGTGTCCGTCGGCATCACCGTGGACTCCTATGTCGTGTACTACGAGCGGTTGAAAGACGAGGTGCGCACCGGCCGCACCGTCCGCTCCTCGGTCGACCGGGGCTTCACGCGCTCGTTCCGCACGATCGTCGCGGCCGACCTCGTCTCGCTCATCGGCGCCGGTGCCCTCTGGGCGCTCGCCATCGGCTCGGTGAAGGGCTTCGCGCTCTTCCTCGGCCTCGCGACGATCCTCGACCTCATCGTCTCCTACTTCTTCATGCATCCGCTCGTGTCGCTGCTCGCCCGGCGGCCCGGGCTGGTCCGCCTGCCCGGCGTCGGCATCGCCGCCGGGCTCGACGTCCCCGCGGTCCAGGCGTGACCGACACCCTCGAAGCGCCCGCGCCGGTGAAGCGGCGGCGGACCACCTTCGCCGATCTCTACCACGAGCGCACCAACTTCCAGTTCATCGAGCGGTCGTGGCGCTGGGCGTTGCTCTCGGGGTCATTCATCCTCATCTCGATCATCTTCCTCGCCGTGAACGGCTTGAACCTGGGGATCGACTTCACCGGCGGGCTCTCCTACACCGTCACGGTCAAGGGCCCGGTGCCGACCGTGAATCAGGTCCGCGGCGTCCTCGGACCGGTCGGCGAGGCGGACGCATCGATCTCGCTGCAACAGAACCGCAGCACCGGGGTGCAGTCGATCGTCGTGCAGACCCCGTCGGTCACGAACGCCCAGAAGGCGCGGATCGCCGCGGCGCTCGCCCGCTACGGCCCCGAGGCGGGCGTCGTCGACGTGAGCCCGACGTGGGGCTCGACGGTGACGAACAAGGCGGCGCTCGCCCTCGGCGTCTTCTTCCTCCTCATCGCCGCCTACCTGTCGTTCCGCTTCGAGTGGCGCATGGCGCTCGCCGCCATCCTCGCCGTGATCCACGACATCTTGGTCACGATCGGCGTCTACGCCGTGACCGGGTTCCAGGTCGTGCCCGCGACCGTGATCGCCTTCCTCACCATCCTCGGGTTCTCCCTCTACGACACCGTCGTCGTGTTCGACAAGGTGCTCGAGAACACCCCGAGGGTCGGCACCGACGAGCACGGCACCTACTCGTCGATGGCGAACCGGTCGCTCAACCAGGTGCTCATGCGCTCGCTGAACACCTCGTTCGTCGCCGTGCTGCCCGTCGCGTCGCTCGTGTTCGTGGGGAGCGGCATCTTCGGCGCGACGTCGCTGAAGGACTTCGCCCTGGCGCTCTTCGTCGGCCTCGCGACCGGGGCGTACTCGTCCATCTTCGTCGCCACGCCGATCCTCGCCTGGCTGAAGGAGCGGGAGCCGAAGTACCGGGCGGTGCGCGAGCGCTCACAGCAGCAGGCTCGTCGTCGCCGCGACGAGCCTGTCCCCGCCGTCGTGGGCGCCGCCGTCACCCGCGCGCCCGAGCCGGCCCCCGCACCTGCCCCCGCGGCTGCGCCCCGCGACGGGCCGGCCGTGCGCCCCGCGCCGTCCGCCCCCGCACCCCGCCCGACCGG
>DATDGU010000358.1:0-8462 GCA_036521915.1 Acidimicrobiia bacterium | reverse complement strand
TCGACCCGTTCGCGCAGCGCCCCAGGGAGCGGGCGACGGTCGGCGCGTTGCGCAGCGAGGTCAGCGGCTAGCGCGACGGCGCTCAGGCAGAGGCGGGTCGGCCCGCGCCGCCGTCGGCCGCCCGCGCCACGTGGCGCAGCGTCGGGACGAGCCCGGCGCCGGCGAAGCGCCGCAGCGCCCGCTCCTCGTCGAGGTCGAGCACGACGGCGTCTGCGGGGCGACGCCGGACCAGGAAGGTCACGACGCAGTCGTCACCGACTTCGGTGCCCTGCATGGCGCACTCGTCACAGTCGATCCGCATGCCCGGCAGCGTCGCACGGGACTGTGACAGTTACGGGCGGCGGCCGCTCAGGTCCAGGAGTCGGCGCTGGAGCGGGGCGTCGGCCCCGACCGTGCCGCTCGGCCCGTCGCCGAACACGCCGAAGGACGCGATGCCGGCCCCGAAGGGCTCCATCGCCGTCCACACGTCGGCGACCACGTCCTCGGGGAGCGTCTCGTCTCCGCCGGTGGCCCGGGCGAGGTCCCACGTGTGAAGCAGGTTGTCGCCCGTGCGGAACCCGAGCAGGGTCGCGCCCGGGATGTCCCCCGCCGGGTGGTGCACGATGCGATCGAGCGCGCCCGACGCGGCGAAGGCGTCCCGCTCCTCGGCGACGACGCGACGGCGGGCCTCGAGCGGGTCGTCCCCGAGTGCGTCGCTCCCGAAGAGCGGGACGATCTCCTCGACGGTGGCGCCGTCGAGGAGCTGCACCGCCATCGTGCCCCCGACGACGACGTGGTTGACGAGGTCGCGCACCGTCCAGTCGGGGCACGGGGTGGCGAGTGCCCACTGGTCGGTCTCGACGCGCCGGAGCCGGGCGTCGAACGCGTCCTGGGCGTGGGCGAGGGTGGTGGCATCCGGGGCCATGGCGCTCCTCCCGTGGGGACCTGCAGCATGCCAGGCGGCGTGTGGCCGCACCTACACTGCCGCCGGTGCGGGCCCAGGCGGAGGAGCTGTCGATCTCGACCCGCGGGGACGGCGAGGTCGTCGACCTGACCGAGCGCGCGCAGCAGATCGTCGACCGTGCGGGCGTCCGCGACGGTCTCTGCACGGTCTTCGTCGCGCACTCGACCTGTGGGATGACGGCCATCGAGTGCGAGCCGGGCTGCAACGCCGACCTCAACGCGATCCTCGAGGAGCTGGCACCGCGTGACCGTCCCTGGGAGCACAACGAGCGCAACGCGGACACGAACGGGCACGCGCACGCGCGCGCCGCCCTGCTCGGCCCGTCCGTGACCGTCCCCGTCCGGGACGGCCGCCTCGCCGTCGGCACCTGGCAGCGCATCGTGTGCGTCGACTTCGACGATCGGCCGCGCACCCGCACGGTGCTCGTGCAGCTCCTCGGCGACTGAGGTCAGCCCGGGGCGGCGCCGGTCGCTGCGGGCACGGCCTCGATGGCGTCGCCGGTGGCGCCACACCACCGGCACCGGACCTCCTCCACCCGCTCGTCGACGACCACCTCGTCCTCGACGGTCAGCTCCCCCGCGACGCTGTAGTGGTGGAACGCCTCGGTCCGGCGCACGGCGACGACGTCGAAGCGGGTCAGGTTCCCGCACGCCGTGCAGCGGTACCGCGTCGCGGGTGCCACGCGGCGGAGCCTATCGCCGTCCCCTCGCCTATCGAACGTATGTTCGCTACTGTGACGAGCCGTGGTCGGCCTCACCTCGCTCGCGGGCACCGCCGTGCAGCGCGGCTTCGACGACCTCGGGACACCGCTGCACGCGGTGACGTTCGTCGTCGTGGACCTCGAGACGACGGGCGGGTCCCCCGCGACCTGTGCCATCACCGAGGTGGGCGCGGTGAAGTACCGGGGCGGCGAGTGCCTGGGTGAGCTGCACACCCTCGTGAACCCGGGGGTGGCCGTCCCGCCGCTCATCACCGTGCTGACCGGCATCACCGAGGCGATGGTGCTCCCGGCACCACGGATCGACGAGGTGCTCCCCGCCCTGCTCGAGTTCCTCGGCCCGAGCGACACGACGGTCCTCGGCGGCCACAACGTGCGCTTCGACGTGTCGTTCCTCGACGCCGCGCTGACGGCCCGGGGCTACCCGCGCCTGGCCCATCGGCGCGTCGACACGGCCGCCCTGGCGCGCCGCCTCGTGCGCGACGAGGTCCCGAACCTGCGCCTCGGCACCCTCGCGCGGCATCTGCGCGTCCCGACCGAGCCGCTGCACCGGGCGCTGCCCGACGCCCGGGCGACCCTCGAGGTGCTGCACGCCCTGCTCGAGCGGGCCGGGCGCCTCGGCGTGCTCGGCCTCGACGACCTGCTGGAGCTCCCGCGGCTGCGGGCCCACCCGTCGGTGGGGAAGCTCGCGCTGACCGCGCAGCTGCCGCGCGGGCCCGGCGTCTACCTGTTCAGGGACCGCGGGGGCCGCGTCCTCTACGTGGGGAAGGCGACGAACCTCCGGACGCGGGTGCGCAGCTACTTCTCGGGTGACTCGCGCCGCAAGGTGCCCCAGCTGCTGCGCGAGACGGAGACGATCGACCACCGGGTGTGCGCCCATCCGCTCGAGGCGGCGGTGCGCGAGCTGCGCCTTATCCGCGAGCTGCAGCCCCGTTTCAACCGGCGCCTGAAGACGTGGCGCGGCTACGCCTACCTGCGCCTCACCCTCGCCGAGCGATTCCCTCGTCTGGCCGTCGTGCGCGCCGCGCCTCCCGACGTCGGCCTCCACGTCGGGCCGCTGCCGTCGGTCGCCGCGGCGCAGCTCCTGCGCGAGGCGGTCGAGCGCGCGATCCCGCTGCGCCGGTGCCGGCGCCGGATCGGTGCCCGCGCCGCGCTGGGGGGGCCGCCGTGCCTCGCGGCGCAGCTCCAGGTCGCGGCCTGCCCGTGCTCGGGCGCGACGCCGGCGGACGAGTACGCGGCGATCGTGGCGCGGGCGACCCGGGCCCTCACCGGCGAGTCCGGTCTGCTGCTCGCGCCGCTCGAGCGGCGACTCGGCGCGCTCGTGCGGGACGAGCGCTTCGAGGAGGCGGCGATCGCCCGGGACCAGCTCGCCGCCGTCGCCGGCGCGTTCGAGCGCCAGCAGCTCGTCGACGGCCTGCGACGCGCCGGTCGCCTCGTGGTGGACGGGCCGGAGGGCCGGGTCGAGATCGACGACGGCCGCGTCCTGCTGCCCGACGATCCGCCGACGCTGCGGTGTCTGGACCAGCCGGTCGTTGCCGCCCGTGACGAGATCGACGAGCTGCTGGAGGTCGCACGCTGGCTGCGGCGCCGGGCCGGCGCGCTGCAACTCGTGTCGGTGTCGGGCACGCTGGCGTCGCCGCGTGCGCCGCTCCCCCGCTATGCGCCGCGGCGGCGGGATCTCCCCGGGCGCTGAGGAGCCGGCGCCTCGAGCGACTGCAGGTTCGCGGTGGCTTGGCGACGCTGGCGTCGCAGCATGAGCCACCGCCCACCCTCGATGAAGACCTCGACGAGGATCGTCGTGGCGAGCGCCCACAGGACGACGATCACGAGCAGTGGCACGAACCGGCTGAGGGAGTGCTTCACGAACACGTCGAGCAGCTTCTGGCTCGTCAGGTAGCCGAGCGAGCGCGCCGGCACGCCGACGATGACGAGGCCGATCGGGACGGCGAGCACCCACACGCCGATGCGCATCCAGAGCGGCAGCGTGTTGCGGGGCGGCTTGCGCGCCGGGGGCGCCGGCTCGCCACGCGACTCGGCGGGCGGCCGACCGCGGGGCGGCGCCGCGGCCCGGCTGGCCGTCACCGTCGGCGGGGTGGCGACGACCGGCTCGGGCGCGGGCGGGTTGCGACGTGGCGGCGCGGGGTCGTCGGCGGTGGGCGTGGCGGGGCTCGCGCGACGACGGGGCGGTGGTGCGGCGGGCCCGCCGCCCCCGGCGCCGGCGCGCGCCGCGGGGGGCACCTTCAGCACCTGCCCGCACTGCTCGCAGCGGAACGTGTCGGCCGTGACGCCGTCGAGCTGCTTCGTCGTGCCGCAGGCCGGGCACTGCAGGGCGCGGGCCATGTCAGGCGGCCTCGGTCTCGCGGGCGGCCTGGCTGGCCCGGACGAACTCGTCGAGCGTGGCGCCGGCCCGCCCGTCGTCGAGCACGGCGAACGCCGCGTCGAGGCCGCCGGCGAGGTCGTCGGCGATGCCCGCGACGACGAGCGCCGCCGCGGCGTTCAACGCGGCGAAGTCGCGGCACGCGCCGCGGGTCCCGTCGAGCACGCGGCGCACCGCGTCGGCGTTCTCGGCGGCGTCACCACCCCGCAGCGCGCCCGGCTCGACCGTGGCCAGCCCGAGCGCCGCCGGGTCGACCTCGTCGCGGCGCGTGGCGCCGTCACGCAGCTCGTAGACGGTCGAGGTGGTGGGCGTGGTGAGCTCGTCGAGGCCGTCGTGCCCGTAGAAGACGAGGGCGTGCTCGACGCCGAGCTCGGCGAGTGCGCCGACGACGCGCTCGGCCATCGCCGGGTCGGACACGCCGACGGTGCGGCGGCGCGCGCCGGCCGGGTTGGCGAGGGGCCCGAGCAGGTTGAACGTCGTGGGGACGCCGAGCTGGCTGCGCACCGGCCCGGCGAAGCGCATCGCCGGGTGGAAGCGGGGCGCGAAGCAGAACCCGATGCCGGCGTCGGCCACGCAGCGCGCCACGCCTTTCGGGCCGAGGTCGATGGCGACGCCCAGCGCCTCGAGCACGTCCGCCGAGCCGCAGCGGGACGACGCGGCCCGGTTGCCGTGCTTGGCGACCGCGGCGCCGGCCCCGGCGGCGACGAGCGCGGCGAGCGTGGACACGTTGACCGTGCCGGCGCGGTCGCCGCCGGTGCCGCACGTGTCGAGGAGGGGGCCGTCGATGTCGACGTGCTCCGCGTGGTCGAGCATGGTGCGCACGAGCGCGGCGAGCTCGGTCGGCGTCTCGCCCTTGGCCCGGAGGCCGATGGCGAAGCCGGCGAGCTGCGCGTCGGTGGCCTCGCCGCGCAGCACGGCCCCGAGCGCCGCGGCGGCCAGGTCGGGTGGGAGGTCCTCGCGTCGGATGAGGCGGCCGAGGACGTCCGGCCAGAGCGCAGGCGCGTCGGTCATCGTGCTGCCGTGCCTAGTCCCACCAGAGATCCCGGTCGAGGACGCCGCGGGCGATGAGGCCGAGCTGCACCTGCGTGGTGCCCTCGACGATCGTCAGCTGCTTGGCGTCGCGGTAGTAGAGCTCGAGCGGGTGGTCCTCCATGTACCCGGCCGCGCCGAGCAGCTGGAGCGCCTCGCCGGACACCTTCACGGCGAGCTCGGTCGCGTACGACTTCGCCATCGACAGGTACGGGACCCACTCCTTCGTGTACTGCCCGCGGTCCGCCATCCAGGCGGCTCGATAGGTGAGGAGCCGGGCCGCTTCGATCTCGGTGGCGAGCTCGGCGATCTTCCACTGGATGCCTTGGAAGTCGGCGATTGTACGCTCGAAGGCGCGGCGTTGCTGCACGTACTCGACGGCGTACATCAGCGCGCCCTCGGCGAGTCCGATCCCCCGCGCCGCGACGACCGGGCGCATGGCGTTCAGGCCGAGCATGGCGAGGCGGAACCCGCCGATCTCGCCGACGATGTTCTCGGCGGGGACACGCACGTCGTCGAGGAGCAGCTCGCCGGTGTCGACGCCCTTCACGCCCATCTTGCGGTCCGTGCTCCCCACGGACACGCCGGGCCAGCGCCGCTCGACGAGGAACGCCGAGACGCTGTCGTGGGCGCGCGACTCGACTGGGCCGGTCTTGGCGAAGACGCAGTACCAGTCGGCCTGGCGCACACCGGACATCCAGCACTTCGTCCCGCTGAGGAGCCAGTCGTCCCCGTCCGGGCGCGCCCGGGTGCGAATCCCCATGACGTCGCTGCCGGCCTGCGGCTCGCTCAGCCCGAACGCGGCGCGGGCCGCACCGGTCGCGACGGGCGTGACGTAGCGGCGCTGCTGCTCGGGGCTGCCGGCGATGAGCACCGGGCCGGTCGGCAGCCGCGTGAGCAGCAGCATGAGCGCCGCGGCCTGGGAGTACTTGGCGACCTCCTCGATGGCGAGGGTCAGCCCGAGGATCCCGGCGCCCGCCCCGCCGAGCTCCTCGGGGACGCAGAGCCCGGTCAGGCCGGCGTCGACGAAGAGGCCGTAGAGGTCCTGGGGGTACTCGCCGCTGCCGTCGATCTCGCGGGCCCGGGGCGCGACGCGCTCCTGGGCCAGCTTGCGGACGGTGGCCTGCAGCTCGGCGAGCTCCGGCGACAGGTCGAAGAGCACCGCGGGCAGGGTACCGGCCGGGCCCCGCCGTGGAGCCGTCCGCTCAGGCGGTCTTGCGGCGCTGGCGGAGCACCCGGCGGCGCTCCCGGGCGGTCATGCCGCCCCAGACCCCGTCCTTCTCCCGGGTGCTGAGCGCGAACTCGAGGCAGGGCTCACGCACCGGACACACGGCGCAAATCGCCTTCGCGTCGGCGCCGTCGTCCTCGTCGCTGGGATGGAAGATGTCCGGGTCGACGCCCCGGCACCGCGCCTGGTCGCGCCAGCCGCCGATCGCCCGCGTGCTCATCGGGCCTCACCGCTTTCTTTCTTCTCGTCTGCTCCCGGGGGGAAATGGGGAGCATCCGTGCAACGGTGAGAACATCGACGGGTATTCCCGCCGACCTGAGGCGCCCGCCGGGGCGCCGGGCCGGCCGGGGTTGGGGGGCGCCCGGCGCGATGATCGGGCCGTCGAGGAGGAGTGGTGACGCCAACCCGCTGGGCCATCGAGGGGCGGGCCGTGGCGCGGGGCGCCGCGGTGGGCCTGGCGGTCATCGTCCCGGTGACGATCGCCCGGGCCCTGGTGGAGCGCCACGTCAACGATCTCTCGTCGAGCGCCTGGATCTACCCCCTGTCCATCCTCGTCCTGGCGGCCTACGCCGCCGCCGGGGTGACGGCGGCCCGAGCCGCCCACCAGGCCCCGGTCCTGCAGGGCGGCGTGGCCGCGCTGGCTGCCGTGGTCGCCTGGCTGCCGGTGCGGGCGCTCATCTGGGCGATCCGGGAGAACGGCCGCGGGCTGGTCAGCGGCGACCGGGCGGCGCTGCCCCCCGCCGACGTCCTCGGGGCCCTCGCCCTCGGCCTCGTGGTGGGGATGCTGGCCGCGGCGCTCGCCGTGCGCCTGGCGCGCCCCCACCGGTCGGCGTCGCCGGCGACGCCGACCCGCGCCTGATCAGCGCCGTCGGTAGGCGACGACCCCGTCGACGGTGGCCACGGGCCGGTACTCGTGGGCGAGGTACTCGCCGAAGCGGGGGAAGCGGCTGAGCTCCTCGTAGCGCCCGCCGCGGATGTCGGCCGGGGCGAGATCGAGGACGAGCACGGGCGGGTGCGCGGCGAGGTCGGCCTCGAAGTCGGCCCACGCGCCGGGCGCCGCGTCCTGCTCGCCGGTCTGGTCGTTGGGGCGCCCGCCGCTCAGCCCGGTGAGGAACTCGGTGGTCTCGAAGCGCGTCGCGGGCGGCCGGCCGGACTGCCAGTACACCTCGGGCAGGTGCCCCCACACGAAGATCCGCTCGCCGGGCGGGACGGTGTGGCACACGTACGCCACGAGGTCGTCGGTGACGTGCTCGGTGTGCGAGCGGGGCATCGCGAAGGCCTGGTGGACGAAGAACCCGACGGGGACGGCGACGACCACCGCGACGGCGGCGAGCGTGCGCCGTGACGCGTGGACGATGGGCCGGGTCGCGAGCAGTGCGAGCGGTGGCAGCACCTGCAGGTAGTAGTGCCCGAAGAAGCGCAGCCCGGTGGCGACGGCGAGGATCCCGGCGCCGACCCACAGCCACACGTCGACGTCCTGGCGTCGGGCGCGCACTGCGACGAGCGCCAGGACGACGAGGCCGATGTTCGCCAGCACGAACCACAGCGTCTGCACGAGCCCGCGGTGCACGACGTAGCCGACCGCCCCGCCGACGCCGAGGTAGCCGCCGCTGCCGGTGAAGACCCAGGTCACGAAGTCGTGCGGCCCGAACACCACGGCGGCGAGGGCGAGGGGCGCGACGGTGGCGGCGCCGAGGATCGCGAGGCGACGGGTCCGCGCCGCGCCGCGGGGACCTGCCCGCCACACGAGCCACGCCACGGGGAGCAGGGTGAAGATCCCGGTCTGCTTCGTCAGGGTCGCCGCCCCGATCGCGACGCCCGACGCCGCCGGCCGGGCCCGGACGGCGAGCACGAACGCCGCCACCATGAGCGGCGCCATGAACACCTCGAAGTTCGCGGTCTGGAAGTCGGTGGCGAAGAACGCGCCGGACGCGCCGAGATAGAGGAGGCCGGCGATGAGCCCGGCCCGGTCAGCGTGGAAGCGCCGGCGGGCCTCGGCGGCGAGGAGCAGCGCAGTGACGACGTCGGCGGCCACGGCGAGCAGCCGCAACGGGAGCAGGTCGTCGGTGCCGGTCAGGCGGAAGGTGGCGGCGTACAGGTACGGGACGATCGGCGGCTTGCGGTCGACGGTGTCGACGTAGAGCCGCCCGCCGCGGTTGATGACCTG
>DATDGU010000357.1:0-4657 GCA_036521915.1 Acidimicrobiia bacterium | reverse complement strand
GAGATGGTCATGCCGGGCGACAACACCGAGATGCTCGTCGAGCTCATCGCGCCCATCGCCATGGAAGAAGGGCTGCGCTTCGCGATCCGCGAAGGTGGCCGCACCGTCGGCGCCGGCCGCGTCGCCACCATCACCAAGTAGCCTGGGCCTCAGATGGCGAGCGACAAGCGTGTGAAGGTCACCCTCGCGTGCGAGGTGTGCAAGCGGCGGAACTACATCACGATGAAGAACCGGACGAACGACCGGGAACGCATCGAGATGAAGAAGTACTGCCGCTGGGATCGCCAGCACACCCTCCACAAAGAGACCCGCTAGGCGTCTCGCCGCGGCCATCCCCCGCGGCATCCCCCGCGGCGGGGCCCATCCCCGCCGACCCGTGCCCGTGCGTCCTGGGCGGTCGCGGGCCCGATTGTGGCTACCGGCAGGTAACCCAGAAGGCTGCGACCGAGTCTCATGGACAACGACGACACCACTTCCGGTAGGCGTGACGAGCTGGCTGAGCTCGTCGACGCGGCTCGGGGCGGGGACCCCGCGGCGTTCGACGAGATCGTGCGACGCACCTACGTCGACACGTACACGCTGGCCCTGCGCCTCACCGGCCACCAGGAGGACGCACGCGACGTGGTCCAAGAGGCGTATCTCCGGGCCTGGAAGGGCCTGCGGCGCTTCCGCGGCGACGCCCAGTTCTCCACGTGGCTCTACCGGATCACCGCGAACACCGCGAACACGACTATGAGCCGCCGCCACCGCCACCGCACCGTCGGCCTGGACCAGGCCGCCGACACCGTCGACGCCCGGCCCGAGGCGTCCCCCGACGTCGTCGCCGAGTCCGGCGCCGGCATGGAGGACCTCGCCGACGCGTTGGCGCAGCTGCCCGACAGCCTGCGCACCGTCGTCGTGCTGAAGGACGTCTACGGCCTCTCCCACGAGGCGATCGCCGAGGAGACCGGGATCTCGGTCGCGGCGGCGAAGGTGCGGCTGCACCGGGGCCGCAAGCGGCTCCGCGATCTGCTCTACCGTCGCGACGACGAGTGGAGGTCCGAGCATGCAGTGTGAGGAGATCGCCGAGCTGCTGCCCGACGCCGTCGACGCCAACCAGGCCGTCCCGCTCTCCGTCCAGCAGCACATCGAGTCGTGCCTGCGCTGCCAGGCCGAGCTCGCCCGGTACCGCCGGATGCTGCGGGGACTTCAGCACCTCCGCACCCAGTACCTCGAGCCGACCCCCGGGCTGCTGACGGCGACCCTCGCGGCGATCGAGGAGGCCAGCGAGCGGCGCGCCATCCGCTCCGTGCTCACCGGGAAGCGCCTCGCCTACGCCGGCGCGATCGGGGGCGCGCTCGCCGCCGCGGGCGCGACCGCGGCCGCGGTCGTCGCGCATCGGGCGCGCCGCCGCGCCCTTGTCGCGCATTGACGAGCGCCGACACCGGGACGCTGCGACGGTCGGCCCGCGGAGGCCCGCTGCTATCCTTCGATCCCGGCCCCCCCGGAGGGCAGTAGCTCAACTGGCAGAGCACCGGTCTCCAAAACCGGCGGTTGGGGGTTCGAGTCCCTCCTGCCCTGCCACTCCCCGCTCGACGGAGGCTCGGTGAACCGGCAGACCAAGCGACTGATGCAGCGCCAAGGCGCCGACAAGCCGCGCGGCCCCGACCAGCGCCGCGCGCGTCCGCAGCCCGCCGCCGTCACCGGACAAAAGGAGAAGCGCACCACCCCGCGGCAGTACGTCAGCGAGGCCCGCGCCGAGCTGCGCAAGGTCGCCTGGCCCAGCCGCCTCGAGGTCCGCAACTCCACGGTCGCGGTGCTCGTCTGCGTGATCGTCGTGACCGCGTTCATCTTCGCCGTCGACTACGGCTCGTCGAAGTTCGTCCTCTTCCTCTTCGGCTGACATGACGATCAACTTCGGCACCCCGACCGACACCGACGCCACGAGCGAGCCGGCCCCCTCACCGGAGCCGGCGACCCCCGCGCCCGACGCGGCCTCGTCGCTCGACGCCCCGACCGCCGAGCCGGCCGCGACGTTCGACACGCCGGCGGCCCCCGCCACCGCGGCGCCCGAGGCCGACGAGCCCGTCGCCGACGAGGCCGTCGGTCCGGCCCTTGACGGGTCCGCCGAGCTCGTCGACGTCATCGAGGAGGGCGCCGAACCGGCCGCAGAGCCGGCGCCACCGAGCCCCTACGACCGGCCGGGCGGCTGGTTCGTGGTCCACACCTACGCGGGCTACGAGAACAAGGTGAAGCAGAACCTCGAGCAGCGGATCCGCTCCCAGCACGCCGAGGATCAGATCTTCGAGGTCGCGATCCCGATGGAGGACGTGATCGAGTTCAAGGGCGGGCAGCGCCGCGTCGTCCCGAAGAAGGTCTTCCCCGGCTACGTGCTCGTCCGGATGGAGATGAACGACGGCTCGTGGCGGGTCGTGCGCGACACCCCGAACGTCACCGGCTTCGTCGGCCCGAGCGGGCGCGGCGAGAAGCCCACCGCCCTGTCCCGCAAGGAGGTCGAGGACATCCTCGGCGTCGCGAAGCCCGAGGGCCCCGCCGCAGAGAAGAAGGTGCGGCCGCGGGTCGAGTTCGAGGAGGGCGAGCAGGTCCGGGTCGTCACCGGGCCCTTCGCCGACTTCAACGGGGCGATCGCCGAGATCGACGTCGACCGCTCGAAGCTCAAGGTGCTCGTGAACATCTTCGGGCGGGAGACGCCCGTGGAGCTCGAGTTCGGGCAAGTCGCCAAGCTCTGAGCCGAGCAGTCGAAGGAGCAGTTCCGTGGCCAAGAAGCGGCTCGCTGCCGTGGTCAAGATCCAGATCCCTGCTGGGCAGGCGACGCCCGCGCCGCCTGTCGGCACGGCGCTGGGCCCGCACGGGATCAACATCATGGACTTCTGCAAGGCGTACAACGCCGCGACGGAGAGCCAGCGCGGCCAGGTGATTCCCGCCGAGATCTCGATCTACGAGGACCGGTCCTTCACCTTCATCACCAAGACGCCGCCCACGCCCTTCCTGCTGCGCCAGGCGGCCGGCATCGAGAAGGGGTCCCAGAACCCTCGCCTCGAGAAGGCGGGCACCGTCACGACGGCCCAGCTGCGCCAGATCGCCCAGACGAAGGAGCCCGACCTCAACGCCATCGACATCGAGGGGGCCATGCGTCAGATCGCCGGGACGGCCCGGTCGATGGGCATCGACGTCGTCGACTGACCCACGCGAGCCGGCGGAGGACCTCGCCGCCGGCCGGCATCACCGAGGGAGTCCGAGGAGGACGCACATGACCAAGCACGGCAAGGCGTACGCCAACGCGACGCAGCGCTACGACACCGAGCAGCCCGTCCCGGCCGCGGAGGCGCTGGAGCTCGTGAAGTCGCTGGCCCCCGCCAAGTTCGACGAGACGGTCGAGGTGGCGTTCCGCCTCGGCGTCGACCCCCGCAAGGCCGACCAGATGGTGCGCGGCACGGTTTCGCTCCCGAGCGGGACGGGCAAGGACGTCCAGGTCGCGGTGTTCGCCACGGGCGACAAGGCGCGGGAGGCGGAGGCGGCGGGCGCCGACGTGGTCGGCGCCGACGACCTGATCAGCCGGGTCGAGGGCGGGTTCCTCGGCTTCGACGTCGCGATCGCGACCCCCGACCTGATGGGCAAGGTCGGCAAGCTCGGACGGACCCTCGGGCCCCGGGGGCTGATGCCCAACCCGAAGACGGGCACGGTCACCAACGACGTCGCCAAAGCCGTGACCGAGTTCAAGGGCGGCAAGGTCGAGTACCGCACCGACCGCAACGGCAACGTCCACGTGCCGATCGGCAAGGTCAGCTTCGACACGGGCGCGCTCCTCGCCAATTACGAGGCCGTGCGCGACGAGCTGCTCCGCGCCAAGCCAGCCGCCTCGAAGGGCCGCTACATGAAGGCGGTGTCGGCCGCGTCCACGATGGGCCCCGGCATCAAGGTCGAAGCCGAATCGCCGAGGGCGCGGGCCGGCGAGTAGCCTGAGTCGAGAAGTTCGTCTGTTGCCGCAGACCTCCGGTCTCTCGCCTCGGGAGGTAATGGGCCCCGGCCCGCCGGACGAGGTGACCTCGCACGTGGGGTGCCTCGTGTTCCGCTCGCGGAGCGTCGGCGGCACCCCGTTGTCGTGTGGGGAGCACCGTGGCCCGACCCGAGAAGCTGGCGGTCGTCGACGAGGTCCGCGACAAGCTCCGTGACGCTGATGCCGCGGTGCTCACCGAGTACCGCGGACTGACCGTCACCGAGTTCGCGGAGCTGCGTGGCGCGCTGCGGCCGGCCAGCACCGAGTACAAGGTGTTCAAGAACACCTTGGCCCGGCGCGCCGTCGAGGACGCCGGGCTGCCCGACCTGCTGCCCCTCCTCGAGGGCCCCGTCGCGATCGCGTTCGTGCACGGCGACGCCGTCGTCGCGGCCAAGGCCCTGCGGGACTTCGGCCGCACCAACCCCGCCCTCGTCATCAAGGGCGGCCTGCTCGGCCCGCGGATCCTCTCCCCAGACGAGGTCCGGTCCCTCGCCGACATCGAGCCCCGGGAGGTCCTCCTCGCACGGCTGGCCGGCGGCTTCCAGGCGCCGCTCACGAAGGCCGCCGGTCTGTTCCAGGCCTTCACGCGGAACTTCGCGTACGGGATGCTCGCCTACATCGACCAGCGCGGCGCCTCCGAGCCCGCGAGCGCTCCCGCCG
>DATDGU010000356.1:0-2059 GCA_036521915.1 Acidimicrobiia bacterium | reverse complement strand
GGCCTCCGAGCCGACCCATGCCGATGACCGCGAACGGCATCGGAGGGGCCAACGCCTGCAGCGCGGCCTCGACGCAGGCGTCGGCGAGCCCGGCGAGCTCGCGGGAGGTGACCGCGAGCGGGACGAGCCCGACGATGTCGCGGGCGGCGATGCGCAGCACCTCGCGGCGCTTGAAGCGGCGCAGCCCGGCGTGGCGGCTCGCCTGGTCGGGGCGCCACCCGAGCGCCGCGCGCGCCGCGTCACGCAGCTCCTCCCCGCTGCGCTCGGCGGCGAACCACTCGTCGGCGCCGAGCAGCTCCACGACGTCGGGCTGGCGCAGGAGCTCGTCCCCGACGACCCGGCTCGTCCCGAGCACCCGGCAGACGCGGACGGCCCGGCCCGGCTGGTCGCGGAACGTCGCGGCGACGGCCGTGGCGCGAGTCGGACCCTCGGTGAGTCGGCGGAGCTGCAGGAGCCCGAGGTCGGGATTCGGGGTCGTCGAGAGCCAGTCGAGCACGACGGGCAGCAGGGCCTGGAGCACCCGGGACGTGCGGGTGAGCCCGGCCGTGAGGTCGCGCAGCGCCGCGCGCGTGTGCTCGGCGTCGGCGAAGCCGAAGGCGGCGAGGCGCGTCTCGGCCGCCTCGACGGTCAGGCGCCCGACGCCGGCGAGCGTGTCGAGGATCGGGGCGAAGAAGAGGCGCTCGTGGACGGCGCGCACGCCCGCCTGATGGGTGCGCAGGTCCTCGTCGAACGCGTCGAGGGCGCTGACCTCCGGGCGGTCGCGGTAGCCGAGCACCCGCGCGAGCGCGGTACGGCTCGCCGCGTCGGCGGGCACGGTGTGGGTCTGCGCCTCGTCGCGCAGCTGGAGCCGGTGCTCGACCTCGCGCAGGAACGTGTAGGAGCGGGCGAGCAGCGCGGCGTCGTCCGCCTCGACGTACCCGCCGCTCGAGAGCGCGTCGAGGGCGTCCAACGTGGTGGCCGAGCGGAGCGTCGCGTCGTGGCGTCCGTGGACGAGCTGGAGGAGCTGCACCGCGAACTCGACGTCGCGGATCCCGCCGGGCCCCCGCTTGAGCTCGCGGGCGGCGACGCCCCGTCGGCGCTGCTCGGCCTCGCTGCGCGCCTTCATCTCCCGCGCGGCGCGCACGGTGTCCGGGTCGAGGACGTCGGGCCACACGAATCGGCGGGTCTCGTCGAGGAAGCGCTGCCCGAGCGCCCCGTCCCCCGCGACGGCGCGCGCCTTCAGCAACGCCTGGAACTCCCACGGCTGGGCCCAGCGCTCGTACCAGGTCGTGTAGCTGTCCAGGGTGCGGGAGAGCGCGCCGGCCTTCCCCTCGGGCCGCAACGTGGCGTCGGTCCGGAACACGATGCCGTCCTCGGTCGGCTCGGCCATCGCGGCGAGGACCCGCCGCGCCGTGCGCAGCGCCCCGTCCGTGTCCCCGTCGTGGACGAAGAGGACGTCGACGTCGCTCGCGTAGTTCAGCTCGCGGCCGCCGAGCTTCCCCATCCCGATGACCGCGAACGGGGCGGGTGGCGAAGCGATCTGCACGGCCACGGCGAGGCAGGCGTCGGCGAGGGCGGCGAGGCGTCGGGCGACCGTGGCCAGCTCGGCCTCGCCGAGGAGGTCGGCGGCGGCGATGCGCAGCAGCTCCCGGCGCTTCCACCGTCGCAGCGCGCCCGGGTCGGGTGCGGGTGCGGGGTCCAGTCCGGCCGCGGGGTCACGCAGCGCGCCGAGGAGCGTCGGGTCGCCGATGAGCGCCGTGGTGAGCGAGCGGGACGCGCACGCGATCGCGACGACCGCGTCGCGCACGCGCGGCGACTCGACGAGCTCGGCCGCCGGCGCGGCGTCGACGAGGCGCTCGAGGGTCCGACGCGCGTGCGGGACATCGGCCGCGGCGTCGAGCGACGCCCGCACGTCCGCTCGTCGGAGGACGTCGTCCGCGGTCGTCACCAGTCCAGTGTGTCGCAGCGGTTCCCGACCCGCTTCGGGAGCGTCGCCGTATCCTGGGTGCGTGCCGCGCCTGCGCCTCGCCGCTGCTCAGCTCGACCTCGTCGTCGGTGACCTCGAGGGCAACGCGGCGCG
>DATDGU010000355.1:0-1879 GCA_036521915.1 Acidimicrobiia bacterium | reverse complement strand
AGATCATCGAGAGGTACTCGCGCAGCATGTCGTCGGGCTCGGACGGGTTGCGCAGCCGTCGCACGGTGTCGCCCACGCCGATCGCCGAGTGGTCGGCCGCGACGTGGAGCGGGTCGCGGCGCGGGAGGAGATCCGACACGTCGACGCCGCACGATCCCGCGAGGCACCAGAGATCGCTCTCGGGGACCTGGGCGCGGCCGCGCTCGTACGCCGCGAGCTCGCGGCGCGTGAGCCCCGCGGAGCGCGCGACGACGGTGCGGGACAGCCCCTGTTGCTTGCGAACCGAGCGGAGGTGCCGGCCGACGTCCTTCGGCGAGGGCTGGTCCCGACCGGCCTCCTCGGCGGTCTTGGCCATGGCCACGTATCGGCGGGCCGGGGCCGCCCCTGAAGGGCGTATCGTCCGCCGCCTGGCCAGGCTCGGGAGGCTCCGATGGCTGACGACGGCGCCCGGTTCGACGACAAGGCGATGCTGGTGACCGGCGGCGCCTCGGGGCTCGGTGAGGCCGCCGTCGGGCTGCTCACCGGGGCGGGCGCCCGGGTGGTCGTCGCCGACCTCGACGCCGACCGGGGCGCGGCCGTCGTCGAGCGGGTCCGGGCCGACGGCGGCGACGCGGTCTTCCAGCCGACCGACGTGACCCGGGAGGACGATGTCGCCGCCGCGGTCGCGCGGGTGCTCGACACGTACGGCGGCCTCGACGGGGCGATCAACAACGCGGGCACGACCGGGCCGTCGAACGCGACCGCCGACTACTCGCTCGACGACTGGAACCGGGTGCTGGCCCTCAACCTCACCGGCGTGTTCCTCGGCCTGAAGCACGAGATCCCGGCGATGGTCGCCCGCGGCGGCGGCGCGATCGTCAACACGTCGTCGGGTGCGGGCCTCGTCGGCTTCGCCGGGCTCCCCGCCTACGTCGCGAGCAAGCACGGTGTGATCGGGCTCACCCGGGCCGCCGCGCTCGAGTACGTGAAGGCGGGGGTGCGCATCAACGCGGTGTGCCCGGGCAGCACCCGCACCCCGATGCTCGAGGGCTTCATGGGCGGCGACCCCGCCATCGAGAAGGCGATGGCGAACTCGGCGCCGATCGGACGGCTCGCGCGACCCGTCGAGATCGCCCAGGCGATGGTCTGGCTGCTATCCGACGCGGCGTCGTTCGTCGTCGGCCACGCCCTCGCCGTCGACGGCGGCGCCGTCGTCATGTGAGAGGCGCGTCGCCAGGTCGTCCTCCT
Source organism: Acidimicrobiia bacterium (assembly GCA_036521915.1). GTDB lineage: Bacteria > Actinomycetota > Acidimicrobiia > IMCC26256 > PALSA-555 > PALSA-555. The sequence continues at coordinate 652 of DATDGU010000355.1, read as the reverse complement.
CGACGCCCTCGGCGAGCAGCGTCTCGATCTGGTCCCACACCATCGGGTCGTCGTCGGGCGCGTCGCCGAGCATCTCGACCGGGTCGTGCTTGTCGATGTGGCCGATGAGCCCCGTGTAGATCCCGTAGCCGACAAGGCGGCGTAGCCGCGGCGAGAACCCGGCCGCGATCTCTCGGGGGATGCCGAGCTGCTGGTTCTCCTGCTGGCGGATCCACCCCGCGCAGTAGTTCATCGCGACACCGACCCGCTTGGCGTCGGTCTCGTTGGCTCCGCCGCCGTGCCAGAGGCTGCCGTGCCAGACGAGCACGCTGCCCTTCGGCATCTCGGCCGGGATCGAGTCGTACGGCGTGCCGTAGTCGGGTGACGCGTCGGCGGTGTGGGTCCCAGGGATGATGCGCGTCGCGCCGTTCGCGTCGGTGAAGTCGGTGAGCGCCCACATCGTGTTGCACACCGTCGGGACGTGGGGCTTGGGGATCGGGATCAGCTGGTCGTCGGCGTGGATCGGCTGGGCGGTCTCACCCGGCAGGATCGTGATCGACGACAGCGACGACACCAGACAACCCGAGTCGAGCACCCCCTCGACGATCGGGAGCACGTGCTCGTGCACCGGCACGGCCTCGAAGCGCTTCCCGAACGCGAGCAGGTTGTAGAT
>DATDGU010000354.1:0-4612 GCA_036521915.1 Acidimicrobiia bacterium | reverse complement strand
GGGATCTTCCAGCGCAGGAACTCTTTGTCGTAGAGCTCGTGGTAGGCGTTCGCCGCGTCGACCATCGCGTGGAAGCCGGCCTCGAACGCGTCCCAGTCCTCGGCGTCGATCGCCTTGGCGACGACCGCGAGCTCCTCGTTGATGAACTTGTCCATGTTCTCGACGTACTTGGGTCGGAGGAACGCGCCCTTCTCCATGAGGTTGACGGCTTCCTTCAGCTGGAAGCGCGCGAGCGGGCGGTTGTGCGCCTGCCCCGCGTAGTAGCACTTCCAGATCCGCGCGCCGACCTGCGGCATGATCTCGGCCATTCCCGGCATGAGCGGCCCGAGCTCGTCGAGCATGAACGTGCCCTTGCCGGTGTCGATGACGTGTTCGTGGTCCGCGCCAGTAGCCATGGCGGGAGCCTATCGGCGGGTCCGCGACGCCGCCCGACCGCTAGCGGCGGTCGCGCCCGGCGACGCGGCGGCGAAACTCGCGCCGTCGTCTCGCCCACTCGACGAGCATGGCGGCCCGCACGACGGCGAGCGCGCCGACGAGCACGCCGCCGATGACCGACCCGACGCTGAAGAGGAACACCGCGAGCGCCGCGGACAAGACGATGAGCAGCACCCGCAGCCACAGCATCGTGCTCGACGGGCCGGGGCGCACGCGCCCGTTCTACTCGACTCGTGCGTGGGGCTCGTCCCGCGGGAGCATCGCGGCGTGATCGACGTCCTGCTCACCGAGCACGCCTTCCGCCAGTACGGCGAACGGTGCGACGCGCCGGTGTGCCGACGCGGCTGGTCCGTGTGCAGGCCGACGGCGGGCTCGTTCTCGACGGTGCGCCACCCGAGGACGCCGAGCCGGAGGTGGCCTGGCTCACCGCCGAAGCCTTCTACGACGGGATCGTTGTGCCCTTCTTCGACGCGGTCGCGGCGTCACCGTCGATCCGCTGGCTGCACTCGCCGGCGGCCGGCGTCGACCTGCCGTTCTACGCCGGGCTCGCCGAGCGTGGCGTGCGGGTCACGACCTCGCACGTCAACGCGATCCCGATCGCCGAGTACGTGCTCGCCGTCGTCCTCTCCCACTACCAGCAGCTCGCCCGGTGGCGCGACGCCCAGGCCGAGCGCGTCTGGCTCCACCACGAGTTCCGCGAGGTGCACGGCACCACCTGGCTCGTTGTGGGGCTCGGCGCGATCGGGACCGCGGTGGCGACGCGCGCGCAGGCCTTCGGCGCCCGCGTCCTCGGCGTGCGGCGCCATCCCCACGGCGACGAGCCGGTCGCCGAGATGCTCACCCCCGACCGGGTGCTCGACGCCGTGCCCCGCGCCGACGTCGTCGTGCTCGCCGCGCCCGGCACGCCGGCGACCCACCACCTCGTCGACGATCAGTTCCTCACCGCGATGCGCCCCGGCTCCGTGCTGGTCAACGTGGCCCGCGGCTCCCTCGTCGACGAGGCGGCGCTGCTCCGCGCGCTCGAGCGCGGCGTCCCCGAGGCAGCCATCCTCGACGTCTTCGACACCGAGCCGCTGCCCGCGGCGAGCGAGCTCTGGAGCCACCCGCGGGTGGTCGTCACCCCGCACTCGTCCTCGGGCGGCGCTGGCCGGTTGGGGCGGGCCGTCGACCTGTTCCTCGACAACCTCGGGCGCTACGCGCGCGACGAGCCGCTGCTGCACGAGGCCGACCCGGCCGACCTGCCACGGCGCCGGCCGTGACCGACGCCGAGCGGCTGCGCAGCGTCGACGACGCGGCCGCGGCGGCCCGGGCACGTCTCGACGACGAGGCGTGGTCCTTCGTCGCCGGCGGCGCGGGCGACGGGCTCACCCTCGAGGAGAACCGTGCCGCGTTCCACCGGTGGAGGCTCCAGCCGCGGGTGCTGACCGGGATGGGCCCGCCCGACACCACGACGACCGTGCTCGGCTGCCCGGTCGCGATCCCGATCCTCGTCGCGCCGTTCGCCGGCGACACCCGCTTCCACCCCGACGGCTACCCGGCGGTCGTGCGGGCGTGCGCCGAGCACGGGACGGTCGCCGTCGTCCCCGAGCTCACCTCGGCGCCGCTCGAGGACGTCGCGGCCGCGGCGCCCGACGCGGCGCGGGTGTTCCAGCTGAGCCTCCTCGGCGACGAGGCCGACTTCGCCCGCCTCGGCGGTCGCGCCGTGGCCGCCGGGTTCGCGGCCCTGTGCGTCACCGTCGACGCGCCCGTCGTCGGCATCCGACGCCACACCGCGGCGTTCGGCACCGCGCCGACGACGCACCTCACGCTCGGCAACTTCGGCCCGGATTCGGGCATCGACGTCGCGGAGTACTTCGGGCACGCCCAGCGCCTCGACCGGCCCATGTGGACGTGGGCGCGCCTCGCCGACGCTGCGGCGGGCGTCGGGCTCCCGTACGCGGTCAAGGGCATCCTCGGCGCGGCCGACGCCCGGGCCGCCGTCGAGGCCGGCGCCGCGGCGGTGTACGTCTCGAACCACGGGGGGCGCCAGCTCGACCCGGCGCCCGCGACGCTCGACGTCCTCGCCGAGGTCGTGGCCGAGGTCGGCGACGAGGTCGAGGTGCTCCTCGACGGCGGGGTCACGAGCGGCGCCGACGCCGTGACCGCGCTCGCGCTCGGCGCCCGCGCCGTGCTCATCGGGCGGGCGGCGGCCTTCGGGCTCGCGGCGGCCGGGCAGGCCGGCGTCGCCCGCGTGCTCGCGCTCCTCGAGCACGAGCTGCGCACCACGATGACGCTCCTGGGCCGGGGCGGGGTCGCCCAGCTCGACGGGTCGGCCCTCCGGCCCGCCCCCCGCTGACACGCCGCGGATAGCGTCGGGTCACGAGCACCTACGACCCCTTCGACGCGCGCCCGCCCGACGAGACGTGGCCGATCCTGGCGGAGCTCCGCGCCGAGGGGCCGGTGGCGACGATCGCCGGCGGCATGCCGTTCGTCACGCGGTACGAGGCGTGCCGCGCCGTGCTGCGCGACATCGAGTCGTTCTCGAACGCGTCCGGGTTCAAGGCGCCGGGCGTGGTGATCCCGCCCGAGGACCGGCTGCTCGGCGAGCTCGACCCGCCCCGCCACACGCTCGTCCGGCGGGTCGTGGTGACCGCGCTGACCCCGCGGGTCGTGCACGAGGCCGAGGCGTTCATGGCCGAGACGGCACGCCGGCTGCTCGACGCCATCCCCGTGCCGGGCACGGCCGACCTGGTGCCCGCCTTCACGGTCTCCCTCCCGAACCAGGTCACGGTGCACCTCCTCGGCCTGCCCGCCGGCGACGCCGACCAGCTGGCGGTGTGGGCGAAGGAGCTGATGGAGAGCGGCTTCCCGGCGACGAACCGCAGCGAGCGGGGCGTGGGGTTCGCGGCGGCGTTCCCGGACTTCGCGGGCTACATCGACGACCAGGTCGCGCGCATCGAGGCGCATCCGGAGGCCGACCACGTGCTCGCGCGCCTCGTGTTCCTCGAGAGCGACGGCGAGCGCCTGCCGCGCCGGCAGGTGCGGGCGCTCGTCCGCAACCTCATCACCGGCGGCCTCACCACGACCAGCCAGTTGCTCGGCAACCTGGTCCTGCGGGTGCTCACCGACCCGTCGGTCGAGGACGCGATGCGCTCGAACGACGCGGCCCTGACGGGAGCGATCGAGGAGAGCCTCCGACTCGCGCCGCCGGTGCTGTTCATCTTCCGGGGCTGCGTGCACGCGACGCAGATCGCCGGCCGCGACATGACGGAGGGCGAGCGCGTCGTCGTGGGGACCGGTTCGGCGAACCGCGACGAGCAGGTCTTCGCGGACGGCGCGACGTTCGACCCAACCCGCGAGAACGCCGACCAGCACCTCACGTTCGGCTACGGCCAGCACGTGTGCCCGGGCGCGGCGCTCGCCCGCACCGTGGCGCGCGTGGGACTCACCACGTTCTTCGAGCGGTTCCCCGCGGGGACGGTGCGCCTCGCCGAGGGGTTCCGGTTCGAGAACGTGCCCACGTTCTTCGAGGTGGGGCCGCGGCGGCTGCCGATCGAGACGCGCCCGGCCGGGTGAGCCCGACGGACCCGAGCGGCCTGACCGGCCGGCGGGTGCTCGTCACCGGCGCCACGGGCCGCGTCGCGTTCCCGATCGCGCGGGCGCTCGCCGCGTCGAACACCGTCTACGGCGCGGCCCGCTTCAGCGACCCGGCGGGGCGGGCGCGCCTCGAGGCGGCCGGCGTCGTCCCGGTCGCGACCGACCTCGGTCGCGACGATCCCGCGACGCTGCCCGACGCCGACTACGTGTTCCATGCCGGCGCGGCGCTGGGTCGCGACGTCGAGTGGCGGCGCGCGTTCGAGGTGAACGCGGCGGCGAGCGGCCGCCTCGTGGCGCGCTACCGCGACGCCGACGGCATCGTGTTCTGCTCGACCGGCTCGGTCTACGCCTATCAGGGCGCCCGGCCGCTCAGCGAGGACGACCCGCCCGGCGTGCACCTCGGCGTGTACAGCCTCTCGAAGATCGCCGCCGAGTCGGTCGTGGCGTTCGCCGCCGAGCAGCACGCCGTACCCACGACGATCATCCGGATCTTCTCCACCTACGGGCCCTTGGGCGGCGCGCCCGCGAACCGCCTCGACCGGCTCGTCGCCGGCCGCGAGCTGCGCCTGCATCCCGACGCCCCGAATCGCTACAACCCGAT
>DATDGU010000353.1:0-16590 GCA_036521915.1 Acidimicrobiia bacterium | reverse complement strand
GACGCCGCCGACCCAGAACAGGCTGGCGCCATGCGCGAACTGGGCGCGGGCGTACACGAGCCAGGGCAGCAGCGGGACGACCGCCACCCCGGCGGCGACGAGGGCCCGCCACCGCGCCGGCGCGGGCGCCCGCAGGATCACGATCACCGCCGCGAGCTGGCCGATCACCGCGAACGCGGTGAAGTAGTTCGTCACGAGCGCCGCGGCCGTGCAGGCGGCGTAGACCGCGGCACGTCCCCAGGTCGGGCGCTCGACGAGGCGCCACACGGCGAGCGTCGAGGCCAGCACCAGCGTCGTCGCCAGGGCGTACATGCGGGCGTCGCGCGACGCGAGGACGAGGCTCGGGAACAGCGCGACGGTGGCGGCGCACCAGAGCCCCACGCGACGCCCGCCCAGGCGGCGACCCAGGGCAGCGGCGATCGGGATCGCGGCGGTTCCCGCCAGGGCCGACAGGGCGCGCAGGCCGCCGTTGCCTCCCCAGACCGAGATGATCGCGTGCTGGAGCAGATACGACAGCGGCGGCGCGGAATCGTGCGCGATCACGCTGAGCAGCGAGCCGAGCGGCTTGTGCACGGCGAGCACGGTGAACGCCTCGTCGCGCGACAGGGGCTGACGACCGAGGAACGCGAATCGCAGGACGGCCCCACCGGCGGTGATCGCGGCGACCAGCCGCGGGTACCGGCCGACACGGCCCCACCCGTCGGGTCGACGCGGTGGCTGCGGCGTCTGGTTGGCCTCGTCCGCGGGCACCGCCGTGCGGACGTCGCTTGCCGTCACGGTGCGGCGACCCGGCCCGGTGCGTGGACGTGGTTCATGGCCCAGGGAAAGGTGGTGGCGACGACGGCTACGGCAGCTCGGGACGCCACCCGAGCATAGGGGCCGGTCGCCGGTCCGCCCGCTACGCGCCCGGCGACGGACCCGGGACGACCTCGAACACGACCGGCCGGCCCGCGGGGTCGATGGCCGTCACGGTGGCCCGGGCGGCCAGCGTCGGGCCCACGGCGCGGCGCAGATCGGCCCGGGACGGCGCGACGATGCGCGCGAAGCGGTCGGGCGCGATCCGCTGGCCGGGGTTGAAGACCGTCGGCGAGTCGTGAGCATCGAGGAACTGGATGTCGAACACCGAGTAGTCGTCGACGATGACCGCGGTGCGCGGACCGTGGTCCGAGGCGTGGGCGAGCGAGACGAGCGCGAACGTGTAGGCGTCGTAGCGGTCGCGGACCGGGCGGGTGAAGTAGGCGTGGGCGCCGATCGCGGCCGCCGAGGCGAGCGCCACGACGACGAGCGCCACGCCCGCCACCCGGCCGACGGTCCGCCAGTGCCGCCCCACCCAGGCCACGGTCGCGACGGCGCCGATGCCGATGAGCGCGCCGACGTACGGGGCGAGCCCGAGGGTGCGCAGGAAATGGGGCGAGGCACCCTCGGTGGCGACCAGCGGCGGGACCAGGAAGATGACGATCCCGAGCAGCACGAGCCGGTACGGCGGGTCGCGGCGGCGCTGCCAGGCGACGACGACGCCGACGACGGCGAGGACGACGAGCGGCCAGCTGAGCAGCGGCATGCCGGCGACGTCGTGGCGCGGGTTCGGGTCGCCGACGAACGCGAACTGCCCGAGCGTGCGCAGGACGTGGCTGACGAGGCTGGTGTGCGTGTTGCCCACGTTGAAGAGGCTCGTCTCGGCGCCGCGGCCGAAGTAGTTGCCCGGCTCGATGAGCGCGACGGCGAGCATGGGACCGCCGACGACCAGGAACCCGCCGACGAGCCAGCGCACGTCGGCGACGAGCGCGTCGTACGCGGGACGGTCGGAGCGGCGCAGCATCCAGAGCCAGACCGCGACCAGCACCGGGGCGAACTTCAACGGCTGATAGGTCCACAGGCCGGCGCCGATCGCCGCGCCGGCGAGCGCGGCGCGCCGCGCGCTCGGCCGGTCCGACCAGGCGATGAGCGCTGCGAGGATCAGCGCGCCCGCGAGCGGCACGAGGACGTTGCGGAACCCGTCCCGGGAGACGGAGATCAGCCAGACCGACCCCGCGGACCACGCCATCCCGGCGAGCGCGGCGCCGAGCCCGAAGCGCCGCAGCGCCAGACCCAAGGCGAGGACGCCGAGGACGCCGAGGAACGCCGAGACGCCGCGCAGCGTGACCGTCGTGTCGCTCGCGACCGCGAACGCCGCCGTCGCGAGGTAGGCGTAGAGGGGCTCGCGGCCGGCGTCCTCGGAGACGAACAGGGGGTGGTAGCCGGTCGGGTCGGCGAGGATGCGCTGCGCGGTCACGCCCTCCGCCGCTTCGTCGGGATAGAGGCCGCCCGGCTGGTGCGTCAGGTCGGCGAAGCGGACGACCGCCGCCCCTGCGATGATGAGCAGCACGAGCGCCACAACGCCGGTCGCGACCCACCGGCGACGACGCGGCGGCGACGCCACGGGAAGCTCCGACCCCACGGCCGGGCAGGCTAAGGCCGCGCCGACCGCCGCTTGGCTCAGGGGCGGGTCGCGCCCGTGGCGGCGCCGACGAGGCGGCGCACCGAGTAGTCGAAGAGCTCGTCCGACGACAGGGGATGGCGCAGCTCGTCGAGCAGGTCGGCGGCGCCGTCGACGTCGGCGGCGGTCCACAGGTCCTCCGGGGCGACCTGCTGGCGGGGCGCGCGCGCGACCTGGATGTCGGTCAGCACCGAGCCGGTCACGAACTGGAGGATGGCCTGCAGCGCGAGCGCGGCGTCGTGGGCGCCCAGGCCCGCCGTGGTGAGCTCCCGGACGAGCACCCGCCGGACCGGCTGGAAGAGCTCGGCCGTGCGGCCCTGGGCGTGCACGACGGCGACGAGCTCGGGCTGTCCGAGGAGCCGCCGCCGCCAGGCCCGGCAGACCGACTGGATGCGCGTGGCGGGGTCGTCCCCCTCGACGGGCACGGCGGCGAGCGCCGTGATGATGCGGTCGACCACCGCGTCGAGCAGCGCCGCCTTGTCGCCGACGTGCCAGTAGATGGCGGTGACGGCGACGCCGAGCTGGCTGGCGAGGCGCCGCATCGTGAGGGCGGCCAGCCCCTCGGTTTCCACGATGGCGAGCGCGGCGGCGACGACGTCGTCGGGGCTCAGGGCGGCGCGGGCGGGCTCGTCGCCGGTCTCGGCCACTTGACCCGCGGACCCGGTCATGCAACGATGTTACACGAACATCGTTACAGAGCCGAGGTTCTGGCAGGGAAGGCGCCGGTGACGACCGAGGACCGCTACATCGTCGTGTCGGCCGACGGCCACGCGGGCAACGAGATGCTCGCCTATCGCGACTACCTCGAGCAGCGCCACCTCGACGACTTCGACGCGTGGGCCGCCGACTATCAGGTGCCCTACCCCGACCTCGAGGGACCGGACGCGAGCCGCAACTGGGACAGCGACCGACGCCTCGCCGAGACCGAGGCCGACGGCATCGTCGCCGAGGTGCTGTTCCCCAACACCGTGCCGCCCTTCTTCCCGAAGTCCACGCTCACGGCGCGCCCGCCGGCCGCGGACTCCCGCGAGTTCGAGCTGCGCTGGGCCGGCCTGCGCGCCCACAACCGGTGGCTCGTCGACTTCTGCGCGGCGGCGCCGGGGCGACGCGCCGGCATCGCGCAGATCCTCCTCGGCGACGTCGACACCGCGGTCGACGAGATCCGCTGGGCGCGCCGCGCGGGGCTGACCGGCGGGGTGCTGCTCCCCGGCGCACCGCCCGGCACCGGCCTGGCGCCCCTCTACTCCCCCACCTACGAGCCCATCTGGTCGGTGTGCGAGGAGCTCGGCATGCCGGTGAACCACCACTCGGGCAGCGCCGTGCCGCCGCTCGACGACGCACCGGTCGACAACGTCGTGTTCCTGCTCGAGGTGACCTGGTGGGCGCACCGCGCGTTCCCCCACCTCGTGTTCGGCGGTGTCCTCGAGCGCCACCCCGCCCTCCAGCTCGTGCTCACCGAGCAGGGCACCGGGTGGATCCCCGAGGAGCTGCGGCGCCTCGACTACTTCTTCGACCGGATGGGGTCGGCGTCGGGAACCCAGGAGATGGAGTGGGGGCGCGACGTCGTCGGCCACCTCTCGCTGCGTCCGAGCGAGTACTGGGCGCGCCAGTGCCACGTGGGGTCGAGCTTCCTGCGACCCGGCGAGGTCCCGATGCGCTACGAGATCGGCGTCGACCGGATCATGTGGGGCAGCGACTACCCCCACCGCGAGTCGAGCTACCCGTTCTCGCACGAGGCGCTGCGCCTCTCGTTCGCGCCGGTCGACGAGGTCGAGGTGCGCGCCATGCTCGGCGGGAACGCCGCTGCCCTCTACGGGTTCGACCTCGACGCGCTGGCCCCGATCGCCGCCCGCGTCGGCCCGACCGTCACCGAGGTCGCCCGCCCCCTGCCCGACGAGGACATCCCCGCCGAGGCCCGGCGCTGCCCCGCGTTCGCCGACACCGCGTCCGTGCATTGACCGACCCGATCCGCCCGCCGACGCGGGCCAGACAAGGAGCACCCGTGGGAAGAATCCGCTACGCCGCCCGCAGCGAGGACGAGCTCCGCAACCGGGAGCTCGAGGCGACGTCGAAGGGCGCCTGGTCCACGACGCTCGTCGCCATCTTCGAGACCGACCCGGAGGTCCTCGCCGCCGTGCTCCCGCCGCCCCTGGAGGCGCCGCCCGAGCCGCTCGCCCGGATCACGATCGCCCGCGTCGACATGCCGGGCCTGCCGACCTTCGGCGCGGCCACCGTCGCGGTGATGGCCCGCCACGAGGGCACCGACGCCGACTATGCGCTCGTGATGCCGATGACGACCGAGCAGTCGGTGATCGGCGGCCGCGAGACGTTCGGCGAGCCCAAGAAGATCGGCCAGGTCACCCTCGAGCGCGACGGCGACCGCGTCCACGGCAAGATCGCGCGCATGGGGACCACGTTCGTGGAGGTCACCGGCCGCGTCACCGGCACGCTGGCGAACCCGCCGGACGGCCGACGCACGAGCTTCTACTTCAAGTTCCTCCCCTCACCCGACGGCAAGGGCTTCGACGCCGAGCCGTCCCTCGTCTACTGCCACCGTGACGAGACGACCCGCCAGCTCGAGGCGGTCGACGGCGAGGTGATCCTCCGCGACTCGCGCTTCGACCCGGTCGCCGATCTCCCGGTCCGGCGCGTCCGCGAGATCACGCTCGCGGAGCGCCGCAGCATCCAGACCGCCGAGATCCACTCGCATGTCCCGGGCGACTGGCTGCTCCCCTACGTCCACCAGCGCTACGACGACCTCTCGCCGGTGGGTGAGGACTAGGCGTGATCGAGGACCTCGCGGGCAAGACCGCGGTCGTCACCGGCGGGGGCAGCGGCCTCGGCCGCGCGCTCGGTGAGCGCTTCGCCCGCGAGGGGATGCGCGTCCTCCTCGCCGACATCCAGCCCCCGGTCCTCGACGCCACCGTCGCCGAGCTGCGCGACGGCGGCCTGGACGTCCAGGGCGTCGAGACCGACGTGTCGACGTGGGACTCCGTCGCGGCGCTGCGCGACCGCGCCGTCGACGTCGCCGGTCCGGTGCACCTCGTGTGCAACAACGCCGGGATTGGCGCCGGCGCCGAGGGTCGCCTCTGGAAGCACGAGCTCAACGACTGGCGCTGGGCGCTCGGCGTGAACCTCTGGGGCGTCATCCACGGCATCAACGCGTTCGTGCCCCACATGCTCGAGCACGGCGAGCCCGCCCACGTCGTGAACACCTCCTCGGGCAACGGCGGCGTCGCCCCCTTGTCGGGGACGCCGGAGTACGCGGTGACGAAGGCGGCGGTCGTCACCCTGACCGAGACGCTGTACGCGCAGCTCCGGGAGGACGGCGCCACCGTCGGCACGTCCGTGCTGTTCCCCGGGCCGCACATGCTCCGCACCGGCCTCTTCGATTCGTGGCGCACCCGGCCGGCCGCGTTCGCCCGGGAGCGGCCCCGCACCACCCCGCCCGTCACGCTCGAGCAGTACGAGGCGCTCATGCGCGACGCAGGGAAGACGATCCAGTACACCCCCGTCGAGGAGGTCGCGGGCCGCGTCGTCGACGCGGTGCGCGCCGGCGACTTCTGGATCCTGCCGCCCGACGAGCGGACCGACGAGCGCATCCACGCTCGCGCCGACTCGATGCTGAAGCGTGAGAACCCGACGTACGTCCAGGCCACGGCCGGCTGAGGAGGCGCGCGTGTCCCGCTATCTCGTGATCTCGTCCGACTGCCACGCCGGCCTGCCGAACGAGCAGTACCGGCAATGGCTCGACCCGGCCCACCGCGGGGCGTTCGACGAGGCGCAAGCCGCCAGGGCCGCGACGGAGCACGAGCTCGTCGACCGCGGGCTGCGCAACGAGGCGTTCGCCGAGGAATGGGAGCGCGCGAACGAGGAAGGCCTGCGCGGCGGGTGGGACGCGGCGCGCCGCGACAAGGAACTCGACGCCGATGGCGTCGCCGGCGAGGTGATCTTCCCCGACGCCGACGCCGTCACCGGCGGCGCGTCCGCGCCGTTCGGCGCCGGGCTCGGCACGAGCGGCGACCAGGACCCGACGCTGCTGCTCGCCGGGGCGCGGGCCCACAACCGCTGGCTCGCCGAGCTCTGCGCCGACAGCCCGGCGCGGCGCGCCGGCGTCGCCATCGTCCCGATCCTCCACGACGTCGACGCCGCCGTCGGCGAGATCCAGCGGGCCACGACGAGCGGGCTGCGCGGCGGGATCCTCATCCCCTCCATGTGGCAGCCCTACCCGCCGTACCACGACAACCGCTACGACCCGATCTGGGCAGCCTGCCAGGACCTCGACCTGCCGGTCCACGTCCACTCCGGCGCGGCCGACAAGGAGGCCTATGGCGAGCACGTCGGCATCTACGTCGCGGAGGTGCGGTGGTGGTCGATGCGCGCCCTGTGGTTCCTACTGTGGTCCGGCACCTTTGACCGGTTCCCACGCCTCAAGTTCGTGGTCACCGAGTGCGGCGCGTTCTGGGCTCCCGACCTGCTCTGGACCTCCGACATCGTCTACGACCGTGAGCACGCGGCGAAGAAGATGGGCTCCCAGCTGACGGCCGCGATGCGCATGCGCCCGAGCGACTACTTCGACCGCAACTGCGCGATCGGCGCATCCAACACTCGCCGTCGCGAGCTGGCCCGCCGCTACGAGATCGGCGTCGGCAACATCATGTGGGGCAACGACTTCCCTCATCCCGAAGGCACGTGGCCCCACACGAAGGAGTGGCTGCGCAAGGCCTTCTGCGACATCCCCACCCATGAAACCGCCGCCATCCTCGCCGGGAACGCGGCAACGGTCTACGGCTTCGACGTCGACGCGCTCACCCCGCTGGTCGAACGGATCGGGCCGACCCCCGACGAGCTCGGCCAGGCCGGCGCCGAGACGGACGGTCGCCTCGACAAGTGGGTGGACCTCAAGACGGCCGGCCGGCCCTGGATCACCGACGTCGAAGCCACCGAGCTGGCGATCGGCTGAGCGGACACTCGACCACGGCGGCGTCCTCGATTTCGGCCGGGGCGCGCGGCGGCGCTGGACCTGTTCCGGCGAGCGGCGCCGGTGGCGGAGCCGGGTACGGCGGCGGCGGCGGCGGCGGTGCTCCGGGTGGTGGGGGTGGCGGCTCCTCGCTCGAGGCGCCCGGTGCGACGAACGTCGTTCTCCCGCGCTCAGCAGTCGTACCGCCGACGGTCAGGTGACCATCACGTTCGACCCGGCCACCGACAGCTGCCCGGTCGTGGCTGCGTTCACCGGGTAGCGCAAACCTGAGCGGCACGCGCCGAAGGCATCACCTTGAGGTGGGGGCGAGACCAGACCTTCCTTGAAGCTGCGGCACGACGAGGTCACTTGGGTCACGCACGCCGTTCCGACCGCGGTCGGGGTCGTCGGGCGGAGTCGGTGACCCGTCGTCCCCATGATCGCGACGGAAGGCCGCGAGGCCGCGACCTCGCCCGATGGGGTTCGTCAGCAGTCCGACACACATCCGGCGATCTCGAGCGGGTTCGTTTCGCAGACCTGGATTGACGACGTATCACGGCCACATGGGCGTCGTGGCCCGGCGCCGTGCTCGATCGGGACGCGCGGCGTGAGGTCATCGAGTCAGTTGCGCCTTGTATCGTCGAGGCAACCAGGAGGTAGCCATGATCGAAGCGCGCGGGCTCACCAAGCGCTACGGGGCGACGCTGGCGGTCGACGATCTCAGCTTCGAGATCAAGCCCGGCACCGTGACGGGGTTCCTCGGTCCCAACGGGGCCGGCAAGACCACCACGATGCGCTGCATCCTCGGGCTCGACCACCCGACGAAGGGGTCGGTGACGGTGAACGGCCGGCCCTACGCCGAGCGCCGCTTCCCGCTCCACGAGGTCGGCGCCCTCCTCGACGCGTCGGCCGTGCAGCCCGGGCGGCGAGCCGACCAGCACCTGTGGGCGCTCGCCCAGAGCAACCGGATCCCGCGCACGCGGGTGCACGAGGTGCTCGAGCTCGTCGGGCTCACCGGCGTTGCCCGCAAGCGGATCGGCACCTTCTCCCTCGGCATGAACCAGCGGCTCGGCATCGCCGCGACGCTGCTGGGCGACCCCGGCGTTCTCATGTTCGACGAGCCGGTGAACGGCCTCGACCCCGAGGGCATCGTCTGGATCCGGCACCTGTTCAAGCGGCTCGCGGCGGAGGGGCGCACGGTCTTCGTGTCGAGCCACCTCATGAGCGAGATGGCCCTCACCGCCGAGAACCTCATCGTCATCGGCCGCGGTCACCTCATCGCCCAGGGTGCGATCGACGAGCTCACGAGCCGCACCGCCGGCAACGTGCTCGTCAAGTCGCCCCAGGCCGAGGAGCTCACCCGGCTCCTCATCGACCAGCAGGCCAAGGTCGAGCTCGACGGGAGCGCGATTCGGGTGCGAGGACTGAACGCGCCCGCCATCGGGGAGCTCGCCGCCGCGCACGGGATCGTCCTGCACGAGCTCGCACCCGAGCTGGCCTCGCTCGAGGAGACGTTCTTCGAGCTCACCGGAGAGAGCGTCGAGTACCGGGCGGACGAGCCCGTCCCGAGCCGAGGAGCGTGAGCCCGATGGCCACCACGACCACGACCCCCACCGCCGAGGCGCCCGCCACCCCACCCGAGCCGACGGGCAAGCCGACCGGATCGCTGTGGCGCGCCGTGCTCGCGTCCGAGTGGACGAAGCTGCGGACCGTCCGCTCGACGGTCTGGACCCTCTTCGCGACGTTCGTCGTCACGATTGGGATCGGCTCGCTCATCGCGCTCGCCCGTACGAGCCGGTGGGACAACCTCAGCCTCCACGACAAGCTCACGTTCGACCCGACGAGCTTCAGCCTCCGCGGCGTCTTCCTCGCGCAGCTCGCGATCGGTGTCCTCGGTGTGCTCATCGTCTCGTCGGAGTACTCGAGCGGGATGATCCGCACGACGTTCGCCGCGGTCCCGCAGCGGCGCGTCGTCCTGTACTCGAAGGCGATCGTGTTCGCGATCGTCGCCTACGTGACGACCGCGATCGCGTGCCTGGCCGCGTTCCTCATCGGCCAGGCGATCTTCGCGGGCACCCGGCTGCCGACCGGCGCGGTCCTCGGCGTGTCCCTGTCCAGCCCGGGCGCGCTGCGGTCGGTGCTCCTCGCCGCGTTCTACCTCACGGTCGTCGGCATCATCGGGCTGGCGCTCGGCTCGCTGCTGCGCCGCACCGCCGGGGCGATCGCGACGCTGTTCGGGATCGTCTTCGTCCTGCCCATCCTCACGAGCGCGCTCCCCTCGCCGTGGGACACCGACGTCGGCAAGTACCTGCCGAGCGGCGCCGGCGTGGCGAGCTTCACGGTGAAGCACACGAGTGACCTGCTCCACCCGGGGGCCGGGTTCTTGGTGCTCGTCGGCTACGTGCTCTTCGCCCTCTGGATTGCGGGCTTCGCGCTCACCCGGCGCGACGCGTAGACCGGCCGGTCAGGCGCCGGCGATCAGGTGCAGGTTCACCGCGAAGAAGGCGGCACCCGCGGCGATGCTGCAGACGTGCCAGACCTCGTGGTACCCGAACCACCGTGCGACGGGACCGGGCCAGTGCAAGGCGAAGAGGACGGCGCCCAGCGTGTAGACGAGCCCGCCGAGGAGCGCCACGGCGAGCAGGTCATCGGGGCGTCTCGCCAGTGTCGGCACGGCGGCCACCGCCGCCCAGCCGAGCACCAGGTAGAGGGTCGAGCAGACGCCCCGGAAGCGGTCGTGCGCCAACGTCGTCACGGCGATGCCGACGAGCGCGCCGGCCCACACGACGGCGAGGAGCGCCCAGCGCGCGGACCCGTAGAGGGCCAGCAGGCACACCGGGGTGTAGGTGCCCGCGATCAGCACGTAGATCACCGAGTGGTCGAGCCGCTTCATGATGCGGCGCGCCCGAGGTGAGCGTGCGTAGATGTGGTAGGTCGAGCTCGTGCCATAGAGCAGGACCATCGCGAGGCCGTACACCAACGCGGCGACAACGCCCGTGGAGGTGCGAGCGTCGGCGAGCAGCCACGCGACGCCGCCGACCGACGCGAGCGCTGCGAGCTGATGCAGCCGGCCTCGGAGCCGGGGACCCGCGAAGGCGACGGGCACGCTCACCGCCGCTCATGATGGCATCACGACGCGGCCGGATCCGGGATTCCGGGGCGAGTTCCCGCCTCGTGACGAGGGTCACGGCGGGCGCGACCTGACCCCGTCGGCGGCTCATCGGGTGCGGCGCGCGTACGACGTGGGGCACGCGCCGGATTGCACCGGGCGAGCTCCATCGTCGGCTCGCCATGCACGCGCCACCTCCGCGCCATCCGCACGACACGGCACCGACACCCGCCCCCCGGACGCCGCGCCGGCGCGCCGCGTGAATGGCTGACCCGCGACGCGTCGGCCATACTCCCGGCCGTGTTGCTCCGCCGCGACCCGCTCACCACCCCCGCCGCGACATGACGGAACCGCATCCCCTGGCGCGCCACGTCTCACGACGGCGCTTCCTCCAAGTCGGCGCCGCGCTCGGCGCCGCCGCCGCCGTCACCCCGATGCGCACCGGCTGGGCTCTCGGGGCGGCGGCACCGGCGAGCATCCGTCGGCCCGGGTCGCTCCCCAACCCGCGACGCCCCGCCGGCACGGACCTCCTGCCCCAGATCGAGCACATCGTCGTCGTCATGCAGGAGAACCACTCGTTCGACAACTACCTCGGCGTGCTCGGCCGAGGGGACGGCTTCCGCCTCGACGGCGCGCGACGGCCGACGAACACGAACCCGGCGCCGGACGGCACGAGCATCCGCGCGTTCCCGATGGCGAACGCCTGCCAGACGAACGGGCCCAGCCAGTCGTGGAACCACAGCCACATCTCGTTCGCCGACGGTCACAACGACGGCTTCGTGCAGGCGAGCGGGCCTGTGGCGATGGGCTACTTCACCGCCGAGGACATTCCCTTCTATTACAGCCTCGCCAAGGCGTTCCCGCTCTGTGACCGCTGGTTCTGCTCCGTGCTCGCCCAGACGTACCCGAACCGTCGCTTCCTGCTCGCCGGCACCGCGTACGGGGCTGTGAGCACGGACGTGAAGTTGCTGCTCGCGCCGTCGCCGCCGAACGGCACGATCTACGACCTGCTGAACGCGCACGGGGTCACGTGGCGCGACTACTACAGCGACCTCCCCCAGCCGGGCCTGTTCAAGTCGGTCTACGAGGCCAACATGGACAAGATGGTCCACGTCAGCCAGTTCATGGCGGACGCGGCCGCGGGGACGCTCCCGTCGGTGAGCTGGGTCGACCCTGCCTCCGAGACCGGCTCGGAGGAGAACCCCCAGGACATCCAGACCGGTGAGGCGTTCGTCTCCCAGATCGTGCAGGCCGCGCTGCACGGCCCGGGCTGGGACAAGACGCTGCTCGTCTGGACCTACGACGAGCACGGCGGCTACTACGACCACGTCCCGCCGCCCCCGGCGGTGAAGCCGGACGACATCCCACCGGACATCCAGGTGCCGCCCGACCAGCCGGGCGTGTACGACCGGTACGGGTTCCGGGTCCCCGCGGTGATCGTGTCGCCGTACGCGCGGCGCGACTACGTGTCCCACGTCGTCCATGACCACACGTCGATCCTGAAGCTCATCGAGACGAAGTGGAACCTGCCGGCGCTCACGTTCCGTGACGCGAACGCCGACGACCTGCTCGACTCCCTCGACCTGCACGGCACGCCCGCCTTCCGCGAGCCACCCCACCTGGCCGCGGCGGGTCTCACGGCGTCGCCGTCGAACTGCGTGCCGGGTCAGGCCGGGGCCATCCCGCCGCCGGGCGCGGTGACCCGCCCCGCGGTGCGCGCCCGCGGCTGAGTCAGGGCGCGGGCGGCGGCCCGCCGCGAGCGAACCCGACCAGGCGCGCCACGTCGGCACCGTCGGTCAGGTCGACCACGGCGATGATCGGCTTCCCCGGGCCCGTCACGAGGCGCAGCGCGTGCGCGCCCTCCGAGCCGCCCGCCGGCACACCGGCGGTGAGGACGACGAAGGGCGTCTTCTCGTCGAGCTCGTACAGCACCGCAGCCTTCGCGAGCGTGCGCCACAGCGTCTCGGCGCGCCGGAGCCCGGGCCGCGTGCTCGTGAAGCCCCCCGCCACGTCGAAGAGCCACGCGCGGCCCCCGTCGTCGTCGGCCCGGAACGCGACGGTCACCCCACCGGGGAGCGGCACGCCGGGCTCGATCGCCGTGAACCCCGCCTCGGCCAGCGCCTCGAACCCGACGTCCTTGGCCGCCCGGCCCTCGCGGATCGCCCGGGCCGCATCCGACTCCTCGGCGGGTCGCGGCGCCGCCGGGGCGTCACCGCGCCGCTGCGAGGCCCGCAGCCGGGCGCGCGCCCGCTCGATGTAGGCCTCGTCGGTGTCGTAGCCGACATAGTGGCGCCCCGTCTGGAGCGCCGCGAGCGCCGTCGTCCCCGACCCGATGAACGGGTCGAGCACGAGGTCGCCGACGTACGTATAGAGGTGGATGAGCCGGGCCGGCAGCTCAACGGGGAACGGCGCCGGGTGCCCGACGCGGCGGGCGCTCGCCGACGGGATCTCCCACACGTCGGTCGTCGCCTCCATGAACTCGTCCCGCGAGAGCGACGCCTCGTGCGGCAGGCCGGCGCGCTCGCGGGCCCGCGCCGTCTGGGCCCGGTCGAAGCGGCCCTTCGACGCCACGACGATCCGCTCGGTGAGGTCCCGGAGGACCGGGTTGGACGGCCGCTGGAACGAGCCCCACGCGCAGGACCCGGCGCTGCCCCGCGCCTTCTGCCACACGATCTCGCCGCGCAGCAGCAGATGCAGGTCGTCCTGGAGGATCCGCACGACGTCGGCGGCGAGTGAGCGGTAGGGGCGCCGCCCGAGGTTCGCCACGTTCACCGCGATCCGCCCGCCGGGCTCGAGGGTTCGGACGCACTCGGCGAACACCTCGCGCAGCATGGTGAGGTAGTCGAGGTACGTGGCCGGCACCTCGCCCTCGCCCAGCGCGGCCTCGTACTCCTTGCCGGCGAAGTACGGCGGTGACGTGACGACGAGCGCCACCGAGCCGTCCTCGACCTCCGGCATCGCGCGTGCGTCGTGGGCGAACAGCGCATCGATCGCCTTCTGCGGGTCCACGGCGGCGTCATCGCTCAGGAGCGGCGCCTCGAAGCGGGCGTAGAAGTCGGAGGCGTCGTGGTTCTCGCGCCGGGACACGCCGAACGTGGACGTGGCGGTGGGGCGACGCCGCTCCCCCGCCGTGTCTCCCATTCCGGCGATCGTACCGACGCCCGCCGCGGCGCCGGCGGTCCGCCCCGCGCCCCCCTCGGGCTCGGGGTCAGCTGCCGGTCGGCGAGGGGGCAATGTCACCCCGGCCGGCGTGCGCGAGGTCGCGGGGCAGCGACACGTGCCGCGCGCGGCCCAGGGCCTGTACCTGGTTGCGCCAGACGACGATGGTGCGTCGCTGCTGCCCTGCCGTGTGCGGGAGCGCCGCGAAGTCGCCGCCGGGCAGCGCCACGGCGAGCGCCCGGAGGTAGGCGTCCTCCAGGAGGTAGGTGTGGGCGTAGGGCACGTGCAGCTGCTCGAGCGCCGGGTCGGCGGGCTCGAGCGCGTTGATCTGGGCGGTGTACGCCGCGAAGCGCTGCTCGAGTGCCGCCATGCTCGACGCCGCCTGCGCGCCGGTGATCCGGTGGTCGCGCCACCGAGCGAGCAGCGGGTCCGCGGTGTCGAGCAGGCGGTTCACCCCGTCGCGGATCGGCTCCACCGCGGCGACGTAGGCCTCCAGCTCCGCCGCCGTCGGACCCGAGGGCCCCGCGGCGAGCGCGCCCGCGGCGGGCGCGGTCAGCGAGCACAGCACGACGACGCCGAGCAGCCGAGCGAGGCGCCGCCCGCCCTGTGCATTCCGTGGTGCGCCCACCCGCCGATGCTCCCATCGTCCGATCCGGGCGAGCCACCGGGTTGACAGGTGACCATTTGGTCACATATGCTGGCTCCGTGACCGACGACGACCGGGTCTTCAAGGCGCTCGCCGACCCCACGCGTCGCTTCCTGCTCGACCGGCTCTTCGCCCGGGACGGCAGGACGCTGACCCAGCTCGAGTCCGAGCTGGAGATGACGCGCTTCGGCGTGATGAAGCACCTACGGGTCCTCGAGAACGCGGGTCTCGTCGTCACGCGGCGGTCGGGCCGAGAGAAGCTGCACTTCCTCAACCCGGTGCCCATCCGGTTGGTCCACGACCGGTGGATCGACAAGTACACGGAGCGTCAGGTCTCGGCGCTCGCTGACCTCAAACACGAGTTGGAGGAGACAGGATGACGACGATGACGACGGCCGTGACGACCCAGGTCTACCGGGTGTACATCAAGGCCACCCCGGACGCGATCTGGGACGCGATCACGAGGCCGGAATGGACCGAGCGCTACGGCTACGGGGGGCGCGCCGAGTTCGACCTGCGCCCGGGCGGCGCCTACCGCGCCGTGGCGAGCCAGGAGATGCGCGACGTCCACCAGGAGCTGGGGCTCGCGATCCCCGACGCGGCCGTCGACGGCGAGGTGATCGAGGCGGACCGGCCGCGTCGGCTCGTCCAGACGTGGCGTCTGCTCCTCGACCCCGAGGCCGAGGCGGAGGGCTTCACGCGCCTCACCTATGAGATCGAGGAGACGACCGGCGGCGTCGCCAAGCTCACCGTGATCCACGAGCTCGACGGCGCGCCGACGGTTGCGGCGCTCGTCGCCGGCGAGCGCGAGGCCGAGGGCGCCGGTGGCGGCTGGGCCTGGGTCCTGAGCGGCCTGAAGACGCTGCTCGAGACGGGCGGGCCGCTCCCCCGTTGAGCGACCGGCACCACCGTCGGCGTCGCGACCGGGGCCCTGCGCGAGCAGGGCCCCGGTGCGTGTCGTCTAGAACACCCGCAATTCGCGCACGGTGGCGAGGCTCGCCGGGTCACCCGTAGCGACCACGCCGAGCTCGTCCCACTCGCCGCGGTGCGTGATCCAGCGCACGAACGCGGCGCCGTCACTCTCGATCCGGGCCGTCGAGTCCCCGTCGCCGATCGTGAGGCGCCGCCCGCCCGGCCCGCTGATCTCGCACTCGACGGACCCGTCGAGCGTCGCGATCGCGTCGGCGTTCTGCTGGGGCAGCGCCGCGGCCACCCACGCGAGCGCGGGCGCGAGCCGCAGCGCGTCGGACGGCGGGGCCGCGCCCGGGAGGGGACCGCGGGGCGCGAACAGGTCGGCCCGGATGTGGGTGTAGTGGTCGAACGCGAACGCGTTGCCGAGCGAGGACGCGGCGTAGGTCCCCAGGTCCCCGAGCGGCAGGTCGAACGTCTCGGTGGCCAGGGCCGCGAGGCGCTCGATCGCGTCCGTGCTCACCGACCGGTAGTCCTCGAGCACCCGATCGGCGCTCCAGGACCGGCGCCCCGCGACGTAGATCTCCTGGGCCTCCTCGGTCGGAGCACCGCCCGTGTCGGGCAGCGAGGACGCATCGACGACCATCCAGAAGAGCGCGTCCATGTGCGCGAAGACGTCCTGCACGGACCATCCGGGACACCCGCTCGGAGCAGCCCACGCCGCGTCGCTCAGGCCCTCGCCGATCTCCAGCAGCGCCTCGCGGTCCGCCCGCAGCGCTTCGATCGCCTCCTCCATCACGACCTCCTCCTACATAGCGCTATTATGTTTCGTACTCTCACTATGCCAGGTGCAGGGCGTCGACGCAAGACTGCCTCCGATCCACTACACCCACTTGTCGTGGTGGAGGACACGCCCCGACCGTCCTTGCGGGCCGAGCACGTCCAGGCGACCCGTGCCGCGCTCGTCGCCGCCGGCGAGCGTCTCTTCGGCGACGCGGGCTTCGCCGCCACGTCGGTCGAGGACCTCGCGGCGGCCGCCGGCGTGACCACCGGCGCGCTGTACCACCACTTCCCCACCAAGCAGGCGCTGTTCGAGACCGTGTTCGAGGAGCTGCACCGGCGGCTGCTCTCACGCGCGACGACCGCCGCGTCCAGCTCCGCCGACACCGTCGAGCAGCTCGTCCGGGGCCTCGAGGCGTCCCTCGACGCGATGCTCGAACCCGACGTCCAGCGCATCCTCATCATGGACGCGCCTGCGGTCCTGGGCCTCGACCGTTACATCGAGCTCGACGAGCGCGGCGCGTTCGACGCGATCGTGGCGCTGCTGCGGG
>DATDGU010000352.1:0-16225 GCA_036521915.1 Acidimicrobiia bacterium | reverse complement strand
GTGCTTCGACCTCGGCGGCGGCAGCCTCGAGGTGATGGTCGGTGACGCCGCGGCGCTGCGGTGGTCGGCGAGCGAGAACCTCGGCGTGGGCCGCCTGACGGCCGAGTTCGTGCGGAGCGACCCGCTCACGAAGAACCACCGGCGCGCGCTGCAGGCCCACATCACCGAGGTCCTCGAGCCGGTCGCCGAGGCCGCGGCCAGGTACCAGCCCCGGATGGTGGTCGGGACGAGCGGCACCCTGCTGGACCTCGCGCACATGGTCGCGGCCCGGCGCGCGACCGACGTCCCGGTGTCGCTCAACCAGCTGACGTTCGGCCGCGAGGAGTTCCTCGTCCTGCACAAGGAGATCATCGGGTCGAAGGTCAGTGAGCGCCTGCGGATGGACGGCCTCGAGACGCGCCGCGTCGACCTCATCACGGCGGGCTCCATGCTGCTCGCGACGGCGATGGACCTGTTCGGGTTCGACGAGATGACCGTCAGCGAATGGGCGCTGCGCGAGGGGATCGTCCTCGACGTGATCGGGCGCCACGACCCGAGTGACTGGTCCGACGACCCCCGGGCCATCCGCCGGGCGTCCGTGCAGGGCTTCGCTCGCCGGTGCAACACGAACGAAGAGCACGCCCAGCGTGTGGCGCGCCTCGCGCTCGAGCTCTTCGATCAGACGCTGCCGCTGCACGGGCTCGGCGCCAACGACCGCGAGCTCCTCGAGTACGCCGCCCTGCTGCACGACGTCGGCGAGCACGTCTCGACGACCGGCCATCACAAGCATGGCGCGTACTTGATTCGGCACGCGCAGCTGCGCGGGTTCACGCCCGCCGAGGTGCAGCTGCTGGCCGCGCTCGCCCGCTGGCACCGGCGCGGCGAACCGAAGCTCGGGAACGACTTTGGGCTCGTCGATCGGCGTCGGCTGCGTCGCCTGGCGGCGCTGCTGCGCCTCGCCGACGGGCTCGACCGGAGCCGCAGCCACGCGGTCGAGCACCTCCAGGTGACGTTCGGCCCGTCCCTCGTCGTCGTGCGGGTCCAGTCGTCCCGCGACGTGGAGCTGGAGCTGTGGGGCGCGCGGCGCAAGCGCGAGCTCTTCGAGAAGGTCTTCGAGGTCGACCTGGAGCTGATGCCGGCCGAACGCCGTCAGGAGGGACCGGTCACCGTCTGATCGATGATGCGGGCCGTCGTGGCGACGAGCGCGTCGCGCGTGACGCCCAGCTCGGCGATCTCGCGGTGGAACGCCGCGACCCGCTCCGTCATCGCGACCATCGCCGACGCCGCGGCGATCGGCGACACGTCGGGTGGCACGCGTCCGGCCGCCTGCGACTCGGCGATGCGGGCCCCGAGCGCCTCCGTGATCGGCAACAGCGACGCGTTCCGCACCGCCCGGAAGCGCGGGTCGCCCTCCTGCGCGGCGAGGTTGCGCAGCCGGAACACGGCGCGGTGCTGCTCCCAGGAGGCGACGAACGCCTCGACGAGCTGGTGCGCCGACCCCGGCGACCACGACTCGGCGAGGCGCTGGGTGAGCGGCGTGAGGTCTTCGGCGGCGGCTTCGGCCAGCGCGAGGACGGCCGACTCGACGTCGCGGAAGTACTGGTAGAAGGTCGCCGGGGAGGTCCCGACGGCTCGGGCGATGTCGACCACCCGCAGGTCGCGGGCGCGACCGGAGTCGAGGAGCTCAGCGGTCGCCTCGAGCAGCCGGGCGCGGGTGCGCAGGCCGCGCCGACCGAGGGCGCGCCCGTCGAGCGCAAGCGAGTTGGGGCTCACCCGAGCGCCCCGGCCTCGCGCAGCGCACGGGTGCGCGCGTCGTCGTACCCGAGGACGTCGTGCAGCACCTCGTCGGTGTGCTGCCCGACGGTCGGCGCCCGCGTCGGGGCGGGCAGCTCCTCGCCTTCGACGTGCACGGGGAGCGGGATCTCGTCGGCGCCGAGGCGCGCGGCGGAAAACCAGGGAAAACGGTCGTGGAACTGCGGGTCGTCGGCGATCGTCTTCGGGGTGTTCACCGGGGCGATGGGCGTGTTCACCTCGTTGCCGAACTCGATCCACGCCTCGGACGTGCGGGTGCGGAAGATGTCGCGGAGCTCGCGCTGGAGCTCCTTGTTGTTGCGGGCGTGGTCGGCGTACTCCTCGCCGGGCCAGCGGTCGAAGAGGTCGGGGCGGCCGACGCCGTCGCAGAAGTTCTTCCAGAACGCCCGCTCGGAGGCCATGAAGAGGACGTGGCCGTCGGACGAGTCGTACATCTGGTAGCGGACGCCCTCGCGCATGCCCGCGGTGCCGGGCGCGCGGCGCACGTAGTTGTCGCTCGCGTTGCCGGTCACCTCGGACTGGGGCCGCTCGTACGCGCGCCACGTCTCGATTCGGTACCAGTCCATGTACGCGGCGGCGTCGGACTGGGCGAGCTCCATCGCACAGCCGGCTCCCGAGGCGCGGGCCCGGGTGATGCCGGCGAGCAGCGCGAACGCGGCGAGCAGCGGTCCGGCGTGGATGCCCATCGACGGGTGCTCGGGCAGGTAGCAGAAGCCGTCGTCGTCGTAGGCCGCGGGCACGAGCCCGGCCCACGTGTCGAACGCGATGCCGTGCGCGGGCAGGTCCCGGTAGGGGCCGGTGGCGCCGTACCCGGAGAGCGAGCAGAACACGATGCGGGGGTTCACCTCGCGCAGGCGCTCGAACCCGAGCCCGCGCTTGGCGAGCGCGCCGGGCCGCATGGCCTCGACGACGGCGTCCGCGCCGCGGACGAGGTCGAGGTACACCTCGACGCCTTCGGCCGTGCGCAGGTCCAGGGTGATGCTGCGCTTGCCGCGGTGGATGTGGAGGTGCAGCAGCGAGTCGCCCTCGACGATGGGCCAGGTCATGCGCCGGATGTAGTCACCCTGGGGCGGCTCGACCTTGATGACGTCGGCTCCGAGATCGGCGAAGAACGAGGTGAGCTCGCCGGGTCCGAGCAGCGAGCTCTCGATGACCCGCACACCGCGCAGCAGGCCGCGGTCGGGGGCGCTCACAACGTGTCCCCTGCCGAGAGGAGCGTCGCCGGGTGCGGGGTCATGAGCTCCTCCCGCCACGTCGTGAGGAACTCGCGGGCGTGCGACCGCCACCGGGTGATGCGGTCGTCGGTATGCTCCGCGGCCGCCCGCTGCAGGGCGCAGTGCGACGCCGGGTCGGTCGCCCAGATGGTGAGGACCTCCCGGTCGGTCAACAGCACCTCGTACAGGCCGACGAGGCGGTGCCCGTACTCGTCGAGCACGGGACGCCACTCGTCGCGGACGGCGGCGAGGTAGTCGAGCGCGGCACCGGCCCGGCACCGGGACAGCTCGTGGACGAACACCGGCGCGTGCACCCCGTCGGCCCGAAGGTCGGCCAGGGACGGACAGCCGGGCGCGCCCGCGAGGAGCCGGTCGAACCCGCCGGTGCGGACCTCGAGCGCGGTGCGCCACCACGACTCGAGGCTGGGGTTCTGGGTGCGCCGCAGGTTCGTGCGCTCCATGAGGCCGCGCCAGCCCTCCCAGGCGTCGACGCACTCCCACAGGTTCACGACCTGGGGCCAGCGGCCGGTCGAGCCCATCGTGTACCAGGTGCCGACGAGCTCGAGCGTGCCGCCCGACGCGTCCGACGCGCCGCGCTCGGCAGTCAGCGCCATGTACGGCATCGCGCCCTCGCCCACGATGTCCACGACCTCGTGGAGGTACACGTTGCGGTCGGGCACCGCTGGGATCGTACTTGAGGCGTCCCGCGTCACCGCCGGGCCGCCACGCGCGACGCTGGCGCGGTGGGCGCGGAGCTCGAGCGGCGAGGTCGGCTCCTGGTGCTCGCTGGTCCCGGCGTCATCGACGCGGGTGCGCTGCCCGCGCTGCGTGCGTTCGCCGACGCCGGTGACCTCGGTGTGGCGAACACGTGGGGCGCGAAGGGCGTGTTCGCCTGGGACAGCCCCCACCACCTCGGCACCTGCGGCCTCCAGGCGCGCGACTTCGAGCTCCTCGGCTTCGGTGTCACGGATGCGGTCGTCACCGTCGGGCTCGACCCGGACGAATCGCCGCTGGCGCGCCTCGCGCCGGCGCCGCTCCTCGCGCTCGACCCGGGGGGCCTCGCCGACGCCGCCGGGCGTGTCGTCCGCACCGGTCCGGCGGTCCCGAACGAGCTCTACCCGCGCCTCGCCGCGGTCGCGCAACCCGGCTACGTCGACGACAAGGTGCCGCTGCACCCGGCACGGGCGGTCGCCGACGTCGGCGCGGTGGTCCCCCCCGGCGGTCTCGTCACCGCCGAGCCCGGCCTCGCCGGCTTCTGGGTGGCGCGCGTCTTCCCCACGCCGGCGCTCGCGCCCGACGAGCCCCGGCGCGTCGTCGTGCCGGCCCGGCGCCACCCGGGCGTCGCGGTGCGCCGCGCCGCGGCCGCGGCCATCACCGGTCGACCCGCGGTGGCGATCACGACCGCGCCCCTCGATCCCGAGACGGAGACGGCCATCCAGGCGGTGCCCAACGAGCGGGTCCCACTCGTCGTGGAGGTGTGGACCGACGGAGGCTCGCTCCCCGACGCCGCGGCCCACGCGGCGCGCCTCGGTGCCGCGCTCGCCGCGGGGACGCCACGCGTGCTGGAGGTGCCAGTCTGCTTCGAGGACACCGACGCCCTCGTCGCCGCGGCGGGCCCGCTCGTCGCGTGGACGGACCAATAGGGTCGTGCCGGGAGCCTCGATGCCGGAACAGCGCAACGCCATCGTGACGGGGTCGTCGTCCGGGATCGGGCGGGCGATCGCCGTCGAGTTCGGACGCCTCGGCTGGCGCGTCGCGCTCGGCGCGCGTCGCCAGGACCGGCTGGAGGAGACGGCCACCGAGGTGCGCGCGGCCGGCGGCACGCCGGTCGCGCTCCCACTCGACGTGCAGGACGACGAGTCGATCGCCGAGTTCTTCACCGCGTCGGAGGCGAGCGTCGGGCCCGTCGACGTGCTGGTAAACAACGCCGGTGTCGCCACGCCCGGGTGGCTGCACGAGCTGCCCGTCGACGCGCTGCGTCGCGACGTCACGACGAACCTCCTCGGGCCGCTGTTCGTGTCCCGCCTGGCGATCGGGTCGCTGCTCGCCCGTGGCGCCGGCGGCGATCTCGTCTTCATCACCTCCGACGCCACCCGCCACCCGCGACCGCGGATGGCGGCCTACACCGCGACGAAGGCCGGGCTGGAGGCCCTCGCCCAGTCGCTGGCCCTCGAGCTCGAGGGCACCGGGATCCGGGCGACGACCGTGCGCGTGGGACCGACGATCAGCGAGTTCGGGTTCGGGTGGCCGATGGAGGAGGTCGAGGACCTCATGAGCTACTGGCCCCGCTTCGGGCTGCAGCGCCACGGCGGGTATCTCGACCCGTCGGCCGCGGCGCGCGCCGTCGTGACGGCGGTCACCGCCCCACCGGGGGTGCTGCTCGACACGATCGAGGTGCAGCCCGAGGCGCCGGTCGGCGACGCCGGACCCGCCGCGATCATCGAGCGGCCGGCCGAGTAGGGCCATCCCGCTCGGTGCCGGCCATGTAGCGGCGCACGAGCCGGCGACTGCGATGCCGCGTGTGGGCCATGATCCCGGCGTCGCTGGCGCCCCGCTCCGTCGCGGCGACCACGGTGCCGCGCCGCAGCGACGAGCCCCGGAACCGGGCCGGGTCGAGCGCGGCACGATCGGCCGCCCGCCGCACGATTCGGGTGATCGCCTTCACCGAGAGCCGCGCCGCGCCCACGTGCTCGTGCCGGTCGACGGCCCGGAACGCCGGGCCGCGGCGCAGGGCGGCGCCGTGTCGCCACCGGGTCCACGCGTCGACCGCGCAGAGCTCGGCCGCGGAGCCAAACGGGACGACGACCGGCCGGCGGCCGACGTCGACGCGCAGGCCGGCCGGCACCCGTCGCACGTGCGCGACGTCGAGGCGGACGAGCTCACCGGGCCGCAGCCCCGCGCCGTACCCGAGGAGCAGGACGGCTCGGTCCCGCAGCCCGGCGAGCGTCGCCGGCAGCGCGCGTGACATGGCGCGCAGCTCCGCGACGCTCACCGGTGTCGCGGTCGTCGCCCGGTCACGCTGGCGCCACTCGGCCCGCGCGACCGCGAGGCGAACCGCGGCGGCGTCGCTCGGCGACGGCTGGCCGTGGTCGACGTGCTCGGCGCGCACGGCTGCGAGCCGGCGCCGCACCGTCGCGACCGTGCGGCGGTCCGCCAGGTCGTCGACGTAGCAGGCCAGGGCGCTGGGCGCCGCGGGCCGCGGTGTGACGCGCGCCGCGGCGCACCAGGTTGTGAACGCGGTCCAGTCGCTGCGGTACGCCCGCTGGGTGGCGGCGGCCCGGGTCATGGCCGTCCACGCTAATCCTGGGGTCCGATAACTGGCACGGCGTTGACCGTCTCGGCTGGTGCCGGGATCCTTCCTCCTATGGACACCACGCGGGAGTACGTCGTCGACGCCGACGGGCACGTCTGTGAGCCGCCGGACCTCTGGACGAAGGGTCTGCCGGACCACCTGAAGGATCGGGGCATCCGGCTGCGCTGGAACGAGGCGAGCGGCTTCGACGAGTGCCTCGTCGACGACCAGATGGCGACCGATCGGGGGCTGGTCGGGCTGGGCAACGCCGGCGAGTCCTTCGACAACTTCGGGCAGGGCCGCCACTACGAGGACCTGAACCCGGCGGGCTTCGACGCCGCCGAGCGTGTGAAGGTCCTCGACTCCGAGGGGATCGACCTCGCCGTCATCTACCCCGGGCTCGGCCTGAAGCTCGGCGGCATCCAGGACCCCGAGCTCGCGGTGGCGTGCTGTCAGGTCTACAACGACTGGCTCGCCGAGTGGAGCGCCGTCGCACCCGACCGGCTGCGCGGCGTCGGCGCGCTCCCGATGCAGGACCCGACCGCGGCGGCCGCGGAGGCGCACCGCATCCGCGACCTGGGGCTCGTCGGTGGGTTCGCGCGGCCGAACGCCTACCTCGACCGGCCGTTCCACCACAAGGCGTACACGCCGGTGTGGGAGGCGCTGGAGGAGACCGGGCTGCCGCTCGCGCTGCACCCGGCCGGCCTCGCCGACATGCCGGGCGCATCACGGGGGCTCATGGCGTGCATGGCGCCGGGCACGCACCATGCCCTGATCCTGCTGTTCGATCAGCAGATGACGCTCTCGAACCTCACGTACGGCGGCGTCCTCGAGCGGCACCCCGACCTGAAGGTGATCGTGCTCGAGTGCGGTGGCGGGTGGATCGCGCACTGGATGGATCGCCTCGGTGAGTTCGAGGAGAGCTACGGCTGGACGACGGCCGGGATGTCGCTGACGCCCGAGGAGTACTTCCGGCGCCAGTGCTGGATCAGCTTCGACCCGGGTGAGCGGACGGCCGGCGTGCTGGGCCCGCTCGCCGGCGCCGACCGGTTCATCTGGGCGTCGGACTTCCCGCACAGCGACGCGAAGTACCCGGGCGTCGTCGACGAGCTGCGCGAGCACAACGAGCACCTCGACCCCGAGGTGCGGGCCGGTCTGTTCGGTCGGAACGCGCTCGACATGTATGGGATCGAGGTCGGCGCGTGAGCGACCTGGACCTCCTCGTCCGCGGCGGCCGGGTCGTCGACGGGACGGGCGCGCCGGCCCGCACCGCCGACGTGGCCGTGCAGGCCGGGCGGGTCGTGGCGGTCGACGAGCACCTCGACGCGAGCGCGGACCGCGTGCTCGACGCCGACGGGCTCCTCGTCTTGCCGGGGTTCGTCGACGTGCACACCCACTACGACGCGCAGCTCCACTGGGACCCGACGGCCTCACCCGCGTCGTGGCACGGCGTGACCACGCTGCTGACCGGGAACTGCGGGTTCACGTTCGCGCCGTGCCGCCCCGACGACCTCGAGTGGCTGCTGCTCATGCTGAGCCGCGTCGAGGGCATGTCCGCCGACGCGCTCTCGACGGGCGTCGACTTCCGCGGCGGGTCGCTCGGCGACTTCCTCGACAACCTCGACGGCCGGGTCGGCGTGAACGTCGGCGCCAACGTCGGCCACTGCGCGCTCCGCCGGCACGTCCTCGGCGACGACGCGTCGGTGCGGCCCGCGACCGACGACGAGGTCGCCGCGATGCAGGACCTGCTGCGCGGCGCCCTGCGCGACGGCGCGGTCGGCTTCACGTCGTCGCAGCTCGAGATCCACCAGGCGCACGACGGACGGGGTGTCCCCTCGAACTACGCCGCGCCCGAGGAGCTCATCGCCCTCGCCGGCGTGCTGAAGGAGTTCGGTCGCGGGCAGATCGAGTTCATCCCCCGCTCGTTCCTCGTCGGCTACGACCACGACGACCGGGCGCTGATCCGGGCGATGGCCGAGGTGTCGGGCCGACCGGTGCACCTCAACACGCTGACCCAGATGCCGCACGCACCCGACGGGTGGTCGCGGAGCCTGGAGTTCGCCGAGGGCGCCATCGCCGACGGCCTCGAGATCCACCCGATGTTCGCCAGCAACCGCCAGGGCGCGCACTTCCAGCTCGGCTCGACGTTCCTCTTCGACGAGATGCCGAGCTTCCGCAGGACGTTGACGCTGCCCCCCGCGGAGCGAGCCGCGCGGCTGCGGGACCCGGCGCTGCGGGCGCAGATGCGCACGGAGCTCGCCGACCCGACCGGGCGCTCCTTCGTCGTGCCGTGGTCGGTGCTGCGCGTCGAGAGCGTCCGCCACGAGCGGAACCGGCGCTTCGTGGACCGCTCCGTGACCGAGGTGGCGGAGGCGTGGGACGCGGACCCGCTCGACGCGTTCCTCGACCTGTCACTCGACGAGGACCTCGAGACGCAGTTCGTGCTGGCCGCGCCGCCGGATCCCCGGCGTCGTTCGGCCACGGAGACCCTGATCCATGCGCCGTTCGTCATGCCCGGCAGCAGCGACGGCGGCGCGCATCTCCTCTCGTTCTGCGGCGCGGACTACACAACGCGGCTGCTGACCGAGTGGGTGCCCGACGTCTTGAGCCTCGAGGCGGCGGTCGCCCGGCTGACGTCCATCCCGGCGGACGCCAGCGGCGTGGTCGGCCGGGGACGCCTCGTGCCGGGCGGCGCGGCCGACGTGCTGCTCATCGACCAGTCGACGCTCGCGACCCCGGATGCGCCCCGCTACGTCGAGGACATGCCGGCGGGGAGCGGGCGCTTCGTCACGGACGCCACCGGCTACGAGGCGGTCGTCGTCAACGGCGAGGTGCTGCTCGACCACGGGAAGTGGACGGGCGCGACGCCGGGTCACATCCTGCGCGGCGGCGACGTCGGTGCCACGGGCTGACTCACGGCGTCGACAATCCCCTCAGGACCGGGCGGTACGCTGACGCGACGTCACCGAGCGTGGAGGGTCGCATGCACGTCGACGACATGATCCTGGTGAGTGTCGACGATCACGTCGTCGAGCCGCCCGACCTCTTCGAGCGCCACCTGCCGGCGAAGTACAAGGACCTCGCGCCCCACGTCGTGCACCAGCCGGACGGGACCGACCAGTGGGAGTTCCACGGCCTCCACATCCCCAACGTCGGCCTGAACGCGGTGGCGGGTCGTCCGCCCGAGGAGTACGGGATCGACCCCACGTCCTTCGACGAGCTGCGTCCCGGCTGCTTCGACGTCGAGAAGCGCGTGCTCGACATGAGCGCGAACGGCGTGCTCGGCTCGATGAACTTCCCCTCGCTGCCCGGCTTCGCCGGCCGGCTCTTCGGCTCCCTCGAGGACAAGGCCGCCGCCCGGATCCTCACCGAGGCCTACAACGACTGGCACATCGACGAGTGGTGCGGCTTCGCGCCCGACCGGTTCATCCCGCTCGCCGTGCCGGCCATCTGGGACCCGGAGGTGACCGCCGCCGAGGTCCGCCGGGTCGCCAAGAAGGGCTGCCACGCGCTCACGTTCCCGGAGAACCCGGTGCCGCTCGGGCTGCCGAGCTTCCACACCGACCACTGGGACCCCGTGTGGAAGGCGGTGTCCGACACCGGGATGGTCGTCTGTATGCACATCGGGTCGTCGTCGAAGCTCGTGATCACCGCGCCGGACGCACCGATGGACGTGATGATCGTGCTGCAGCCGATGAACATCGTCCAGTGCGCGGCCGACCTCGTGTACTCGCCGCTCTGGAAGAAGTTCCCCGACGTCACCGTCGCGCTGTCCGAGGGCGGGATCGGCTGGGTGCCGTACTTCCTCGAGCGTCTCGACCACTCCTACCGCACGCACCGGGCGTGGACCGGGGCGGACTTCGGGGACCAGACGGCGAGCGAGTTCTTCCTCGACCACGTGATCCTCTGCTTCATCACCGACCCGGTGGGGCTGCAGCTGGTCCGGGACCACATCGGCGTCCCGAAGGTCACGGTCGAGATCGACTATCCGCACTCCGACACGACGTGGCCGAACGCGCCGGAGCGCCTGGCGGCCGAGTTCGCGCCCACCGACCTCACCGACGCGGAGATCAACGCCATCACGTACGAGAACGCGATGCGCGAGTTCCGCTACGACCCGTTCCCGGTCCGCCCGCGGGAGCGCTGCACCGTCGGCGCGCTGCGCAGCGAGGCCATCGGCGTCGACACCAAGCCGGTCTCGAAGGGCCGCCGGTTCCCCGAGCAGCACGGCATCACCATCGGTAATTTCTCGCCGACCGCGTGAGTGAGCCGGCGGAGGCGCGAGGCGCCGGCCAGAAGGCGCCGCGGCCGCTGCGCACGACGCCGCGCCCGCCGCTCGTGCACTGGCTCGTCGACTCGGCCGTCACGTTCCTCGCGCTCATCATCGTGGGCCTGTTCCTCGGCGCGCCATGGTGGCTCGTGGCGATCCTGTCGCTCGTGGTGGGAGCGATCGCGGCGCGCTACACCGGGCGGGCCGACGTGCGCGCGATGGAAGCCCGACGCGACCGCGGGATTGGTCAGACGGGCTCGGGCAGCCGGTAGAGGCGCCGGGCGTTCCCGGCGGCGATGGCGCGTTGGTCGTCGGCGCCGAGACCGCCGATCGTGTCGAGCAGCTCGGCGACCGTCCCGGGGAACTTCGCGTCGGGGTGCGGGTAGTCCGACGCCCAGATGATCCGCTCGGCCCCGACGTAGGGCGACTCGGCGGCGAGCGGGAGCATCTCCTCGTCGGCGTCGAACGACACGTAGCACTGGCGCCGGAAGTACTCGGACGGCGCCATCGTGAGGTCGGGGACGTCGAACGGGAAGATCTTGTAGTGATGGTCGAGGCGCTCCATCCAGGGCGTGATCCAGCCGCCGTTGGTCTCGAGCACGATCAGCGTGAGGTCCGGGTACCGCTCGCACACGCCGCCGGCGAGCAGGAACGCCAGGCTCGTCATCATGTCGACCGGGTTCCCGATGCACTGCGTGAAGAAGATGTTGTCCATGTTCAGCCCCCCGCTCATCGTCATCCCCGTGCGTGACTTCACCGTGTTGAGGTGCAGCCCCACCACCGCGCCGGGGACGTCGCCGGCGAGGAACGGGTGCAGCCCGACCGGCCAGCCGGTGTCGGACGCGGCGCGCCAGATCGGGTCCCAGACCGGGTCGTGGAAGTGCTTCCAGTCGACGACGGGGTTGGGGCGGATGAAGGTCCCGACGAGGTTCGGCTTCGCCGCGGCGCGACGCAGCTCGGCGGCGGCCGCCGCCGGGTCCTGTTGGGGGATGATCGCCACGCCGAAGAGGCGCTGCGGCGAGGCCGCGCAGAAGTCGCTCAGCCAGTCGTTGTACGCCCGGCACTGCGCGACCGCGAAGTCGACGTCGCGCAGGCCCGCGACGCCGAGCAGGTTCGTCGGATACAGGACGGTCTGGTCGATGCGCTCCGCGTCGAGGTCGGCGACGCGCGGCCCGGGCTCGAACGCGCCGGGCCGGATCTCGGCGTAGCGGATCTTCCCCGCGGCGGCGCGCGCCTGCTCCTCCGGGCCGAGCCCGCCGGAGCCGGCGTAGGCGAACACGTTGGCCGGGTCGCGGGCGCCATCGAAGACCACCCAGTCCCGACCCGACGCGTCGGTCTCGACGTGCCAGATCCGGTCCCTGTACGCGGCGGGCGCGTAGTCGAGCATCCCGTTGGGATGCTCAAGGACGTGGCCGTCGGCGTCGACGAACGTTGCGGGCGTCGCGGTTGGCATCGGCCCTCCCCCGGCTCGGTCGAACTCGTAGTCTGACCCAGATGACGGCGACCGTGGTGCTCGTGCACGGCGCGTGGCACGGGGCGTGGTGCTGGGATCACGTCGCCGAGCAGCTGCGCGCGGACGACATCCCCGTGGTCGCCATCGACCTTCCCGGGCACGGCTCGAGCGACGCCGACCTGGGTGACCTGACGGTCGACGCCGCCGCGCTGGGCGCCGTACTCGACGGCCTCGACGACGCTGTGGTGTGCGGCCACTCCTACGGAGGCGCGGTCATCAGCGAGGGCGCGGCGAGCCATCCGGCGCTCCGGCACCTCGTGTACGTGTGCGCGATCGTGCTCGACGCCGGCGAGTCGTGCACCGCGTCCGTGACGGCCGTCGAGGCGGTCGACGCCGCGGCCCTCACGAGCGGGATTCGCATAGCCGACGACGGGACGATGACGCTCGATCCGAGCATCGCGGCCGAGGTGCTGTACCACGACTGCCCGGCGGACGACGTGGCGCGGGCGCTCACGCTGCTCGACGCGCAGCGCATGGACTCGCTCCAGGCGCCGGCGACACGCGCCGCCTGGCGCGACGCCCCGACCACCTACGCGCTCTGCACCGAGGACCGGGCGATCCCGCCCGGGTTGCAGCGGGCGTTCGCGGCCCGCGCGGGTGTGGTCGTCGAGTGGCCGACGAGCCACTCCCCGTTCTTCGCGCGCCCCGAGCTCGTGACGGCGCTCCTCGCCGATCGCGCCCGGGCGGCGACGTAGGCTCGGTCGCGATGAGCACGATGGACGACTACCTCGCGAAGGCCCGCGCCGCGCTCGACGGGATGCAGCCCCGGCTCGACGAGCTGCGGGCCCAGGCCGACCAGGCGCAGGGCACCGCGAAGGAGCGCATCCAGGCGGGGATCGTGAAGGTGCAGGAGGCTCAGGTCAAGGCGAAGGCGCAGCTCGACCAGGCGGCCAAGTCGGGGCAGGGCACCTGGAAGAGCGCGGCCCGCAAGGCGGACAAGACGCTGAACGACGTCGAGGCCCAGCTCCAGAGCCTCGCCGACCAGGTGCAGAGCAGCGTGAGCGCCGCCGCCCCGGCGGCGCGACGCGCGTGGACCGCGTTCCTCGACGAGTGGAACCGCGGGCGCCGCGACCGTGAGCGCCTCCTCGACGACAAGGGTTGAGCGCCCGGCACGAGCGGCGCAACCGGGCGTTCTGGGACGCCGACGCTGACGACTACCAGGCGGCGCACGCCGCCGACCTGACGAGCGAGCGAGTCCGCGCGTGGGGCGCGTTCCGCATCCCGGAGTCGGAGCTGCACGTTCTCGGCGCCGTGGCCGGTCTCGACGTGCTCGAGTACGGCTGCGGCGCGGCGCAGTGGTCGATCGCGCTCGCGACGGACGGCGCGGCTGCGGTCGGGCTCGACCAGTCGCGGGCCCAGCTGCGCCACGCCCGCCGGCTCCAGGCCGAGCACGGCGTCACGTTCCCGCTCGTCGCGGCGAGCGGGGAGGCGACGCCGTTTCCGGACGCGCGCTTCGATCTCGTCTTCTGCGATCACGGCGCGATGTCGTTCTGTGACCCGGCGGGGTCGGTCCCCGAGGTCGCCCGGCTCACGCGGCCGGGCGGGCTCGTCGTGTTCTGCCACACGACGGCGTGGCTGTACCTCACCTACGACTGGCGGCACGAGCGCCAGGACGTCCGGCTCCACGCCGACTACTTCGGGATGCGGTGCTTCGACAGCGGCGAGGGCACCGTCGACTTCCAGCTCCCCTACGGCGAGTGGCTCCGGCTCTTCCGGGCGCACGGTCTCGCCGTCGAGGACCTCGTCGAGCTGCGACCACCGTCGGACGCGACGACGACCTACGACCTCGTGCCGCGCCGGTGGGCCCGCCGCTGGCCGGCGGAGCAGATCTGGGTGCTGCGGCGCGTGTGACCTACGGGTAGCGCAGCGGCACGGCCGCTTCGGGGCTGTGCGCGTGGAAGGCGAGGCTCTCCTCGAGGTAGAGCCAGACCTGAGCGGCGTCGGCGTGGTCGAAGCCGATGGAGAGGTCCTCGCCGCACGACAGCTCGAAGTCCTCGCCGCGCAGGCTGAGCACGACGGCGCCGTCGACGGCGGGCGCGTACACGACCGGTCCCCCGAGGATGAGCCGGAGCCGCTCCAGGATCGGGTAGCCGCCGTCCTCGGTCGTCTCGAGGATGCCGGCGTAGCAGCGCGGCCCGAGCCCGACGCCGTAGGGCCCCTCGACGCCCGCGTCGCGCAGGCGCGCCACGGCCATCGCGACCCAGCGGGGATAGTCGCCGAAGCGGTCGCCGAGCTCGACGGCCTGGTGCGGGGACGCCTCGGCGACGCCCGTCATGCCGGCGTCGTCGTAGCCGCGGAACACGACGTGGTCCTCGGCGAGCGCGATGGCGCGTGCCGCGTCGGTGACGGGGCCGAGGTCCGGGGAGGTGTGGCCCCGGTCGATCGCGTCGAGCTCGGTGCGCTGCAGCGCGAACCGGGCGCGCAGCTCGACGTAGGGCTGCACCTGCCGGCGGGCGCTCTCGACGCCGTCGACCGGGCCGGCGGGCAGCGCCTCGATCGTGCCGAGCGAGAGGGCGGAGGCGTCCCAGCCGTGCGGCCCGGTGAAGTCGACGAGCTTGCGGGCACCGAGGAAGTTCTCGAGGGAGCGGCGGGCCTCGGTTTCGATCTCGGACCAGGCCGCCTCGGAGATGGGCGCAAGGTCGCGGAAGAGGTGGTTCACGGTGTCGCTCCCCGGAGGCTGCCGATGCCGAGCGACGGGTCGGCGCCGTTGCCGCTGCTCGCGGCCTCCTCGGCGACGATCGAGTCGTCGGTGAAGAGATAGGTACGGAGGTGGCGCTCGAGGACGGGGTCCCGGCGGCGCAGCCACTCGAGCGTCATCGCCGCGTGCTCCTTCTCCTCGTCCCGGTTGTGGGCGAGCACCTGGGCGAGCGTGCTGTCGTCGGTGGCTTCGACCCGCTGGTCGTACCAGTCGACGGCGGCCAGCTCCTCCATGACGGAGCTGATCGCCCGGTGGCGGTCGATGGTCGCGTCGCTCAGCAGCTCGGCGGCCTCGTGGAGTCCTTCGCTCGCCATGGCGTCACCTCCCCCGCTGGGCGGAACCCTACCGATCAGCGGCGCTCGAACTGCAGCCCTGCGGCCTCGCGGTCCCAGGTGGCCGGCGTGACCCCGTCGTCGCGCAGCTGGTACTTGAGCACCCGGCCGACCGGGTTGCGGGGCAGGTCGTCCCGGAACTCCACGTAGCGGGGCACCGCGAAGTACGGGACGTGGTCGATCGCCCAGCGGCAGAGCTCCTCCTCGGTGAGCGCCGCGCCGTCGACGAGCACGACCGTGACCTTCACCTCGTCCTCCCCGACCTCGCTTGGGACCGAGTGGACCGCGACGTCCTGGACGGCGTCGTGACCGTGGAAGATCCGCTCCATCTCGAAGCTGGAGACGTTCTCGCCCCGTCGCCGCAGGTAGTCCTTCTTGCGGTCGACGAAGTAGAGGAAGCCGTCCTCGTCGAGACGGCCGAGGTCGCCGGTGTGGAACCAGAGATTGCGCAGCACGGCGAGTGTCTCCTCGGGACGGCGCCAGTAGCCGGCGAACATCACGTTCGGCCGGCGGGGCCGGCACACGATCTCGCCCCTCTCCCCCACCGGGACGGCGTCGTCGTCGTCGTCGACGAGCGCGACCTCGAACTCGTGGTCGTTGGGCTTGCCGGCCGCGCCCGGCTTGTTCTCCTCGCCGGCGGGCAGCATGGAGATGAGCGAGGCCTCGGTCAGCCCGTACCCGCCACTGAAGGTGGCGCAGCCGAAGCGCTCGCGCCAGATGGTGTCGATGGCCGGCGGGATCGGCGCGGCCGCGCAGAGCCGCAGCCGGTGCCCGGCCTGGTCGGCGTGGTCGGGCGCGTCGGCGATGAGGATGGCGAGCGAGCCGAGCAGCGACACCATCGTCGCCCCCGTCCGGCGCACTTCGGGCCAGAAGCGCGAGACGGAGAAGCGCCGGGCGATGCTCGCGCTACCCCCGGTGAGCAGCGTGCCCACCACGCACACCGAGATCGCGTTGAAGTGGAAGAGCGGCAGCGGCGTGAGGACGACGTCGTCAGGCCGGCGCTGCCAGGCGCGGCCGATCTGCTCCGCCAGGCACACGATGTAGTGCTGCGACAGCATGCAGCCCTTCGACGGGCCGGTGGTCCCCGCGGTGTAGATGAAGCACGCCAGGTCGGC
>DATDGU010000351.1:0-10596 GCA_036521915.1 Acidimicrobiia bacterium | reverse complement strand
GGGTGGTGCGCCCCGGGCGCCGGGCGCCCGGGGCGCGCCGAGGGGGGCCGCGGGATGCGCTGTCGGCCCCCGCGAGTCGCCATGGCTGCGAGCGTAGGTAGTGGGGTCATTTCGTGTCACATGGTTGGTGTAGGTGTGCGGTGTGTCGTCGATGGGTCGGTGCCGGTCGTTTCGGTATCTGGTGAACCCGACGGTGCGTCAGCGTGGGGCGCTGGAGCGGTTGTCGGTGTTGCAGTGCGAGTTGTACAACGCCGCGCTGGAGGAGCGGCGCGGGGCGTGGCGGTGGGAGCGCCGGTCGGTCTCGTATTTCGAGCAGTGTCGGACACTCACGACACTGCGGGAGGTGCGCCCGGAAGTGCTGGCGGCCGGTGTCACGGTGTGTCGGGGGACGTTGCGGCGCTTGGACTGGGCCTTCGCCGGTTTCTATCGGCGGGCTCGGGCGGGAAAGCGTCCGGGGCATCCGCGGTTTCGGCCGTTGAGTCGTTGGGATTCGCTGCAGTGGGAGAACCGCGACGGGTGGCGCCTCGATCCGGTCGCCCGGCGGTTGCGGTTGTGTGGGATCGGGGACCTCAAGGTGCGCTTGCATCGCCCCATCCGCGGAGAGCCCAAAGCGATCACGCTTCGCCGGGAGGGGCGACGCTGGTGGGTCACGCTGCGCTGTGTGGGGGTGCCAGCCGAGCCGCTCCCCGCCACGGGCCGCCAAGTGGGCCTGGACGTGGGGGTCGGGGTCTGGGTCGCGACCAGCGACGGTGCGCTGTATCCCAACCCGCGCCACCTCCACGGCAGCGCGGCCCGGCTGGCGGCGGCGCAACGCCGCCTCGCCACCAAACAGCGTGGCTCGGCACATCGCCTGCTGGCCCGCGACCGGGTCGCGGCCGCGCATCGCCACATCCGCGACTGCCGCAAGGACGCGGCCCATCAGCTCTCGCGTCACCTCGTCGACCGCTACGACATGCTCGTCCACGAAGACCTCCGGATCGCCAACCTCGTGCGTCGACCCGCACCGCGACCCGACGGCCGCGGTGGCTACGTCCCCAACGGGGCGAGTGCCAAGACCGTCCTGAACAGCAACATCCATGACGTCGGGTGGGGAGCCCTCCTCGCGATGATCTCGTACAAGGCTGAGAGCGCCGGTCGAGTCGTCCTCGCGGTGAAGCCCCACAACACCAGCCGCACCTGCGCCCACTGCGGGCACTGTGCGGCCGGTAACCGGCACGGCGCCGTCTTTCGATGCCAGGCCTGCCAACACCAGGCCCACGCCGACATCAACGCGGCCCACAACATCCTCCGGGCCGGTAGGGCCCAGCAGCCGTCGGCTGCGCAGGGTCGAAACTGACCCGCTACCCGAGCGTAGGCTGCGCTGCCGCAGCGACCTGGGGGGCCGATGGCCGACTGGAACCTGGCGACGGTGTTCGAGTCCGTGAGCGACACGCTGCCCGAGAAGACGGCGCTCGTGCAGGGCTCGACCCGGCGCACGTGGCACGACTTCGACGACCGGGCGGCCCGGTTCGCCTCGGCGCTCGGCGCGCTGGGGCTCGGGCCCGACTCGAAGGTCGCGCTGTACCTCCACAACGGCAACGAGTTCCTCGAGGCGATGTACGGCGGGCTGAAGGCCCGGGCCGTGCACGTGAACGTGAACTACCGCTACCTCGACGCCGAGCTCGCCTATCTGCTCGAGAACGCCGACGCCGAGGTGCTGGTCTTCGACGGGTCGCTCGCCGCGCCGGTCGAGGCGGTGCGGGACACGCTGCCCCGGCTGCGGGCGGTCGTGCAGGTCGACGACGGGTCGCCGCTCCTCGACGCTGCCCTCGACTACGAGACGCTGCTCGCCGAGCACGACCCGGCGCCCCGCCAGTCGCGCACCGGCGACGAGCTGTGGTTCGTCTACACGGGCGGCACGACCGGGATGCCGAAGGGCGTTATGTGGCGCAACGAGGACATCTACGGCACCCTCGGCGAGAACACCTACCCGCTGTTCGGCGAGACGCTGCCCGAGCGCGCCGAGGACGCCGGCGCGATCGCGGCGCGGGTCAACGCGATGGGCCGCTCACCCGTCCACCTGCCCGCGTCCCCGCAGATGCACGGCACCGGGGTCATGACGTCGATGCAGACCTTGTTCCTCGGCGGCACGGTCGTGACGCTCGAGGGACGCCACTTCGACCCGGACGAGCTGTGGTCCACGGTCGCCCGGGAGCGGGTGACGCAGCTCGCGATCGTCGGGGACGCGTTCGCGAAGCCGATGGTGCGGGCCCTCGAAGAGGCCGAGGCCCGCGGGGAGCCCTACGACCTGTCGTCGCTCGCGCTCCTG
This sequence comes from Acidimicrobiia bacterium, assembly GCA_036521915.1. GTDB lineage: Bacteria > Actinomycetota > Acidimicrobiia > IMCC26256 > PALSA-555 > PALSA-555. The sequence continues at coordinate 8,288 of DATDGU010000351.1, read as the reverse complement.
ATCAGCAGCGGCGTCATCTGGAGCGCCGAGGTGAAGGCCGAGCTCGCCGCCCGCCAGCCGATGATCCTCCTCGACAGCCTCGGCTCGAGCGAGGGGGTCGGCTTCGCGTCGAGCATCACCACGCCGGGCGAGCCCGCCCGGACGGCCCGCTTCAAGATCGGGGCGCACACGAAGGTGCTCGACGACGAGGGGCGCGAGGTGACGCCGGGGTCCGGGCAGCAAGGCATGCTCGCCCTCGGCGGCTACCTCCCCGTCGGCTACTACAAGGACCCCTCGAAGACCGCGGCGACGTTCCGCACCCTGGGCGGCGTCCGGTACTCGGTGCCGGGCGACTGGGCGACGGTCGACGAGGACGGGTCGATCACGCTGCTCGGCCGGGGCTCGGTGTGCATCAACTCCGGCGGCGAGAAGATCTACCCCGAGGAGGTCGAGGAGGCGCTGAAGCGCGACCCCGCCGTCGCCGACTGCGTCGCGGTCGGGGTGCCCGACGACCGCTACGGGGAGGCCGTGACCGCCGTCCTGGCCGCCGAGCCCGGTCGGACGCTCGACCCCGCGAGCCTGCGCGCCACAGACGCGGGGCTCGCCCGGTTCAAGTGGCCGCGCCACTTCGTGATCGTCGACGAGATCCGCCGCGGCCCGAACGGGAAGGCGGACTACGCCTGGGCGCGCCGCACGGCGACGGCACAACTGGAAGAGGAGCAGCGGGCGGCCCGCTGACCCGAGGGGTCGGCGCGCCGCCCTCCGCGTGCCTTACTTCTCGACCTTGGCGAGGACGTCGCGGCCGGTGAGGATCAGCAGGTCCTCGCCGTCCACGGTGATCTCGGTCCCGCCGTACTTCGAGTAGACGACGGTGTCGCCGACCTTGATGTCGAGGGGGACGACCTCGCCGGTGTTCTCGGTGCGGCGGCCCGGCCCCACGGCCAGGACCTCGCCCTGCTGGGGCTTCTCCTTCGCCGTGTCGGGGATGACGAGGCCGCTCACGGTGGTCTCCTCGGGCTCACTGGCCCGGACGACGATGCGGTCCTCCAGCGGGTGCAACTTCATGGGTGCGGCTCCTGGGCGTGTTCTGCGACGGTTAGCACTCGGCAGGTGCGAGTGCTAGTGATCAAGATATCGTCCCGGCGCACCGCGCGGCAAGCCCGGCCCCTCAGCCGCCGGCGGGCAGCCCGAGGGTCGGGTCGACGCCGTCGTCGAGCGGTGTGGGGCCGTCGGCCCGCCAGCGCCACCAGGCCGCGGCGGCGATCATCGCGGCGTTGTCGGTGCACAGGCGCGGCGCGGGGAGGAAGGCTCTGCGCCCGGTCGCCTCGGCGAGGGCCCCGACCTGGGCCCGCAGCGCCGAGTTCGCCGCGACGCCGCCCCCGAGCACCAGCGTGGGGGCGCCGGCCTCGTCGGCCGCCGCGGCAAGCTTGGCCACCAGCTGGTCGACGGCGGCGGCCTGGAACGAGGCGGCGACGTCGGCGACGGGGTCGTCGGGGTGCTGGCGGACGTGGTTGACGACGGCCGTCTTCAGCCCGGCGTAGGAGAAGTCGGCCTGGTCGGCCATGGCCCGGGGGAAGGCGATCGCGGCGGGGTCGCCCGACCGGGCGAGCGCGTCGATCGCGGGACCGCCGGGGTAGCCGAGGCCGAGGAAGCGGGCCACCTTGTCGAACGCCTCGCCGGCCGCGTCGTCGACGGTCTGGCCCACGACCCGGTAGCGGCCGTGGGCCTCCATGATCACGAGGAGCGTGTGCCCGCCCGACGCGACGAGCACGGCGAGGGGCGGCTCGAGGTCGGGCTGTTCGAGCCACGCCGCGTAGAGGTGCGCCTCGAGGTGGTTCACCCCGACGTAGGGGATGTCCGCGACGAGCGCGAGCGCCTTCGCCGCGCTCACACCGACGAGCAGCGCGCCCGCGAGCCCGGGCCCCCGGCACGCCGCCACGGCGTCGAGCGCCCCGAGGGCGACGCCGGCCTCCTCGAGCGCCTCGGCGAGGACCGGGCCGATGAGCTCGACGTGGGCACGGCTCGCGATCTCGGGGACGACCCCGCCGTAGCGGGCGTGCAGGTCGACCTGGCTCGACACCACCGACGAGCGCACCGTGGTGCCGTCGACGACCACCGCGGCGGCCGTCTCGTCGCAGGATGTCTCGATCCCGAGGAGGGTGGCGGTCATCGCCACCGGTCGTCGTAGCTGGTCTCGCCGGGGATCGAGTGCTCGAGCGCGACGAGCAGCGCGGCGTAGTCCGGGGTGTCGACGTCGCGGACCCACATGACGAGCGCGTCCTCGTGGGTCTCCTGGTAGTAGTTCTTGCGCACGCCGACGGGAGCGAAGCCGAAGCGGCGGTACAGCTCCTGCGCGGCCCGGTTGGAGAGCCGCACCTCGAGCGTCAGGTTCTTCGCTCCGCGGGCGATGGCCTCCCGGGCGAGCACGAGCAGGAGCCGCATGCCGATGTGCCGCCGGTGCCAGGCGGGGTCCACCGCGATGGTCGTGACGTGGCCGTCCTCGCCGCTGAGCATGAGCCCGGCGTAGCCGGTGACGTCGCGCCCGACGCGGGCCACGAAGTAGGCGCGCGAGCCGCGGAGCGCGAGCTCGGAGAGGAAGAGCGAGTGGCTCCACGGGCGCGGGTAGACGAGCCCCTCGATGCGCAGCACCGATCGGAGGTGCCGGCGCCGCATCGGCACGATGTGGACGAGGAGCGGGGCGGTGACGGTCACCGGGCGGACCCCCAGGCGAGCGCCGCGTCGCTCTCGCGCAGGTAGAGGGGCCGGACCGCGTCCGGCACCTCCACGTCGCCGCGCGCGACGCGGCGGGTGGCGAGCTCGACGAGCGCCGCGGCGCTCGGCGCGTCGAAGTCGGGCCCGGCGATCTCGGCGCACTCGAGGCCCGCGAAGGCGGACCAGTACGGGTCGACGCCGTCGCCGGCCAGGATCACGTCCTCGCCCGCGGCGGCCAGCGCCGCCGCGAGCTGGGGCGCCGGCTCGACCCGGTACTCCGAGACCCGCTCGACGCCGCCGACCACGGGTCGGTAGGTGGCGTGGAAGACCTCGCGGCGGCGGGCGTCGACGACGACGGCGATGACCCGGCGCGCGTGGCGGAGCGGGTAGGCGATGAGGTCGAGGCTGGGGACGGCCACGACCCCGACGGCGAGGGCCTGGGCCATGACCTTCACGGTCGTGACACCGACGCGCAGCCCCGTGAAGAGCCCCGGCCCCACGCCGACGGCGAGCGCGTCGAGGGCGTCGAGGCGCACGCCGGTCTGCTCGCAGAGATAGGCGATGGCGGGCGCGAGCTGCTCCGCGTGCCGGCGACCCTCGGCGAGGCGGACCTCGCCGCGGACCCGCCCGTCCTCGCCGAGCGCGACGGAGACCTGGGGGGTCGCCGTGTCGACCGCGAGGAGCAACATCAGGCCGCCTCGACGAGCGCGGCGAGCGCCTCCCGGCGGTCGCGCCAGGCGCCCCGCGGCGTGAACGCGACGAGTCGGTCGTCGGGCCCATCGGTGCCCGCGGTCAGGCAGACCTCGAGGTGGTCGGGGCCGAGGTAGTCACGCACGACGTCGCCCCACTCGACCGCGAGCACCGCGCCCTCGGCGAGGTCGTCGAGACCGAGGTCGTAGAGCTCGTGCGCCGACTCGAGGCGATACACGTCCACGTGGACGAGGCGCAGCCGCCCCGCGTACTCGCGGGCCAGCGTGAACGTCGGGCTGACGACGGGATCCTCGACGTCGAGGCCGGCGGCGAGCCCCTGGACGAACGTCGTCTTGCCGCTGCCGAGCCCGCCGGCGAGCACGACGACGTCACCCGGATCGAGCAGGGCCGCGACGCCGCCGGCGAGGCGCCGGGTCTGGTCCGCCGAGCGGGTGCGCACCGCGAGGTTCACGACAGGCGCGCGAGGGCCCGCTTCACGAGCACGAAGTCGGCGCGGGCCTGCGCGAGCGCGGCACCGCCGTTGCGCAGCACCGCCGCCGGGTGCAGCGTGGGGATGAGGACGCCGCCCTCGCGGTAGGGCTGCTCCCGGCCGCGCAGCTTCGTGATGCCCTCCTTCGTGTCGAGGAGGAGCCGCGTCGCGAAGTTCCCGAGGGTCACGACGACGCGAGGCGCGAGGAAGTCGAGCTGCGCGTCGAGATAGGGGCGACAGGCCTCGATCTCGGCCGGCAGCGGGTCGCGATTGCCGGGCGGCCGGCACTTCACGACGTTGCAGATGTACACGTCGTCGCGACGCAGGCCGATCCCCTCGATGAGGCGGGTGAGCAGCTGGCCGGCCCGGCCCACGAAGGGGATGCCCTGCCGGTCCTCCTCCGCACCGGGGCCCTCCCCCACGAACACGAGGTCGGCGTGCTCGTCGCCCACGCCGAAGACGACCTGGGTCCGCTGCTCGGCGAGCGGGCACTTCGTGCACGTCGCCGCGGTCGCGGCGAGCTCGGCGAAGGAGCTCCAGGCCGGCGCCGGGTTGAGCAGGCTCACGCATCAATCATCGTCCTTGCGGACCGCGTCCCGCACCGCCGACGCCGCGACCTCGGTGGCGGCGACACGGAGCCGGTCGAGGTGGGCGTCGGCCGCGCCCGTGGCGAGGACGATCGCGAGGTCGCCGTCGTGGCGGGTGTGCGAGGGATGCACCGCCTGGGCGATGCCGTGATGGACGCTCTGGGCGACGAGCGCCGCGTCGACCTTCGCGAGCCGCGCGTCGGTGGCGACGACCAGGAGCGTGGTGTTGCCCTCGCCCTCGAAGGGGGCGACGTCGGGGAAGGCGTCGACGTCGTCGCCGGCACGGGAGCCGGCGAGGATGCGACCGTCCGCGTCGCGCACGTCACCGATCGCGTTCACGACGGCGAGCGCCCCGACGGTGGCCGGCCCGACCGTGCAGCTCGCCGTGCCGAGCCCGCCGGGCACGGCGTGCTCGCCGCCTCGCCACTTCCCGACGGTGGCCCCGCGTCCGGCGCCGACGCGCCCGGTGCGCAGCGGCCGGCCCGCGGCCGCCGCGTCCGCGGCGGCCCGGCCCTCGTCGGGGCCGGGCCAGGTGCCACCCGATTCGACGAGGTCATAGATCGCGGCGGTGGGGACGATCGGCACGACGCCACCGCGGGTCGGGAACCCGCGACCGTGCTCGGCCAGCCACGCCATAACGCCGTCGGCCGTGCCGAGCCCGAACGCCGAGCCGCCGGTGAGGACGACGGCGTCGACCGTCTCGACCGTGCGGCCGGGCTCGAGCAGCGCGAGCTCGCGGCTCGCCGGCGCGCCCCCACGCTGCTCGCCGGCACCGACCGTGCCGGGCGGCACGAGGATGACGGTGACGCCCGTGCCGTCGCCGGTCCACTGCCCGACCTGGACGCCGGGCACCTCGGTGATGCTGCCCGTCACGCAGCCCCGGCGGTCGCCGGCAGCGTCCCGACGTCGCGGGCGAAGTCGAGGAGGAGGTGGTGGAACACCTCGGTGCGCTCCAGCATGATCATGTGCCCCGCGCCGTCGAGCATCTCGAGACGCGCGCCGGGGATGAGGGCGGCGATCCGACGCGATTCCTGCGGCGGGGTGATCACGTCCGCGGTGCCGCCGATCACCAGCGTGGGGACGTCGATCGACGGCAGGTCGGCGAGCAGGTTGAGCCCGAGCAACGACGCGGTCGCCTCCCGAGCCGTCTCGGTGGCGCACTCCGCCAGCATCTGGCGGTTCAGCTCCACCTGGCTGGCGACGGGATCGCGGCCGAAGCCCACGCGGGCGAACAGCAGCCCGAGGTCCGGGCGGGCCATGAGGGCCCGCAGGTCGAAGGCGCCGGTGACGCGCTCGGCGACCCAGCGCAGCCGTCGGGACGCCGAGATGCTCGTCTTGGCGAGCGTCGAGAGCAGGACGAGCCCGCGGACCCGCTCGTGCAGCACGTCGGGGTGGTGGAGCGCGAACGCCTGCATCGCGACGCCGCCCATCGAGTGGCCGACGAGCACCCCGTCGCGGACGTCGAAGGCCTCGAGGACGTCGCGGACGTCGCACGCGAGGTTCTCGACGGAGTGCCCGGTCGAGCCGACGAGCGAGTCGCCGTGCCCGCGGTGGTCGAAGGCGATCGTGCGGACGCCCTCGCCGGGAAGCTCGGCGAACTGCTTGATCCAGACCCGGGAGTCGATCGTGACGCCGTGAGAGAAGACGATCGGCGGGCCCTGACCCCGGGTCAGCGTGGCGAGGCTCGCGCCGTCGGCCGTCGGGACGCGCCGCGTCGCGTCGAAGGGGACGGCGTGCAGGCGTCCCACGTCCGGATCGGGTCGACGCCGAAGCGACCGGAGGGTGGCGCGCTCGGCGACGTAGCCGGACGCGGCCGCCGCGCCGGCCACCGCCGCGGTGAGCCCCAGCGCCTGGAGCGTGCGGCGACGGGCGCTCATCCGACGTACCGGCGGGGGACGCGGGGACCGATCCCGGTGACGACCTCGTAGGCGATGATGCCCAGCCGGTCGGCCCACTCCTCGGCCGTGATCGCCTCACCGTCCTGGGTGCCGAGAAGCACGACCTCGTCGCCGGCCTCGACGTCGTCCTCGCCGACGTCGACCATCAGCTGGTCCATCGTGACGGCGCCGGCGATCGGATAGCGGCGCCCGTGGAGGAGCACCTCGCCGCCCAGCAGCCCGAGGTTGCGCGGGACCCCGTCGGCGTAGCCGACGGGCACGGTCGCGACCGTGCCCGGGCGCTCGAGCGCGTAGCGCAGCCCGTAGGAGACGCGCGCGCCCGCGGGCAGCGACTTCACGTACGTCACCCGGGCCCGCAGCGACAGCGCAGGGTCGAGCGGGACCGCCGACGGGGTGGGGCCGGGCGCGACGCCGTACAGGGCGATGCCCACGCGCACGAGGTCGAAGCGCGCGTCCGGGAACTGCAGCAGGCCGGCCGAGTTGGCGGCGTGGACGAGCGGCGGCCGGGTGCCGGCGCGCTCGAGGTCGGCGACGAGGCGACAGAACTCGTCGAGCTGGGCGCGGGTCTCCGGGCGGTCGGGCTCGTCGGCGACAGCGAAATGGGTGCAGATCCCCTCGAGGCGCAGCTCCGGTCGTGCCGTCACCGCGGCGACCAGGTCGGCGGCCTCGTCGGGGGCGCAGCCGACGCGGTGCATCCCGGTGTCGACCTTGAGGTGGACGGGCAGCGGGTCGGCGGTGCGGTCGGCCACGGCCTTGGCGAGCGCCTCGATGCCCGGCTCGGTGTAGACGACCGGGGTGAGGCCGGCGTCGACCACGACGGGGGCTGCACCGGCGGGAGGCTCCGACAGCACGAGGACCGGCGCCTCGATCCCCGCGGCGCGCAGGGCCGTCCCCTCTTCGACGAGCGCGACGCCCAGCCACGACGCACCCGCCTCGAGGGCGGCCCGGGCCACCGGGACCGCCCCGTGCCCGTAGCCGTCCGCCTTCACGACCGCGAGGAGCGCCGCCGGATCGGCGAGCGAGGCCAGCCGGCGCGTGTTCGCGCGGACTGCGCCGAGGTCGACCTCGCCCCAGGTGGGGCGGACGTCGGGCACCGCCCCGGTCACGTGTCCGCGGCCACCCGTCGCACGAGGTCGCCGCGCGCCACGATCCCCACGAGGCGGCCGTCGTCATCGACCACCGGCATGTGGGTGACGTCGCGGTCGTGCATCCGCGCCGCGACGTCGCCGAGCGTGTCGTCGGGCTGCGCCGTCTCGTACCTCGTGACCATGAGCTCCTGGACCGTCGCCGCGACCATCCGGCGCAGCTCGCGCTCGAAGTGCTTCTGCGCGCCGGGCAGCTCGACGCCGACACCGAAGAGGGTGAGCCACGTGGGCGCGTGGAGGTTCGATTCGGAGACGATGAGGTCCTCGTCGCGCAGCAGCCCCACGACGCGGCCGTCACCGTCGATGACGGGCGCCGCGCCGATCGAGCGCTTCGCCAGGAGGTCGGCCGCCTCCTCGAAGCTCTGGTCGGGACGCAGCGTGACCACCTTCGTGGTCATCACGTCTCGGATCGGCGTGCTGGTCGGCATCCGTGCTCCTGGGAGAGCTCGTCGAGCGTGCGCGGCAGGGCCACGATCAGGTCGCTTGCGACGAGGCCAGTATGGCCCGCGACGTCGCCCGCCCGGCCGTGCACGAACGCCCCGACGGCGGCGGCGTCGAACGCCGGCAGGCCGCGGGCGAGGAGCCCGCCGATGATGCCGGTGAGCACGTCACCGCTCCCCGCGGTCGCGAGCTCCGATCCGCCCGTCGGGTTGATCCGCGCCTGGCCGGCGGGCTCGGCGATGACGGTGGCGGGACCCTTCAGCAGCGTCACGCAGCCGGTCCGGGCCGCGAGGCGACGGGCCGCGTCGACGCGGTCCACGCCGACGGGCTCGCCGGCGAGCCGTGC
>DATDGU010000350.1:0-2688 GCA_036521915.1 Acidimicrobiia bacterium | reverse complement strand
GAGGCCGTGTCGCGGTCCTGACTCCGCGCGAATGGAAGCGTGAAAGGGACTAGGTATCAAAATTGACTGTGGGTTCCCACCATCGCCAGTCAAGGCATCCCGGACGTACCGGGATGCCTAACGAGTCCGGTCGGTCAGAAGTGTTCGGATCTCGTACCGACATGCTCACCGCGTGCCGCAGATACGAGCAGATCACCGAGAACGTGATCGTCTGGCGGTATCACCAGGTCGGGATCGCGATCGGTGTTCTCGGCCAGGAACCGACGGGCCAAAGGCACGGCCGATCGCTTATTGCCCTCGTAGAACGCCTTGGGCGGAAGTGATCTCATAGGCGAGCGCAGCTGCCGCCTCGATTGGGTCCGTGTGAGTCTGGGCTCGGAGGAGCGCTTGCCCAACACGGTCCAGGTCGTCATCGTCCACGCTAGGCGAGGCTTCGCCTGGCTCCCTCACTGCCTCGTGACAGGCGATGGCCTCTTCGAGGGTCGGGATTCTCACCGGTCCCTGAGATACAAGAGCAACTCTCCGCAGTGCTCGATGTCGCGCTCGATCGCCGCACGAAAGGCCGGGTCGACGGCCGCCAAGTGCGGGCACCGAATGGGGTCTACGACGGGACGCACTGCGCTGGCCATACGCGGAGGCTACTTGTCTGTTGTCGCAGTTGAGGCTCCTTACCCGCGTTCGGTAACGACTCGCGGTCTTACGACTCGCCGGTCAACGATCGCCAGTCAAGCGCCGGACCTCCGGGTAACGGATTGCCCCCGGCGGGCGAGGTTTCGGAAGCCGCGAGCAGTCGATGGCCGTCACCACCTAGCCACAGGATTGGTTACGCCCGCGACGGGCTCGGACTGCCGTGCGTTGATCGCGGGCTAGTTGCCACCCTCGTACTTGAAGGACACCCTCACCTTCGCCCGATAACTCGCCACGGAACCATTGTCGATGGTCATGTCGAGTTCCACAACCTCGGCGATCCGCAATTCTCGCAAGGATTCGCCAGCCCGGCCGACCGCAGCTGCAGCTGCCTTCTCCCACGAGTCCGTGCTCGTACCGACCAGTTCAATGACCTTGTACACGCTCTCGGGCATACCCTCTCCTCTCAACGACTGCAGGCGCGTGTTTAGTGATCACCAAATCCCTGGCCCCAGTCAACACCTCGGTGCACAGAACAGCCAGCGGGTCGTGGGTGGGTCGCGGTGAGCCGTCAAGCCACAATCGCAGATCGTCCGGCTCGCGGTGAACGCCGAGGGGTGCCGGCTTCCCTCTCTGATGCGCCAGACTGCTTGGTCTTGGACTTCGCTACACACTCGGATCTGACCGGCCGCGTCCGTGGTCTCATCATCCTTTTGGCTGAGCGGTTGAGCTCGGACCAAGCCCGCTCTGTTGACGAATTAATCGATGCCTCTGAGTTCGGCGTCGCTCTCGAGACGCTCGCCGACTGGCTAGCTGAGAAGGAGACGCCGATCCCCGACCACGTCCGTCGCGACTTCGAGCGGATCTCGGTACAACTAGGTGTGATTCCCGTGGAGGTTGTTGACGGATAGAGCCCTCACCTGATCGTTTGAGGTTCGCCAAAGAACACAAACGACAGGGGAGGGCCCGTGGCTCACGCTAGGGCAAAGCTGACGCCGGCTGGGCGGTCGTTGCTGGTTGATCGCGTTCTGGGGGAGGGTTGGAGACCTGCGGATGCGGCCCGGGCGATGGGGGTGTCTCGGGCCACGGCGTACAAGTGGCTGCGACGTTTTCGAGCTGAAGGGCCGGCGGGTTTGGTGGATCGCAGCTCGGCGCCGCGTCGTTGCCCGCATCGGCTCTCGGAGCTCGAGGTGGCGGCGATTGTGGCCGCCCGGTTGGAGACGATGACCGGGCCGCATCGGCTCGCGTATCGGCTGGGTCGGCATCGTTCCACGATCTATGGGGTGCTGCGCCGAGAAGGCGTCTCGCGCTTGTCGTTCATCGACCGTCCGACCCGCACCGTGGTGCGCTACGAACGGGACCGGCCCGGCGACCTGGTCCACGTGGACGTCAAGAAGCTCGGCAAGATCCCCGACGGCGGGGGTTGGAAGCTCCGGGGCCGTGGGCAGGGCCTGCACCGGACCACCAGGATCGGCTTCGACTACCTGCATGTGGCCATCGATGACCACAGCCGGATGGCCTTCGTGCAGGCGCTCCCCGACGAACAAGGCCCGACGTGTGCCCAGTTCGTCGCCGACACCGTGGCGTTCTTCGCAAAGCGGGGCGTCGTCGTGGAGCGGGTCATGACCGACAACGCCATGAACTACGCCAAGTCGCGGGTCTTCAAGACCATGCTTGAGACCCTCGGCGTTGCCCACCGACGAACCGCGAACTACCGGCCCCAGACCAACGGGAAGGTCGAGCGCTTCAATCGGACGCTCCTCGAGGAGTTCGCCTACCAGCGCCTCTACGAGAGCAACGCCGCCCGCCTCGCCGCGCTCCAACCCTGGGTCGACTCCTACAATTTCGAGCGACCTCACACGGCCCTGGCCGGGCTCACCCCATCACAGCGCTGCGTCAACAACGCTGACGGGAATCACAGCTAGTCGGCCGAGAAGCGTGATGACAACAACGCGCTCCGCCACCTCGATGGCGCGGCACAAGACCGGTCGTTGCTTCCGATCGACTGCACTGCGATAGGGCTTCGATGTTGCGGGTGTCAGAGCAGAATGATGAACACGA
>DATDGU010000349.1:0-2195 GCA_036521915.1 Acidimicrobiia bacterium | reverse complement strand
AGCCACGCGTTCTTCCTCCCGGCGCAGATCTGGGAGCACCTCGACGCCGCCGCGGCGACAGAACAAGACGATGACGGTGCGAGCATCCTCTCGGCCGCCGCCGCCCGCGACGACCTCGAGTGGGTCGTGCTGGTGAGCGAGGCGACGTTCCGCCAGGTCAGCGCAGCCGGCGACACCGTCCCCTCCACGACGCCGAGGACGCCACGGCGCCGCCCGGTGGTGCTCGGCGCGCCGCCGTCGACGCTTCCACCCCAAGTCGCCCGCGCGCTCGAGGTGCTCCTCCGAGTCGGGGTCGACGCACCGCGGGGCTTGCCCGAGACGGCGGTTGACGCCGACGCGCAGGCGCTCGCGTTCGACTGGTTGCACTGGGCGCAGGTGCTCACGGATCACGGACGGTCCCCCGAGGCGGTGGGGTTCGCCCGGCGCGCCCGCCAAGCCCGGCCGAGCTCGCCCGACTGGGCGCCGTACCTGCGCTCGGTCACGCGGGCCGACAACCTCGACACGATTCCCGCCAACCGGCGAGCCGCGTACTACTCGCTCGCCGGGGACGTCTACGAACGGCTCGGCAGACCCGGGGAGGCGACGGCCGAGTTCACGCGCGCGCTCGAGGCGGAGCCCACCAACGCCGCGGCCTACACCGGGCTGAGCCGCATCCGGATGCCCGGCCCCATGTACGACCAGGTGCTCAAGAAGGTGCACGAGGAGCTGGTGCCGGCCACCTACCTCGAGATCGGCGTGTTCGAGGGGGCGTCGCTGGCGCTCGCCCGGCCGCCGACGGTCGCCGTTGGGATCGACCCCGAGCCCATCATCAAGGTCCCGATCAGCATCGAGTACCACCCCTACCCCGAGCGCTCCGCGGAGTTCTTCGAGCAGCACGACGTGCGCAAGCTGCTGGGTGGCGGCCCGACGCTCGTGTTCATCGACGGGCTCCATCACGTCCCCGTCGTGCTCGACGACTTCCGTCACGTCGAGGCCATCGCCGACCCCGAGACGATCGTCGTGCTCCACGACGTGATGCCGTTCGACGAGCTGACCCAGCGGCCCGAGCGCGCGTGCGACTTCTACACCGGCGACTGCTGGAAGCTGCTCCACTGCCTCGCGGCGGCACGGCCGACGCTCTCGTGGTTCACCGTCCCCACGGCGCCGAGCGGCCTGGCCTTCGTGAGCGGGCTCGACCCGTCGTCCAGCGTGCTCTGGGACCGCTACGACGAGCTCGTCGAGCGGTACAACCCGCTCGGCTTCGAGCACGCGGCGAACGTGCCCGGCCCGGTGGTGGAGAACCGATGGGCGGCGATCGCGGCAGCGCTCGCGACGCTTCGCCCCGTCGGGCATCGTGGCGCTGCGCCGCCGGTCGTGCCGATCGAGCCGAACTCGCCCGAGATCCTCGCCAACCGGATCCGAGCCCAGGAGGACACGATCGCGGCGCACGAACAGACCGAGCGTGAGCTCGCCGCCCAGGTGCACCAGGCTGAGGAGAACGCGGCCGCCCTCCGACGCCAGCAGGTGGACTACGAGGCGCGGCTCCACGCCTCGAACGCGGAGCTCGAGGCGTTCCGGCGTTCGCGTGTGCTCCAGGCCACCCGCACGGCCCGCGAGCTGTACGGGCGGGTGCTCGGGCGCGACGGGCCCGGCCGGCGATAGGACCCGCCGAGGCGTCGCCGCGCGGCGACGCCTACTCGGTGATCTCCTGGATCGCGGTCTCGAGCTCGGTGCTGCCGCCCGACGCCGCGCTGGACTGCGCCGCGAGGAGCTTGGCCATGTCGCCGGCCACCTTGACCCGGCCCGACATGAACGCCTGCATGCCGGCGGACGGATCGCCGGACACGAACACCTCTTTGGCGGTCGTGTAGTCGGTGGTGAGCGTGAGGTCGGCGCCGTTGACGTGGCCGGCGCCCCAGCTGCCCCGCCCGCTGGCCGAGCCGAGGTGCAGGAGTCGCTCGGCGCCGAACGGCGTCTCGGTGATCGTGAGGTTCATCATCATGTCGACCGGACCAGGTGCCTCCGCACCTCCGTGCTCGTCGACGAGCCGGTCGACTTCGCGAAGCCAGTCGTCTGAAAGGAACGGATAGCGGGCCACGATGTCCTCCGCGCGCGGGAGCCGTGATCGTAGCGTCGTACGCGTCGCCACCGCCGCGGTCACGACGCGCGCGTCGGCCCGATTCGCCAGCTGGTCGTTGAGGTTTCGCCCCTAGACT
>DATDGU010000348.1:0-2846 GCA_036521915.1 Acidimicrobiia bacterium | reverse complement strand
AGGCCGAGCTTCCCGCCCGTGAACTCGAGGAGCTCGTTCACGGCGGTGTCGGGGAGCCCGGCCACACGAGCGATGCCGTCGCCGACCTCGAGGACCCGCCCGATCTGGGCTTGGGCCATCGACGGCGTGAACGACTCGACGTGCTTGCGCAGGGCTGCCGCGATCTCGTCGGCGTTGATGGTCAGCTCGGCCATCAGAGCTGCTCCTTCAGCTGTTCCAGACGGTGACGGACGGTGCCGTCGATGACGACGTCGCCGACGCGGGCGACGATCCCTCCGAGGACGCTCGGGTCCACGATCACCTTCACCTCGACGTGCTTGCCGGTTGCCTTGCCGAGCGCGTCGGCGAGTCGCTTCTGCTGCTTGGCGTCGAGCGGGAGCGCGCTGCGGACCTCGGCGAACTCGCGCTGGCGCTCCCCGGCGGCGAGCTCGACGAAGCGGTCGATGATCGCCGGAAGGTCCCCGGCGTGCCCGGCGGCGACGACCAGCGAGACCAGCGCGGCGCTCGCGGCGAGGCCACGGCCGCCCAGGAGCTCCTCGATGACGGCGAGACGCCGGTCGATGGGCAGGTGCGGGTCGGTCAGCGCGATGCGCAGCTGGTCCGAGCTCTCGAACGTGCGCGCGAAGCGGAAGAGGTCGTCCTCGATGTCGGCGAGGTTCCCCTCACCGCGCGCCGCGGCGAGTATCGCCTCGGCGTAGGCCTCGTTGCGCTCGCGTGTCACCGGCGCCGGCTGCCGTTGCCGTTGCCCACCGAGTTGATGTAGTTCTCGATGAGGTCCATCTGGGTGTCACGGTCGAGGTTGCGCTCGACGATCTTCTCGGCCAGGTCGACCGACAGCGACGCGACGTGGGTCTGCAGCTCCGACATCGCCCGGTTGCTCGCCAGCTGCGAGTCCTCCTGGGCCCGCTGACGGACCTCCGCCGCGTCCGCCTCGGCGCGAGCGATGAGATCGCGGCGCACCCCCTCGGCGGCCTGGCGGGCCTCCTCGATGATGCGCGTCGCCTCACCCCGAGCCTCGGCGACCTGCTTCTGGTACTGCGCCAGGGTCGCCTCGGCCTCGGTGCGGGCCTGCTCGGCCCGTTCGAGGTCGCCGCGGATCTTGTCCTCGCGCGCCTGGAGGCCCTTCTTCACCGCCGGGAACGCGAACTTCGTCAGGATGAAGAACGCGATCACGAACGCGATGACCGTCCAGATGATCTCGTTCGTTTCGGGAAGAATCGGGTTCTTGGCCGTGACGTTCGTCGTCGCGCCCACAAGCAGCGGGATCACGAGAACCTCCTAACCGCTCTTGGCGAGGAAGAAGAGGACGAACCCGAACAGGGCGAGCGCCTCGGCGAAGGCCACGCCGAGGAACATCGTGGTCCGGATCGGCCCTTGCATCTCGGGTTGACGGGCCATGGCCTGGATGGCGGAGCCCACGACGTAGCCGATGCCGATACCCGGCCCGATGGCCGCGGCGCCGTACACGATGCCGGCGCCGATGGCCTGGAGGCCGGCTTTGAGATCGGGCTGCGCCGTCGTCGCCTGCGCGAGGAACGTGTGCAGAAGCATGCTGTCTCTTTCTCCTAGTGCTCCGGATGCTTCGACTCCGCGATGTACACCGCGGTGAGGATCGTGAAGATGTACGCCTGCAGCACGACGACCAGCACCTCGAAGAGGATCACCGCGACGTTCAGCGCCACGAGGAACGGCAGCAGCGGGGCCTCGGGGATGCTCGTCGTCCAGCACGCCGCGCACAGCAGCGCGACGGCCGTCAGCAGGATGTGGCCCGCCATCATGTTGGCGAGCAGTCGGACGCTGAGCGAGAAGGGCCGCACCATGAACTTCGAGATGAACTCGATGGGGACGACCAGCACCAGCATCACCTTCGGGACGCCGGGCGGCACGATCGAGCCCTTGAAGTACTGCCACGGCCCCTGCACCGCGATCCCGACGACGATCATGATGATGTAGGACTGGATCGCCAGGTACAGCGGGACGGCCATCCGCGAGGTCGGCGGGAACTGCATGATCGGGATGACTTCCCAGACGTTCAGGAACAAGATGAAGAAGAAGAGGGTGGCCATGAACGACGACCACCCCGCGGCGTCGGGACCGATGACGTCCCGCACGATCCCCTGATCGACGAACTCCCAGCCCATCTCGGCGACGTTCTGCAGCTTGCCCGGCACGAACTGCATGTTGCGGGTGGCGACGACGAACAGCGTGCTCAGCACGGTCACCGAGACGAGGATCAACAGCACCGTCTTGTTCATCGCGAACGGCGTGCCGCTGAGGAAGAAGGCCTTCCAGCGGAACAGCTCGTCGATGGGCGGGAAGGTGAAGCCGCCGAGGACGGGGATCGTCACGGGTCGCCTGCCTTACTTCCGAGCCGGCTTGAGGCCGGGGGCGGCCAGGGAGAAGCTGACGTAGCGCAGCTCCCACGTGAGCAGCGCCAGGTGCGTGACGGCGAGGGTCACGACGAGGACCGGGATGTTGAGCCAGGCCACCTGCTGGAGGGCCAGCACGATCCCGAGGAGCACGATGAGGCGGAGCAGGTAACCGCCGAGCACCGCGGCCATCACCACGGACCCACCCTGGGGCGCGGCCCAGGACAGGGCCCCGGCCGCGGCGAGGAAGTTCAGCGCCACGAGGACGAGGCCGATCGCGGCGCTGACCGCGCCGGCGGCCCCCCAGGCCAACCCGCAGCCGAGCACCACGAGGGGTGCGACGAGCGCCGCCCGGCGGGCCAGGTCGCGGGCGATCGCGCTCTCGTACGCGACGGTTACGGCCGACGTCTCGCCCACGGCTTCCCCTCGTCGTGGCGCGCCGCGCGCCCCTGGTACTCGTAGTACGTCTTGATGAAC
>DATDGU010000347.1:0-3761 GCA_036521915.1 Acidimicrobiia bacterium | reverse complement strand
GCAGTGCCCGTGGTCGGTGTACTCGTCGAGGCACGTGTCGGCGATGAGCACGAGGTCGTCGCCCACCTCCGCGCGCAGCCCCCGCAGCGCGACCTGCACGATCCCGTCGGGATCGTCGGCCGCGGAGCCCTGGCCGTCCTTCACCGCGGGGACGCCGAAGAGCACCACGGCGGGGACACCGAGGTCGGCGAGCGCCCGCACCTCCTTGCGGAGGCTCTCGAGGGTGTGCTGGACCACGCCCGGCATCGAGGCCACGGGCTCGGGGTCCGCCAGCCCCTCCTTCACGAAGAGCGGGGCGATGAGGTCGTCGACGTCGACGCGGGTCTCGGCCACGAGACGGCGCATCGCCGCCGTGCGGCGCAGGCGCCGAGGTCGCTGGTCCGGGAAGGCCACGCAGTGATGGTAGGGCGGCACGTCCGCCTGTCGGGCTCAGCGGGCGACCGAGAGCACGACGCCCGAGGGGTGGTCCGGGTCGTGGTGGACCGCCTGGTGCGCCACGCGGTGCGCGCGCGCCGTCGGCAGCGGGTCGCCGGTCCCGAGGTTGCGGTTGAACCGCGGGTGCGCGCCGCTGGCCACCTGCACGCGGAGCCGGTGGCCGGCCGCGAAGCGCTGCGCCGTCGCCCACAGCGACACGGGCACGCACCAGATCCCGTCGGCGGGACGAGTGAACCGGCCGGGCTCGACGCGCTGGATCCCGTCGCAGACGTTGGAGGACCGGCCGCGGGGATCGACGTCGCAGAGGCGCACGTAGACGTCGAAGTGCTCGAGGTCCGACGCGACGTGCACGGTCGCGCCGACGGGGCCCAGGACCTCGAGGTCGGCCGCCAGCGCGTCGCTCGTGTAGACGAGCACGTCGGCGCGGGCTTCGGTCCGCGCCTGCGGGCGGCGCCCGCCGGTGCGTCGCAGCAGCGTGCCCCCGACGATCGGCGTGGGGTCGGTCGGGTCGTAGGTGTAGCGGTCGGGGTCGCTCGCCGACGGCGGCGCCGGCGCGAGCCGCCCCGCCGGGTGCAGGTGCCAGCGCTGCTCGGTCACGCCGGGCGGGGGCCAGTCGGGCAGGTCCCGCCACTCCTCGGCTCCCATGACGAAGACCCGCACGGGGGACGGCGGAGGATCGCCCCGGGGTGGCTCGTGGACGTGGCGGTCGAGGAAGCGCAGCGACTCGCGGATCTGCGCGGCGAACCCGCCGGGCGCGACATGGGTCCAGGGGCCGATCACGAGGCGCGACGGCCGTCCCGCGGCGACGAGCGCCGCCCGGTCGGCGAGCTGCTGGGGGAGGAACAGGTCGTACCAGCCGCCGACTTGGAGCACCGCGGCGTCGACGCGGGCGACACGCGCCGAGTGGTCGATCGGCGCCCAGTGCGGGTCCTCGCGCCCGGGGTGCTCGACGATCTCGCGCCACGGCGCGACGCGCGCGCCGACGACACGCTCGTCGAGTCCGGCGACGGGCAGGGTGTTGATGGCGCGGTCGATGCGCCGCAGCCGTGGGTGGACGAGCGCGGCGAGCCTGTGGCCGGCGCGGTCCTCCTGCACGTGGATGCTCGTGGTCCAGTCGATGGCGTCCTCGAGGGCGAACGTGCCGGCGCCGAACCAGTGCTCGGCGATGTTCGAGTACGCGACGTGGGTGCAGCAGGCCTTCAGGCTCGGGCCCGCGCGGTCGGCGACCGCCCACTGCACGCCGCCCATGTAGCTGGGGCCGTTCATCGCCAGGCGCCCGTCGAACCAGGGCTGGGACTCGAGCCAGGCGATGGTGGCGAGCCCGTCGGCGCGCTCGGAGAAGTTGGGGACGAACACGCCGCCGGAGCCGAAGGTGCCGCGGCAGCTCTGCACGACGGCGTGCGTGCCGCGCTCGGCGAAGATGCGGCCGAGGAAGAACCCGATGGGGCCGCGCCGCCCGTAGGGGCAGCGCACGAGCACGGTCGGGTGGGGGCCGTCGCCGGCCGGGTGGTACAGGTCGGCGAGGAGCACGACCTCGTCGTCGACGGGCACCGCGACGTCACGCTCGACGGTGACGTGCCGGTCGGTCGGCGGTCCCACTCGGAGCCAGCGTTGCGCGAGCCGGCTGAGCAGCATCGCTGAACCCTAGTGAGCGAGGACCTCGACGAGCCGGGCCACGAGCCCGTCGATGGTGTGCTCGCGCGCCTCGGCGTCGACGGGGAGCCCGCGCTCGCGCGCCGTGCCCGACGTCACCGGGCCGATCGAGACGACGAGCGGCGGGTGCTCGAGCGGCCCGACCGCGTCGCAGAAGTTCGTGACGGTCGACGACGACGTGAAGGTCACGGCGTCGACGCGCCCGTCTCGCAGCGCGGCGACAACGTCGGGGGCGGGCGGCGTCGGCCGGGTGGCGTAGAGGGGCAGCACCTCGACGGTGTAGCCCCGGGCGGCGAGCCCGTCCGGCAGCACGTCGCGGGCCTGGGCGGCCCGCGCCAGGAGCACGGCCTCGCCGGGCTGCGCCGGGGGGAAGGCGTCGAGGAGCGCCTCGGCGACGTAGCGGTCGGGGATGAGATCGGCGCGCACCCCGCACGCGTCGAGCGCGGCGGCGGTGCCGGGCCCGATGACGGCGACGCGCAGCCCCGCGAGCGCCCGGGCGTCCCGGCCGGCGGCGTGGAGCGCGTCGAAGAGGGCGCGGACCCCGTTCGCCGACGTGAGCACGAGCCACGCGAAGCGCGGCAGGTCGGGCAGCGTGACGGGGAGCGGCTCGAGGGCGATCGCGGGCAGCTCCTCCACGGCCGCGCCGAGCGCCTCGAGCGTGGCGCGCAGGCCGCTCGCCTGCTCCCGGGCGCGGGTGACGACGACGGTGCGGCCGAACAGCGGGCGACGCTCGAACCACGCGAGGTCGAGCGCCGCGACCGGACCCACGACGATGGCCGCGGGCGCGGACGGCGCGGCGTCGCCGATCGTGTCGAGGGTGGCGCGCAGCGTCGCCTGGTCGGGGCGGGTGCCGCGCTGCACGGCGGCGACGGGCGTGTCGGCGGGCAGCCCGGCGTCGCGCAGCTCGTGGGCGATCGCGTCGATGCGGGACGCGCCCATGAGCACGACGATCGTCCCGCCGGCGCGCGCGAGCGCGGCCCAGTCGACGCCCGCCGCGTCCTGGGTCGGGTCCTCGTGGCCGGTCACGATGGTGACCGAGCGCGCCAGGCCACGGTGCGTCACGGGGATCCCGGCGTACGCCGGCGCCGCGAGCGCGCTCGTCACGCCGGGCACGACCTCGAACGCCAGGCCGGCGTCGCGGAGGGCCTCGGCCTCCTCCCCGCCTCGGCCGAACACGAACGGGTCGCCGCCCTTCAGCCGCACGACGCGCCGGCCGGCGCGGGCGTGGGCGACGAGGAGCGCGTTGATCTCGTCCTGGCTCGCCTCGGCGCGCCCGGGCGCCTTCCCGACCGACAGGCGCTCGGCGTCGGGGCGAGCGAGGTCGAGGAGCGCCGGGGCGGCGAGCCGGTCGTAGACGACGACGTCCGCGGCGGCGAGGACCTCCGCGCCGCGGCGGGTCAGCAGGCCCGGGTCACCCGGGCCCGCCCCGACCAGGAAGACCGGCGGCGGCGTCGCGTCGCTCACGCGGCGGGGTCGTCGGCGAGGAGCGCCCGGCCGCCGTCCCGGTCGAGGAGCGTCGTCGCCACGGCCTCGCCCGTCGCGACCGGCTCGCGGCCGACCGCGTCGGCCCGGAGCACGATGCGCCCGTCGAGGGACGCGATGAGGCCCGTGATGCGGATCTCGTCGCCGTCGACCACGGCGAGCGCGGCGCCGGGCCGGTCGCAGCCGCCGCC
>DATDGU010000346.1:0-2144 GCA_036521915.1 Acidimicrobiia bacterium | reverse complement strand
GCCCGTCCGCCCGGGCGGCCCGCGCCGAGGCCGCCGCGCTCCAGGACCTTGCCGGCCCCGACCTGCCCGTCGAGGTCCACGACGAGCGGTTCTCCACCGTCACGGCGGAGCGGGCCACCCGCGGCCGCCGCCGCTCGGCTCGCCGCCGGCCGGTGGACGACGCCGCGGCCGCCGTCATGCTCCAGTCCTACCTAGAGTCTCGGCGGTGACCGAGCACGTCGAGGGGCCCGGCCCGGGAGGCCCGGCTGCGTCCCGCCCCGAATCGAGCCGATCGTCGGAGCCCGACGCAGGCCTGACCCGACGCGAGCGCCGCGAGGCGCGCGAGGCGGAGGCGAAGCCCACGAAGAGCTCGCGAAGCGCGGGCCGCGCGGCGAAGCAGGCGGAGACGCCCGCCCCCGCGCCGCCTCCCGAGAAGCCGTCGCGCCCGAGCCGCGCCGAGAAGCGCGCCGCGCGCGCCGCGACGAAGGCGCCGCCCCGGCCGGCGTGGGTCGACGCGACGACCGAGGAGAACCCGATCGTCGAGGTCGGCGGCAACGGCCACAGCCTCGCCCGGCCGAGCAGCGGCGCGGCCCGGGCGGCCCGCCGCAGCGTCGCCGTCGCGGTCGTGATCGGCGTGCTCACCGTCCCGATACTCCTCGTCGCGATCATCACGGTCGGCCCGAGCGTCGTGTCGAGCGGCCCGACGCCGCCCTCGACGGCCAAGCCGGTGGGCGGCGGCCAGGTCCAGCTGCTGCTGCGACCGGGACTCACCGTCAAGGGGATCGCCTCGGTGGTGGCCATGCTGCCCGGCCACACGGCCGCCGGGTTCGTCCAGGTGGCGAACTCCGGCCTGGTCCGCTCGTCGTATCAGCCGGCGACCACGAACTCCCTCGAGGGCCTGCTGTTCCCCGACACCTACTTCGTGCTGCCGAACGAGAGCGACGCCTCGATCGTCCGGCGCCTCGTCGACCGCTTCGACCAGATCGGCGACGGGATCGGGCTCGGCAGCACCACCGCGGTGACCCCCTACCAGACGGTGATCATCGCCTCCCTGATCCAACAGGAGGTGAAGGTCCCCACCGACGCCCCGCTCGTCGCGGCCGTCATCTACAACCGCCTGAAGATGGGGATGCCCCTCCAGATCGACGCCACCCTCTGCTACGTGAAGGGCGGCTGCCCGCCGGTGCCGACGAACGCCGACAAGCAGCGTGTCTCGCCGTACAACACGTACAAGGTGTCGGGGCTGCCGCCCACGCCGATCGCCAGCGTCACCCAGGCGTCGCTGCAGGCCGCGATGAACCCCGCCACCGTGCCCTACCTCTATTACGTGATCTCGGACGCGAGCGGGAAGCTGGCGTTCTCCACGACGCTCGCCCAGCAGAACCACAACATCGCGATCGCCCACCAGAAGGGCCTTTTGTGACGCTGCCCCCCAGCGGGCAGACCACCGTCGCGGGGATCATCGGCCAGCCGGTCCGGCATTCGCTGTCGCCGGCGATCCACAACGCGGCGTACGCCGCGCTCGGCCTCGACTGGGTGTACGTCGCCTTCCCGGTCGCACCGGGCCGGGTCCGGGACGCGCTCATCGGCCTGCAGGCCGCCGGCGTGGCCGGCTGCAACGTGACGATGCCGCACAAGACGGAGGCGGCGCGGGCCTGCGACGACCTCACCCCCGCCGCCGCCGCGCTCGACGCAGCGAACACCGTCGTGCTCGGCGAGGGCGCGCGGCTCGGCGATTCGACCGACGGCGACGGGTTCGTTGACGCGGCGCGGGACGCCGGCGTCGACCTCGCCGCCCGGGTGCTCGTCCTCGGGGCGGGTGGCGCGGCACGCGCCATCGTCCACGCGCTCGGGACCGTCGGGAGCCAGGTGACCGTGGCGGCTCGCCGACCCGAGGCCGCCGCGACCGCGGCCGCGCTCGCGCCGTCGGCGAACACCGCGGCGTTCGACGGGCTCGACACCGCCGCCTATGCGAGCGACGTCGTCGTGAACGCGACGCCGATCGGGATGTGCGGCGAGGCCCCGCCCTTCGACGCCCACCGTCTCCACGCCGGCCAGGTCGTGATCGACACCGTGTACGCACCTCCCGAGACCCCGCTGCTCGCCGCCGCGGCCGCCCACGGGGCACGGACGCTGAACGGCCTCGGGATGCTCGTCCACCAGGC
>DATDGU010000345.1:0-2394 GCA_036521915.1 Acidimicrobiia bacterium | reverse complement strand
CGGGGGCCACGACGATCGTCGAGCCCTCCACCGCGAGGAGCGAGACGACGAGGTCGTCGCGGGGCCGCGCCGGCGGCCACACCACGAGACGCCGGGCGCGGTCCGCGAGCGCGACCGGGCCCTCGACGGCGGGGTGCACGGCGACGTCGGGCTCGACGTCGCCGACCGCCACCACGTTGGGGGGCGACGCCGCACGCAGGAACGTGGCCCGGGGGCCGGCCCAGCGCCACGCGGCCCACTCGCACAGCGCGACGACGTCGGGCGGCGGGCCGGCCGAGACGACGGCGCGGACCGGCTGGACGAGCGCGGCGTCGACGTCGGGCGTGTCCGCCCGGGCGAGGACCCAGCCGCGGACGCGCCGCCCGTGGAGCGGGACGCGCACGATGGTCCCGACGGGCGCGGCGGTGTCGGGGGGCGCCCAGTAGTCGAAGAGCCGGTCGACCGCGGCGACGTCGGGCAGCACGCGCCAGACGGCCCCGCTCACGGGGCGGGGGTCAGGCGAGCGACTTGGCGGCGGCGCGCAGGTCGTCCGCGTGGTCGGTGCGCTCCCAGGTGAAGCTCGGCTCGCTGCGTCCGAAGTGCCCGTAGGCGGCGGTGCGCCGGAAGATGGGGCGGCGGAGGGCCAGGCGCTCGATGATCGCGGCGGGTCGCAGGTCGAAGTGCTCCTGCACCAGCGCGGGGAGCTTCGCCGGGTCGATCTCGGAGGTCCCGAAGGTCTCGACCATCACCGACACGGGGCGGGCGACACCGATCGCGTACGCGACCTGCACCTCGCAGCGCCGGGCGATGCCGGCGGCGACGATGTTCTTCGCCGCGTGGCGCACGGCGTACGCCGCGGAGCGGTCGACCTTGGTCGGGTCCTTGCCGCTGAACGCGCCGCCGCCATGGCGGGCCATGCCACCGTAGGTGTCCACGATGATCTTGCGGCCGGTGAGGCCGCAGTCGGCGTGGGGTCCGCCCTGCTCGAAGTTGCCGGTCGGGTTGACGAGCACCTCGAAGTCGTCGTCGGCGAACTGCGACGGCAGCAGCGGCCTGATCACGTGCTCCTGCAGGTCGGGCTTCAGGGTGGTGGCGATGTTGACGCCGGGCCCGGTCTGGGTCGAGATGAGCACGTTCGAGAGGCGCTGGGGGCGACCGTGCTCGTACTCGATGGTGACCTGGGTCTTGCCGTCGGGGCGGAGGTAGTCGAGGTCGCCGGCCCGGCGGACCTCGGCGAGGCGCTGCGCGAGCCGATGGGCCAGCCAGATCGGCATCGGCATGAGGTCGTCGGTGTCGTCGCAGGCGTAGCCGAACATCATCCCCTGGTCGCCGGCGCCGATCTCGTCGTAGAGGTCGCCGAGGCCGTCTTTCAGCTCGGCGGCCTTGTCGACGCCCATCGCGATGTCGGGTGACTGCTCGTCGATCGAGGTGATGACGCCGCACGTGTTGCCGTCGAAGCCGTACGACTCCCGGTCGTAGCCGATGCTCTTCACGGTGTCGCGCACGACGCGGGGGATGTCGATGTAGGCCTTGGTGCTGATCTCGCCGGCGACGACGACGAGCCCGGTGGTCGCCATGCTCTCGCAGGCGACGCGGCTCGTCGGGTCCTCGTCGAAGAGCGCGTCGAGGACGGCGTCGCTGATCTGGTCGCACATCTTGTCGGGGTGACCCTCGGTCACCGACTCCGACGTGAACGTGTAGTGGTCGGTCACGAATGCCTCGCTTGTGGTCCGTGGTCGAGGAGGTCGCGCACCCGGTCGAGCACCGTCGCGGCGAGCACCGCCTTGGGCATGAGCGCCAGCTCCTCCGCCGAACCGGGCGATCCTGCTGGACTCGTCCGGTTCGTGTCGACTTCGAACCCGGCGTCGGGCGCCGAGACGTCGTTGGCGACGACGAGGTCGAGGTCCTTCGCCGCGAGCTTGGCCGCGGCGTGCTCGTGCAGTGCGGTGGTCTCGGCGGCGAAGCCGACGAGGACCTGGTGGCGGCGGGTGGCGCCGAGCGCGGCGAGGATGTCGGGTGTCGGCTCGAGCACGAGCTCGGGGACGCCGTCGCGTTTCTTCAGCTTCTCGGTGGCGGCGGCCTTCGGGCGGAAGTCGGCGACCGCCGCGGCCATGATGACCGCGTCGACGGCGTCGAAGCGGTGCAGCACCGCGTCGGCCATCTCCTCGGCGGTCGTGACGCTGACGACCTCGACGCCGGAGGGGACGGGGAGCGCCGCGGTGGTGACCAGCGTGACGTCGGCGCCGCGCCGCGCCGCGACCGCGGCGAGCGCGGTGCCCATCTTCCCGGAGGAGCGGTTGCCGACGTAGCGGACGGGGTCGATCGGTTCGCGGGTCCCGCCCGCGGTGACGAGGAGTCGCCGGCCGGCGAGGTCGGCGCCGGTGGCGAGCAGGTCGGCGGCCGCGGCGACGATCG
>DATDGU010000344.1:0-3099 GCA_036521915.1 Acidimicrobiia bacterium | reverse complement strand
CCGTCCCCGTGCTCGACGGGGCACGCGACCTGCTCGCCGCCGGGATGGTCGCCGGCGGCACGACCCGAAACCACGCCTTCGTCAGCGCCGAGGCGCCCGTCGACTGGGGGGACCTCCCCGAGACGGAGCAGCTGGTCCTCGCCGACGCGCAGACCTCGGGCGGGCTGCTCATCGCGGTGGACGCCGGCCAGGCCGATGCGCTCGTCGCGGAGCTCGTCGCCCGGCACACGCCCGCGGCGGCCGTCGTCGCCCGTGCGGTCGACGGGCCGGCCGGGGCGATCACGGTCAGGGGATGACGAGCATCCCCAGCTCGGCCTCCAGCGCCTGACGGGGCTTCGCGCCCAGCGCGGCCCGCTCGAGGCGCCCGTTGCGGAACAGCCCGATCATCGGGATGCTCTGCACCTCGAAGCGCTGCGCGATCGCCGGCTCCTCGTCGATGTTCACCTTCACCACCTTGTAGGAGCCCTGGCGCATCGCGGCGATCTGCTCCACGACCGGCGACACGGCCCGGCACGGCTCGCACCACGGCGCCCAGAAGTCGACGATCACCGGCTGCTCGGCGCGCAGCACCTCGGTCTCGAACGCCGCGGTCGTCACCGGCTTCACGAGCAGCTCCGGCGGCGCCTCGGGCATCGGCTCGCTCGGCCGCTCCCCCGCCACGACCTCGTTGAGCCACGACTTCGCCGCCTGGATGCTCTCCAGCGCCACGGCGTGACCCATCGGGTACTCCTGGTAGACGACGGGCACGCCGTGGTCCATGAGCGACGCGGCGAGCGCGCGTCCCCGGGCGACCGGGATGAGCGGGTCGTCGGTGCCGTGCTGGACGAGCACCGGCACGGTCTTCGCCGCGTCCCAGTCGAAGTCGACACCGTCGGGCGTCATCGGGCTCATCGCGAGCACCGCGAGCGGGTGCGGCCGGTCACTGCGCCGCAGGCCGAGCGCCACGGCGAGGCCGCCGCCCTGGGAGAAGCCGCCCACGATGGCGTCGGCCCGGTCCTTGCCGTTCGCGGTGCACACCTCGTCGAGGAGGTCGTCGAGCGCGTCGAGCGAGCTGGTGAACGTCGCGTCGTCGGCGCCGCCGGCCGGGTCGAACCACGCGAAGCCGGGCGGCGCCGCCACCGGGCCGCGCGGCAGGACGGTGAGGAACCGGCCCTCCGGATCGAGATAGGAGAGCAGGCCGCCGAGGTCGCGCTCGTCGGCGCCGAACCCGTGGACGAGCAGCAGCACGCGCTCGGCGCTCGGTGGCCCGACGATGTTGTGGACGAGGCTCATCGCGCTCCTCCGAAAAGCGACCGGGTGCGACGCGTCGATGATGGCACGCTCGTCGCATGGCCTTGGACGTGCCCGACCTGGCCGACGACCGCATCCGCCTGCGCCCGCCCGTGCCCGCCGACGTCGACGCGGTGACCGCCGCGGTGCAGGATCCAGCGATCCCCCGGTTCACGCGGATCCCGTCCCCGTACACGCGCGACGACGCCGTGGCCTGGGTCGGCGCGGCCACGAGCGCGTGGCGCCGCGGCGAGGAGGCCGGCTTCGTCATCGTCGGGCGCGACACCGACGCGCTGCTCGGCGGCATCGGCGTCCACCGCCTCCGGGGCGTCGACGGCAGCCCCTTCATCGGCTACTGGGTCGCCGCCGCGGCACGCGGCCAGGGCGTCGCCACCCGCGCCTTGCGCCTCGTCGTCGGCTGGGCGTTCGGCCCGCTCGGCCTCGACCGGGTCACGGCCTGGGTCTACGCCGACAACCCGGTGTCGCCCCGCGTCCTCGAGCGCGTCGGGTTCCGCCGCGACCCCGGCGAGCCGATGGCCCTCGCGCACGCCACCGGCCCGCGGCCCGCGCACCATTTCACGCTCGAGCGGGTCGACGCCCTCACCGGCTGAGTTCAGAAGAGGAAGTTGAGCGACTCGACGACGCGCCGGCCGAGCGCGGCGTCGCCGTCGAAGCGCACGTCGCCCGCGGCCAGCACCACGAGCGGGTCGAGGCGACCGCACGCCAGGCGCGCGAACGTCTCGCCGTCGGTCCGGATGCGCACGGTCGGGTCGGCGGGCGCGTCGGTGAGGGGCCGGGCGCGGCCCTGGACGACGACGGCGTGGCGGCCGGCGAGCGGCTCGCGCAGCTCGACGACGACGGTCGTCCCCTCGGGCGGCGCCACCTTCTTGCCGACCACGAACGGGAGGGTCGCGCCGATCCGGTCCATCGCCGTCCGCGCGACGGCGCTGTCAAGGTCCCCGGGCCGCGTCACGGCGCGTCGCATGTCCTGCTCGTGGACCCACGCGTCGAAGATCCGGAACGGCAGGAGGTCTCGCACCGTGCCGTCCCCCATCGGCGTCCACGAGGGCGCGCCGAAGTCGTCCGGGCTCGCCGCGTGGAGGGCGGCCGAGCGGGCCGCCGTCACCTCCTCGAACTCGGCGAGCGCCTCGGCGCCGCGGCGCTCCCGCCGTGAGTCGACGAAGATCTCGTTGGAGCGCCCGAAGTCGTTCTGCACATGGGCGAGGTCGAGGTCCTCGGGGAGGGTGTGGGCCGGGTCGGGCCGGTCGAGCAGGCGCCACTCGAGCGCGGTGATGTGCGCGAGGTTGTCCTGCACTGTCCAGCCCGGCACCTCGGTCGGCGTCTTCCACTCGGGCTCGCGGAGCGCCCGGCCGACGTCGGCGATCGACGTCCAGACGTGATCGAGGTGCGCGACCAGGGTCTCGTCGCTCGTCATGGTCCCTCCGGCTCGGCGGCAGGGCCATCGTCGCGCACGTCGACGGCGCGCACGGCGTGGTCGGCGCCCTTGTGGATGACGAGGCGCGCCCCGGCCGCGCTCGGCGCGATGTGTTCGCGCAGGTTCGGCAGGTTCACGGTCCGCCACACGTCGTCCGCGACGGTCGCCACGCCGGCGTCGTCCAGCCCCTGGAACATGCGGTAGAAGGACGTGGGGTCGTCGGCGGCCGCCGCGGTGAGCTCCAGGAACCGGCGGCGGAACCAGGTCTCGAGGTTCGCCTCGTCGGCGTCGACGTACACGCCGATGTCGAGCAGGTCCGCCGCCGCGCTCAGCACGTTCACGCCCTCGACGATCAGCACGTCGACCGTCGGGACCTGGCGCGCGCCGTCGATGTC
>DATDGU010000343.1:0-2965 GCA_036521915.1 Acidimicrobiia bacterium | reverse complement strand
GCGGCACGCGTCGGCGCGCGCTGGGGGACGACGCCCATCGCGGCGAGCCGCGCCGGGTCGGTCGCGCAGTACGCCGCGGCCCACTCATTGTACGCCCGGCAGGCGTCCGCGGCCTCGTCGTCGTCGAGCTCGGGCAGGAACGGCACGAAGAGCCCGATCGAGGGGAACAGCACGGCCGCGTCGATGTGCTGCGCGTCCATCGCCCGGAGGTACGACGGGGCGTCGAAGCCGTGCTCGAGCTGGTCGGCGAGCAGCGACGAGTCGCCGCAGAGCTCGACCGGTGTCGTGGCGGGGAGGTCCATGACCGGCCGGCCGGGGGGTGTCCAGGCGGCGAAGAGGGAGCCCGGCTCGACGACGTGGGCGTCGGCGTCGAGGACGGCGAGGCCGTCACGCACGAGGGGTCACATCCGGCGGGCGGCGAGCGCCCCGTCGATCGGGAGGACGCAGCCGCTCGTGTACGTCGAGGCGTCCGACGCGAGGAACGCGACGGCGTCGCACACCTCGCGGGCGGTGCCGAGGCGATGCATCGGGTTCAGCTCGGCGATCCGGCTCCGCATCCCCTCCGGGTCGGGCGCCATCTCCGAGAAGCGGATGAACAGGCCGGTGTCCGTCGCGGACGGGGCCACCACGTTCACGCGCACGCCGTCGCCGGCGTGTTCGATCGCCGCCTGCTTGCACAGGTTCACGAGGGCGCCCTTCGCCGCGCAATAGGCGGGGTGGCCGGGGGCGACGATGAGCCCGAGGGTCGAGCCCATGGCGATGACCGAGCCGCCGCCGGTCGCGGCGATCACCGGGATCGCGGCCCGCATGCAGAGGAACGGGCCCTTCAGGTCGATGTCGAGGACGCGCTGCCAGTCCTCGTCGCTGCACTCGAGGACGCTCTGGCGGCTCTCGACGGCCGCGGAGAGCACGAGGGTGCGCAGCGGCCCGAGCGCCGTCGCGGCGCGCACCGCCGCCTCGACGTCCGCGGTGCGGGTGACGTCGCAGGGCACCGCCGTCGCCCGGCCGCCGCCGTTGGTGATCGACGCGGCGACGCGCTCGGCGCCGGGCTGGTCGACGTCGGCCACGGCGACGGCGGCGCCGTCGTGTGCGAGCCGGTGCGCGATGGCCTCGCCGAGCCCGGCGGCACCGCCGGTCACGAGGGCCGCGCCGTCGAGCGTCATCGCAGCGCCGCCAGGCCGCCGTCCGCGGGAACGACGGCGCCGCTCACATACGCGGACTGGTCGCTGGCGAGGAAGAGCGCGATCGCTGCGATGTCCTCGGCGAGGCCGAGACGCCGGACGGGGATCGTGCGCTTCAGGCCCTCGACGAAGTCGCCCGCGCCGGGCGTCTTGTCGAGGACCTTGCGGAACCGCGGGGTGTCGATCGACCCGGGGGCGATGACGTTGGCTCGCACGGCCGGGCCGTACTCGACGGCCAGCTGCTTGGTGAGCAGCACAAGGCCCGCCTTCGCCGCGCCGTACGCGGCGTAGCCCTCGGAGCCGATCAGCCCGAGCGTCGACGCCGTGTTGATGATGCTCCCGCCGTCACCCTCGAGCAGGTGGGGGAGCGCGGCCCGGCAGGCCCAGAAGATCGCCGACAGGTTCGTCGCGATCGTGAGGTCCCACTCCTCGTCGGTGCACTCGACGAGCCGGCCGCTCATCTGCACCGCGGCGTTGTTGTAGAGGACGTCGAGTCGACCGAAGCGCTCCATCGCCGTGTCGACCATGCGGTCCACGTCGGCACGCTCCGACACGTCGGCGTGGATCGCGATGCCCTCGCCGCCCTGCTCCTCAAGGAGGCGCACCGTCTCGGCGGCGCCGTCGTCGTTGACGTCCACGACGACGATCCGTGCGCCGTGCGCCGAGAACAGGCGGGCGGCGGCGCGGCCCTGGCCCGACCCGCTCCCCGTGATGAGCGCGACCTTCTCGGGCAGCAGGGCCTTGAAATCGAGGTCGAGCGGGCTTCCCATGCGGAAGGATTGTCGCGGTTCCGAGGGCCCCGCCGCACCCCGGGTGGCTAGGCGGGCAGCACGAAGAGGTGGTCCTGCTCGGCGAGCCAGGCGCCGCGCGCGGTGACCGACAGCGTGCCGAGGAACGGCAGCCCGCTCTCGGCCGGGCCGGGACCCGTGAACGACGTGACCGTCGTCGGCGTCCCGCCGATCGCGACGCGCCCGATCGTGACGGTGAGCGACGCGGTGGACGCCTGCTCGTACCAGACGCCGCTCGCGCCGACGGCGACGGCCTGCAGCGTCGGCACGGCCACGGTCGCGATGGCCGCGCCCGTGATGGCGTCGCGCGCCGTGAGCGCGCCCGTGGTCGGGTCGGCGGTCCAGAGCGTGGGCCCGAGCACGCCGTCGAGGCGAGCCGGACCGGTCGCGACCGACACCGCGTCCGCACCCGTGGCGCCGTCGTTGCGCACGAGGCGCGAGCCGCCCGCGGCGGTGCGGACCGTCCACGGGTCGTCGCCAGCGACGGCCAGGCCGCTGGGCTGCTCTCCATTCAACGCGACCGGCGAATTGAGGACGCCGGTCGCCGCGGTCAGGCGGAACAGGCGCGGCGGCGCGTCGCTGCGCGGCGCGGTCGAGCCCCAGAGCGTCGTCGTGCCCGCGGCGAGCTGTGTGACGCAGCCGGCCGGGACGGCGACCCGCGTCGTGACGGCGCCCGACGCGTCGAGCCGAACGAGCTCGGCGCCGGACGTCGCCGTGCCCGCGGCGCTCGGGTCGCACGTCGCGACCCACACCGACGGGCCGAGCGCGGCGATCGCGGTGACGTCGCAGCCGTCGACGATCGGGGTCACGCTCGACGCCGTCGTGGCGCCCGGGGCGACGCGCGCCACGAGCGCCTCGGGGGTCGTGGCCCGCGGGTCGGTGGCCGCGACCCACGCCTGCCCGTCAGGTGTCTCGGTCACGGCGCCGGGCACGAGGCCGCGCAGATCGATCGAGGTCGAGCCCGGGACGGACACGGCCGCCGGCGGCGCGACGGGC
>DATDGU010000342.1:0-6677 GCA_036521915.1 Acidimicrobiia bacterium | reverse complement strand
CCCAGCGCCGTGCGCCAGCAGGGACACGTCGACCACCGACGTGTCGCCGGTGCGCTCGCGCCGCACCAGCGCGGCGGCGATCCCACCGGCGATCGCCAGGCCACCCATCACGTCGCCGAACGCCGGTCGCTGCCCGACGGGGGGCTCGAGGCCCCGCGGGGTGAGCGCCGCGGCGATGCCCCCGCGCGCCCAGTAGGAGGCACCGTCGTAGCCGCCCTTCGTCGCGTCGGGTCCCCGTGTCCCCTGCCCGCTGCCGCGCACGTAGACGATCTCGGGGTTGCGCGCCCGGATGTCGGCGACGTCGATTCGCAGCTTCGCCCGGGCCGCGGGCAGCAGGTTCGTCAGGAACACGTCGCTCGTCTCGGCCAGCCGATAGAGGAGCTCGCGGCCCTCGTCGCGGGCGAGGTTCAGACCGAGGCTGCGCTTCCCGCGGTTCGGCTGCTCCATCATGTAGTTGAAGCCGCCCGCCGCGGCGGGCACGAGGCCCGAGCTGATGAGGCCCCGCTGGGGGTCGCCGCTCACCGGGTGCTCGATCTTCAACACGTCGGCGCCCCACTCGGCGAGCACGGCCCCGGCCGCGGGCACGAACGTCCACGACGCCACCTCGAGCACGCGGATGCCCGACAGGATCGCTGGCATACACCCTCCCTCTGGGTCGACGGCCGCAGTCTGGCGCGGCGCCGACACTGTCCCGGACCACGCGTTCGTCCTACGGTGCCCGCCGTGGACGCCAGCCGACCCACCCTGCACCGCTCCGTCGAGCGGGCCGTCGCCTCCGAGGTCACGCGGTCGTCCGAGCAGGTCGAGCGCATCCTCGCCGCCGCGGTCGGGCTCATCCGCGAGACCGAGACGCTGGACCTGCGCGTCACCGACGTCATCGCCGCCGCGGGCGTCTCCAACCGGGCGTTCTATCGGCACTTCACCGGCAAGGCCGAGCTGCTCATCGCCGTGCTCGAGGACGGCAACCGCCGCTACATGGAGCGCCTCGAGCAGCGCATGGACCGGTGCGCCAGCCCGCTCGAGGCCGTCGAGTGCTGGATGCGGGGGATGCTGGCGCGCGCCCAGGAGCCCCACCCGGCCTCGGACACGCGGCCGTTCCTCGCCAACGGCCTCCGCTTCTCCTACGAGTTCCCCGAGGAGTCGTTGGTCGCCGACGAGGTGTTGCGCGCGCCCCTGCGCGACGCGCTCGTCCGCGCGCACGAAGCCGGGGAGCTCGCGCACCTCGACGTCGAGCGCGACGTCGAGCACGTCGTCCAGCTCACCCTCGGCCACATGACGTGGAGCCTCATCCAGCGCCGACCCCTCACCAGGAGCGACGTCGACGACACGGTCGCCTTCGCCCTCGGCGGGCTCCGCGGGCGCGGCCCTTGACGCCGAGCCGCCCGCCAGAGAAACTCTTTCTCGACCACGAGAAGGACATTCCGAACGTCCGGGGGGACTCATGCGGCGGAGCCGGAAGTGCGCGCTGGTCGGGGCGCTCGTCGTGGTGCTGACCGGGGCGACGGCCGCGGGCGCGGGGGCGCAGGCGAGCGGGGGGCCCTTGCAGGGCACGGACGTCGGGATCACGCCCACGACCATCCGCGTCGGCGTGCTCGCGGACGTGGACAACGCCGCGGAGCCCGGCCTGTTCCAGGGCTCGGTGAGTGCCGTGCAGGGATGGGCCCGCTACATGAACGCCCACGGGGGCCTCGCCGGTCGGAAGGTCCTCGTCGACTTCATCGACACGCACCTGAGCGACACGGACGCGCGCAACGCGATCATCCAGGCCTGCCAGCAGGACTTCGCGATCGTCGGGACGAGCGCGCTGTTCGTCAACAACGTCGACGACCTCGTCGGGTGCAAGGACCAGGCCGGCAAGCCGGTCGGGCTGCCGGACTTCCCCGTCGTGCAGACCGAGCCGGTGCACCAGTGCTCACCCGTGTCGTTCTCCGTCGAAGGTGAGACGCTCGACTGCGCCACGATGAACCAGCACCCCCAGACCTACCTGGCGACCGTCGGCACGACGCGCTACTTCCTCAGCCACTTCAAGAACCTCCACGGCATCTACGTCTATCCCTCGGACCTGCTGGCCTCGAAGAACGCGCAGGTGCCGCTGTTCAAGTCGCAGCAGCAGCTCGGTATCCGGGCGGACCAGGAGTTCGACATCTCCGGCGCCGCGCCCCAGAGCGCGTTCACGCCCGTCGTCCAGGCCGCCAAGAACGACCAGTCCACCTACGCGCGCGCCGGTCTCGCCGCGTCGAGCATGGTCGAGCTGCGCAAGGAGGCGATCGTGCAGGGCGTCACGTCCGTGAAGGTATGGGACTGCTCGATCCAGTGTTACGACAAGAGCTTCATCCAGCAGGGCGGCACGGCCGTCGAGGGCCAGTACGTGTACACGACCTTCGTCCCCTTCGCGGAGGCGAGCACGAACGCGATGGTGCGCAGCTACCTGCAGTACACGGGGGTGAACAACGCCGACGCCTTCGGGGCGAACGCCTGGGCGGCCGGCATCTTCCTCCGGGACGTCGTGAACGACATCGTCCAGAAGGACGGGAAGAACGGCCTGACCCGCGCCGCGGTGCTGGCGACGGCCGCCACCATCCACAACTTCACCGCCGACGGCATGCTCGGTGAGACCGACGTCGGCCGCCACCTGCCGACACCGTGCTTTGCGCTGCTGCAGGTCCGCAACGGCAAGTTCGTCCGCGTCTACCCGACGAAGCCGGGTACGTTCGACTGCAACCCGAAGAACATCAACACCATCAAGCTCGACCTGCTCTGACGAGTGAGGCAGCGTGGCCGTCCCTGAGCCGATGTTCGACCTGACCGACCAGGTCGCGATCGTCACCGGCGGCGGCACCGGGATCGGGCGGGCCACCGCACTCGTCCTCGCCGCGCACGGCGCCGACGTCGTGCTCGCGAGCCGGCGACGCGAGAACCTCGAGCGGGTCGCCGCCGAGGTCCAGGGCACCGGACGGCGGGCCCTCGTCGTGCCCACCGACGTGCGCGACCCCGAGGCGTGCACCGCGCTCGTCGACGCCACCATCGCCGACTACGGGCGCCTCGACATCCTCGTGAACAACGCCGGCGGGTCGCAGTCCCGCCCCCTCGACGCCTGGGAGCTCGACGGGTTTCACAACTCGATCGCCCTGAACCTGAGCAGCGTCTTCGTGCTGTCCCAGGCCGCGGCCCGCCACATGATGGAGCGGCGCACGGGCGCGATCGTCAACATCTCGTCGGGCGCGGCCGAGCGGGGGCTGCCGTTCGTCGCCCCGTACGGCGCGGCGAAGGCGGGCGTCGAGAACCTCACCGAGTCGTACGCCGCCGGCCTCGCGCCCTACGGGATCCGGGTGAACTGCGTCGGCGTCGGCGCGATCAAGTCCGAGGGCTTCGTGCGGGCGATGGAGCGCATCGGCCAGGACCCCGACGTCGTCGGCGGCCGCTCCAACGGCTTCCGCCGCGCCGGGACACCGGAGGAGATCGCCTGGCCCATCCTCTTCCTCGTCTCACCGGCCGCGAGCTTCCTCTCCGGCCAGACGCTCTACGTCGGCGGCCCGCCTGCGGTGCCCGGCTACGCCGCGCCGCCCGGCTGACGTGGACCTCGAGCTCCTCCGCCGCGTCCGCGCCAGCCTGCCGCCCACGCTGAACGCCGGGCTGCTCATGGGGGAGGGCGGCTGCTGCATCCTCGGCTGGATGCTGCTCGTGGCCGGGTTCCACGAGATCACGATCTTCGGCAACACGATCGGGGTCGTCGACCCCGCGCGCGGCGGACCGGCGACGCACCTCGTCGCCGACGCCTACGGCGTCGCCCTCGCCGACGTCGAGGCGCTCGCCCAGCTCAACGACGCGACGCCGAGCGCGACCCGCGTCGCCGCCGTCGCGGGCCGGCTCGACGAGTGGCTGGTCGGCGCGACGCCGTGACCATGGTGAACGGCGGCCAGCTGGTCTGCGAGGCGCTGCGCCGCGAGGGCGTCACCCACGTCTTCGGGCTGGGCGGCGGCCACATCAACCCGACGTGGTGGGCGATCCAGGCGGCGCCGGACGTGACCCTGGTCGACGTGCGCCACGAGGCCGCCGCGACCTACGCCGCGGAGGGCTGGGCGCTCGCCACCCGCCAGCCCGGGGTGTGCCTCGTCACCGCCGCGCCCGGGATCACCAACACGATCACCGGGCTGGCCAACGCGCTCTCGAGCGGCACGCCCCTCGTATGCATCGCCGGCGCGGCGACGCTGCGCGGCCAGGACAGCGGCGAGGTCGAATCGCTCGAGCAGCTCGAGGTCGTGCGCCCCGTGACGAAGTGGGCCCGGCGCGTCTACCACCTCGAGCGGCTCCCCGAGTACGTGGCGATGGCGTTCCGCGCGGCGCGCGCGGGGAAGCCCGGACCCGTCTACCTCGAGATCGCGATCGACCTCATCCACTCGAGCATCGACGACGCCGCGGTGACCCAGCCGAGCCTGCTCCCCTCGCAGGCCGGGGGTGGCGGCGCCGCGCCCGCGCTCATCGACCAGGCCGCCGCGCTGCTCCAGGCCGCGCAGCGGCCGGCGCTCGTCGCGGGCAGCGGCGTCTGGTGGGCGGACGCCGACGAGGAGCTGCGCGCGTTCGTCGACCGGACCGGAATCCCCGTCGTGACGCGGCAGGCCGGGCGGGGCACCATCCCCGACGACCATCCGCGCTGCTTCGGCCAGGACTGGCAGAACGTCTGCTACCAGGCGGACGTGCTGTGCTGCGTCGGGAAGCAGCTCGACTACTTCTTCGGGTACGGCCGCTTCCCGAACCTCGAGCACCTCATCCAGGTCGACGTGAACCCGCTCGAGATCGGGCGCAACCGCGTCCCGGTGAGCGTGGGGATCGTCGGCGACGCGAAGGCGACGCTGCGCCAGCTCACCGACGCCGTCCCGGCCCTCACGATCGACCCATGGGTTGCGCACCTCCAGGAGCAGGCGGCGACGATCGCGGCGCGCCAGGCCGACATGGCGAAGGCGGAGGACGTGCCGATCCACCCGATGCGGCTCTGCCTCGAGCTGCGCGACCTGCTCGAGCGCGACGCGACCGTCGTCGCCGACGGGGCGTTCAACATGATCTGGACGCGCGCCGCCTTCCCCGCGTACCAGCCGGGCTGCCAGCCCAGCATGAGCAACTTCGGCAACATCGGCGGCGGGATCGGCTACGCCCTCGCCGCGGCGCTCGCCCGCCCCGGATCACAGGTCGTCTGGATGGTCGGCGACGGCTCCTTCGGGTTCCACACGATGGAGCTCGACACCGCCGCGCGCTTCGGGCTCCCGATCGTGGCCGTGGTCATGAACAACCGCGGGTGGAGCGGACAGTGGGTGCCGCTCGGTGTCCGCCACTACGAGCGCCTCGCGCCGGGCTTTGACGGCGGGGGCGAGCTCGTCGAGCGACCTGAGCAGATCCGCCCGGCGCTCGAGCGCGCGCTCGGCGCCGGCACGCCCTACATCGTGAACGCGCTGCTCGCGCCCGCGGCGGAATACTTCCCGGGCCGCTACCTCGGGCCGCCCCGGCCCTGAGCTACCGGGCGGGGCGGTCGCCGACGATGCTCGCCCGTTCCACGACCCGGACGTCGGGCCAGTAGTCCGACGCGGCGTAGTGCTGCACCGCCCGGTTGTCCCAGAACGCGACGGAGTGCGGCGCCCACCGGAAGCGGCACTGGTACTCGATCGTGTCGGCTTGGCGGGCGAGACGGTCGATGAGCGCGGTGCCCTCCTCGCGGTCGAAGCCAACGAGGTGGCTGACGAAGAACCGGTTCACGTACAAGAGCTTGCGCCCCGTGGCGGGATGGCGGATCACCACGGGGTGCTCCACGGGCGGATACTTCGCGCGCATCGCCTCCTTTTGGTCGGGCGCGACCTGGCGCCCGAACACGCCGGCGTAGTCGTGCACGGCGACGAGCTCGTCGGCGCGGGCCTGCAGGTCGGGGTCGAGCCCCTCGTACGCGGCGTACATGTCGGCGAAGAGCGTGTCGCCCCCCGTCGGCGGCACGTCGATGCCGTGGAGGATCGCGCCCATCGAGGGGCACTCGCGCCACGTCACGTCGTGGTGCCAGCCGTTCTCGTACCCGCCGACGTCGGCGGACTTCGCGAAGCGGACCAGCTCGGGCTGGCCGGTGTTGGCCGGGATGAACGGGTGGATCTCGAGCTCGCCGAAGCGACGCGCGAACCAGACGTGCTGCGCCGGCGTCAGTGGCTGGTCGCGGAAGAAGATCACCTTGTAGTCGAGCAGCGCCTGGCGGAGCTCGTTGATGACGGCGTCGGGCAGCTCGGCGGTGAGGTCGACGCCCGCGAGCTCCGCACCGACCGTCGCGCCGAGCGGCGTCGCGTCGAAGTGCTCCCAGGTGAGCCCGGCCAGCCGGGCGCGCTCCTCGTGCAGGTGCCCGACCGGGCCGACCACGATGCCGTACTGGTCCAGGTGGATTCGCCGGGCGGCAAGATGGCCGCCCGGGTGGCGCGCGGCGGTGACGGTGCTGTTCGTCATGGTGCTCCCCTCGGGGCCAAGAGCGAGATCCAGCGCTCGCGGTTCGCGGCGCGCGCGTCGTCGGTGTCGGCGCCGCCGAGCCCGACCGCGTGGCGGAGATACGCCTCGAAGAGCAGCGACCCGAGCGCGAACGCGACGGCCTGGACGACGACGAGGCGCGGGTCCTCGCTCGACCCGGCGTCGTGGTGCTCGCGGCCCACGAGCCGGAC
>DATDGU010000341.1:0-11578 GCA_036521915.1 Acidimicrobiia bacterium | reverse complement strand
GACGGGACCACGGTCCGGTGGATCGGCGAGCGCGGCGCGCACCCGCCGCACCGTCGGGTAGGCGAAGAACCAGGCGACGCCGACCGCCGCCGCGACGAGCACGAGCAGGAGCGCGGGTACCCCGGCCCACCAGTTCCGGGTCAGCCAGCTCGTGACGACGTCACCGGCGTGCGCCACGGCCGGCAGGCCGAGCTCGCGGAGGAAGCGGGCCGCGCCCGCCCACGAGTTGCGCACCTGGGCGATGAGGAGCCGTCGCAGGTCGCTCAGCACGTACATCGCCGCGAGGGTCAGGGCCGACACGAGCGGCCAGAGGACCATGACCCCGGTCAGCACGGTGCGGGCCAGGCCCCACCCGCGGCGCGTCGCCCAGCCGGCGACCGCGCCCAGCACCGAGCAGGCGACGACGGAGGTGAGCAGCCCACCGCCGGCGATGAGGAACCCGACCACGCACGCCGCGACCGTCCCGGCGACGACCGCGCGCACCCGGTGCCGCGCGCTCACCGCGGCCATCGGCACGATCGCCGCCGCGAACAGCGCGGACGCGAGCGGGAGCAGGTGTCCGACCAGACACAGGGCCAGGGTGAGGTCGGCGAGGATGACCGACTCCGCGAGCTCGTCGGGCTGGAGCCGGCCCCGGCGGGACCGGTGGTGCTCGACCGGCCCGCGTGTCATCCGGCCAGCCTTCCACGGCGCGTCCGGGATTCCCGCGGCATCGGGTGCGAACTCAGGTCCGTCTCAGGGTGCGTGGTCGACACTGGGCGCGTGGCTCGGCGGCCGTCCACGGCACCTCTTCCTCGACGCCTAACCGTGCGGCCGCCGGGCCATCCATCGGGCGGTGGCTACGGCGCGACGCCCAGCTCCCGGGCCCAGGCGAGGTTGCGGCGTGCCGACCCGACGTGCGCGATGTGCACCACGTGGCCCTCACCCTGGCGGGCGTCGCCGTAGGTGACCCGCTCACCGTCGCCCGCCTCGGCTTCGCGGGCCAACCGGTCGAGGTCCTGCCAGTAGGCGACCTCGTCCGACGTCGGGGTGAACACCTCGTGAACGAGCGGGATGTGCGCCGGGTCGCCCAGCATCATCCCGTAGTACCCGAGGTCGCGCAGCTGGGTCGCCCAGGCCCGCAGCCCGGCGAGGTCGTCGCGGTCGCCGCCCCACATGCCGCTGATCGGGTAGCGGATCCCCGCGGCGCGTGCG
Organism: Acidimicrobiia bacterium; assembly: GCA_036521915.1. Classification (GTDB taxonomy): domain Bacteria; phylum Actinomycetota; class Acidimicrobiia; order IMCC26256; family PALSA-555; genus PALSA-555. Next base: position 10,384 of record DATDGU010000341.1, on the reverse strand, counting down.
TCGACGAGGACCTTCGAGCGCAGGAACAGCGTCTCGCGGCCCTCGGCCGTCCAGCGATACCCGAGGGCCTGGTGGATGTCGCCGAAGCGCGAGACCGCGCCCCCCATGAACGCGACGCGGGGCGAGGCGACGGCGATCTCGTACGCCAGGCGGAGCGCCTCGGCGGTCTCGAGGATGGGGTAGACGGCGACGGACCCGACGGGGAGCCCGACCTCGACCTCCATGCAGGCGAGCAGCGCGTCCACCGCGTGGATCGAGGCGGGACCTCGCACCTTCGGGACGAGGATCGCGTCGAGGCTGGGACCCATCGCGGCCCGCAGGTCCTTCAACGTCTGGCCCGTGGCCGGTGGCTGGACGCGCACGAAGCGCAGCGGCCGCGCGACGCCCGGGTCGATGCCGTCGAGGAAGGCGCGCACCTCCCGCCGTGCCACCTCGCGCGCCGCCTCCGGGAACGGGGTGCGCGGCTCCTCGAGGTCGATCACGATCGAGTCCGCGCCGCTCGTCCACGCCCGCTCCATGTCGGCCGGCTGGTCGCCGGCGACGAAGAGCACCGAGCGCAGCGGCGGCGCGGTGTCCCGGTCCATCAGGCCGGCTCGGTGGCGAGCACCTCGGCGGCGGCCTGCTCGCACCGCGTGCCCTCGAAGAAGCGCGGGTTCCCCGCGGCGTGGAGCCGCACCGGGTTGACGAGCGTGAGCTCCCGGAACTCCCGCGCGCCGAGCAGGCCCCGCTCGACGAGCTCGAACGCCTCCGCCACCGGCTCGGTCATGTCGGGCACGTCCCAGTGCGAGATGTCCGAGCCGAGGACCGGCCGAAGCCGCATCCCGAGCGGGTTCACGTCCTCACGGAACGCCCACGTCACGAGCGGGTCGTCGGCCTCGCACCCGAAGTAGAAGCGCGATTCGAACAGGGTGCGCAGCCCCGCCGCGTCCGTGACGCCCAGCGCCGCGAACTCGTCGAGCTGGGTGGGTCGCGCCGCCGGACGCGAGAAGTAGGCGCGCAGCTCGTCGAGGTGCGACGTCACGGCGTCGTCGCCGTAGCGAGCGAAGTAGGTGAGCAGCTCGTCCACGTCGAGGCGGTCCGGGTCGAGGCCGGCGATCGCCTGGCCGTTGCGCTTCTCCCAGTGGCCGACGAGCCCCGCCCAGAGGCTCGCCGCCCACGCCACGCCGCCCTCGAGGAAGCCGACGTGGAGGGCCGGGAAGCGCCGGGTCACGCCGCCGAGGTACAGCGACTTGGCGAGCGACGCGTGCGCCGACGCGAGGCCGTCGATGTGGTTGTACACGTAGTTCGAGATCGACCGCGTCACCCGGTGGTGCTGCAGCGCGCTGTGCACGACGGGCGCGACGCCGAGCTCCGTGCAGCGGGCCCAGAACGGGTCGTAGTCGTGCTCGCTGTCGAGTCCGAACATGTCGAGGCGGTACGCGTCGCGGCCGACGGGTCGGCGCGCGTACCCGGCCATGAGCACCGACTTCGCCCCGAGCTCGGTCACCGCGTGCTCCAGCTCGGCGATCGCCTGCGCGGGCGTGTTCATCGGGATCAGCGCGCCGACCGTGCAGCGATCGGCGTACGGCGCGAACCGGCGCGCGTGCGAGGCGTTCACGACCCGGCACAGCGCGGACGACAGCTCCTCGTCGGCCTCCTCGAAGAACGCCAGGCTCATCGACGGGTACAGGATCGTGTAGTCGATCCCGAGCTCGTCGAGGCGCTCGTACAACAGCGCGGGGAGGTGCGCGGTCGCCCGGTCCCGGGCGTCGTGGGTCGGCCAGCCCCACCAGGAGGGCATCGCCCGCCACTCGGCCCGCACCGACGGGTCGCCGCGGCCCGCGAGGTTCGACGCCGTGTCGGTCGGCGCCACGCGGCCGGCGCGAAACCGGTCGCGCAGCGACGCGCCGCCCAGCTCCTCGAGGCCGGCGCAGAGCTCGTCGTCGAGCAGCGGTCCGATCTCGACGAAGTGCCCGTCCGCGTCGATGATCGGGTGCCCCGCCGCCTCGCGGACCGAGGCGGCGCGTCGTCCCGTCGTGGTGGTCATCGAGGCTCCTCCGGTTCCGGCACCATTCAACCGCGTCGGCCGCGCGCCGGGTCAGGGCTGGGCGGGTGAGCGGTGCAGGACCCGGCGCGTCTGCACGACGACCCGCTGGCGGGTCTCGGGGTCGAGGCGCCGCCACACGTACGCGAGCAGCGCGACGCCGAACAGGAAGCCGAAGACGGACTGGCCGAGGGCGCCGGTCAGGCCGGAGCCGATGACGAAGGCGAAGAACGCCAGGGCGGCGAGGCAGACGAGCACGAAGCTGTGCGTCGCCTGGCGCAAGGGCTGGTCCACGCCGCCGAGCGTATGACCCGCCGGCCGGTCCGAGCCGTACGCGGGGCGCCGTGCGGCTCAGTCGTGGGCATGCGGGCCGCGGCCGCGTTCGCCCGCGGCGAGGAGGCGGCCGATCTCGGCGACCTCGTCGCGCACCGACTCGGCGAACCAGCGCCCGGCGACGGCGTCGTGCAGCCAGCCGAGGAGGCCGTGGCCGAGGTCGAGCTCCTCGACGTGATGGATCTGCACGCCGCCGTCGCGGTCCTCGAGGTCGAACCAGGCGTGCAGGTCGTGCGGGACGCCGTGCTCGAGCGTGACGTCGATGTGGTGGGGCGCCCGCCAGCGGTAGCGCGTCACGACCGATCCGGGGAACCGGCCGAGGAACTTGCCGTCCTCCCGGGCGATCATCCCGTCGCTCGTGTCGGCCAGCTTCGTGACCCAGACCATCTTCGTGTCGGCCTTCGTGTACTGCGCGGGGTCGAGCACGAAGTCGAACGCGTCCTGCGCGGTCACGCCGTCGACGAAGACGGTGCCCTCACCCCGGACCACACGCCGCTCCTCTCCCGGGTGTCATGACCGCGGCGCCATGATGAGCACGGTGCCCTGCGCCGCGCACGCGAGCCGACCCTCGTTCTGCACCTCGATGCGCACCACGGCGGTCCGGCTGGTCAGCGACACGATCTGGGCCGTGGCGGCCAGGGTGCCCGTCGTGACCGGCGCCAGGTAGTTCAGCTTGAACTCGGTCGTCGCCGCCCACGCGCCACGCGGGATCACCGGGTAGCAGACGGTGCCGAGCACGTGGTCGCAGAGCGCGGCGAGCACGCCGCCGTGCAGGTTCCCGAACGGTGTGAGCAGGTCGTCGCGCACGTCCACCTCGGCTCGCAGGACGCCGGCGCCGACCTCGACGTGGCGCAGCCGGAGGTAGCCGGGCAGCCCACCGACGTCGTCGGGGAGGTTCGCGAGGGACGCCGCGACCTTCGGGTCGAACTGATCGAACGCGGGTGCCGCGCTGGCCACGGCCCGATGATTGCCGATCCGCGCCGCGGCCGCGGCCCGGGGTCAGCTCAGCGCGGTGAGGCGCGGCGCGATCGGGACGTCGTGCCCGTCGAGGCTGATGCCGTCGCGGCCCGCGTCCTTCGCGGCGAACAGGGCGGCGTCGGCGCGCTGCACGAGATCATCGAGATCCGCGGCTTCGCTCGAGTGCGACACCCCGAAGCTCTCGGTGAAGCCGGGCGCGTCGCCGCGGGAGGAGAGCTGGACGAGCGCCTCGCGCACCCGCCCCATCGCTTCGACGGCCTCGGAGATCGCGGCCGCCGGCAGGGCGATGGCGAACTCCTCCCCGCCGTAGCGGCAGACCAGGTCCTCGGTGCGCAGCTCGCGCCGGAGCGCCTCGGCGAAGACGCGCAGGGCGCGGTCGCCCGCCTCGTGGCCGTGGGTGTCGTTCAGCAGCTTGAACCGGTCGAGGTCGGCCATCACGAAGGCGAACGACTCGCCGCTGCTGCGCCGGGACCGGAGCTGGTTCTCGAAGCTGCGGCGGTTGGTGAGACCTGTCAGGCCGTCCGTCGAGGCCTGCAGCTGTGTCTCGGCCATCACCCGGAGCATCCCGAGGCGGTTGCCGGACTGGGTCGCGAGCGTCTGGAGCGCCTGGATGCTCGGGTCGTCGACCGGCTCGCCGACCGCGCCGATGGCGTGGAGCACGCCGACGGTGCGGCCCATGATCGACACCGGCACGCAGATGCCGGAGCAGTGCCCGACGGCGCGGTCGCGCAGCATCGGGCAGGCGTCGAGGTTCTCGCTGTCGGGGAACACCTGGGTCTGGGCCCGGCGGGCGGCCTCGCACTGGTCGGGCGAGTCGACCGGGCAGCCGGGCGTCTCCGCGCCCTCCGGTGCGGCGACGACGACCCGCTCGAGGTGGGCGTGGCTGTTGTCCGCGACCAGGAGCTCGGCGGCCGCGTCCGGCAGGACGCGGCGCAGCGCGCGATGGACGACGTCGAACGCGCCGGTCTCGTCCTGGACCATCTCGAAGCCCCGGGCGAGACGCGTGTCGAACTCGCGGCGGTGCGCGTCATCGCGCATGAGCCGATCGTGGGCGATGCGCGTCGTCGTGGTCTCGAGCTGCTTGCGCTGCGCGCCGTGCGCGAGGGCGCCGAGGAGGGGGGTCGAGAGGGCGATCGCGACGGCGGCGCCGACGCCGATCAGCTCGAGCGCGCTCGCGCCCGGCCACGCCGCCAGCAGCAGCGCCGCGGTCGCGGCGTAGACCACCGCGACGAGGCCGATGCCGCCCAACGTCGCGTTCCGGGCGATCGTGCCGCTCTCGGCGCGGGCTTTCGCCCGGTCGTCATCGGTCAGCACGACGTCGTCGTCGTTTATGGTCGGAATCGCCCCATCTGGTGCAAGCCTCTCCATCGGGCTGTATCGGCCGCCGTCAGGGGAACCTGAACGGCCAACCCGGGCGGCCGAGGCCGGATCGCCAGGTCCGCGCAGGCTCTAGCGTGCGCCGATCGCCGCGGCCGCGGCCCGAGGAGGAGGACCGGAATGGGCCACGCCAACGAGGACAAGCTCCGCCACCTCTACGCCGCCTTCGCCCAGGCCGACCTGGGCGGCTTCCTGGCCGGCTGCACCGACGACGTCACCTTCGCGGTGCCCGGCTACGCCTCCGTGAGCGGCACCTACCGCCGCGACGAGTTCCCCGGCTGGATCGGGAGCGTGATCGAGCGGACCGCCGGGACCTTCCAGGAGGACATCGTCGACGTGGTCGCCAACGACGAGCGCGGCGTGCTCCTCTTGGTGGACACCTTCGAGCGGGACGGTGCCCGCCACGAGTACCAGACGGCGCATCTGATCCACTTCACTGACGGCCGCATCGCGCGCTGGGTCGAGCACCCGGGCAGCATGCGCGAGTTCGAGGAGGCCTGGGGGCGCCGCTGAGGGCCGGGCGGCTCAGCTCCAGAGGGCCTGCAGCGCCCGGCTGACGTCGGCGCCGACACCCGCCGGGACGGGCTCGCCCTCGGGGGCGACGTCCGGTGCCTCGCCGCCCGCGTGGTCGGCGTCGAAGAGGCCGCGGGCGCTCGGCGGCAGGAAGCGGGTGAGCTGCGCGTAGTGGTGTGCGTCGCCGAGGCCGCCCCGCCGGTGGTAGTAGCGCAGCGGGAAGTAGACGTGGAGGTGGTCGCGGGCACGGGTCACCGCGACGTAGAAGAGCCGGCGCTCCTCCTCGATCTCCTCCGGCCGCCCCGTCGCCATGTCCGACGGGAACATCCCGTCGGCGGCATGGAGGACGTGCACCGCGTCCCACTCGCCGCCCTTCGCCGAGTGGACCGTCGACAGCACGAGGTAGTCCTCGTCGAGCAGGGGCGGCCCGGCGAGGTCCCCGGTGCTCGCCGGCGGGTCGAGCACGAGCTCGGCGACGAGCTGGCTCCGCGACCGGTACCCGGCGGCGAGGTGCTCGAGCTCGTCGAAGTCCTGCAGGCGCGCCTCCGCACGGTGGTAGCTGCGGCGGATGATCGGGTCGAGCGCGCGCCGCACCCGCGCCACCTGCTCGCGCGGCGCCACGTGCGCCTCGTCCTCGCAGCCGGCGAGCGCGTCGGCGAGCGCCTCCAGCTCGGGACGGGCGGCCCGCGCCACCTCGGGGACCACGGGCCGCAGCCGCTCGGCCGGGGTCGCCCCCGCGTCGGCGCGGGGGCGGACGCCGAGCACGCCGAGCAGCCGCCGCGCCGTCGCCGGGCCGACGCCGTCGGCCAGGCGCAGCGTGCGGAACCAGGCGAGCTCGTCGTAGACGTTGTCAAGGAGCCGGAGCACGGCGAGCAGGTCCTTGATGTGGGCCGACTCGAGGAACCGCAGCCCGCCGTACTTGATGAACGGGACGTTCCGACGCCCGAGCTCGACCTCGAGCAGGTCGCTGTGGTGCGCGGCACGGAACAGCACGGCCTGGTCCTGGAGTCGCACGCCCGTCTCGTGATGGGCGAGGACGGTGTCGCAGACCGCCGTCGCCTGCGCCGTCTCGTCGGCGCAGTGGACGAGGCGCGGGCGGTGCCGGTCCGGCCGGCGGGACCAGAGCGCCTTCTCGTGGCGCTCGGGCGCCTCGGCCATCACGGCGTTCGCCACGGCCAGGACGCTCGGCGTCGACCGGTAGTTCTCCTCGAGCGTGATGACCGCCGCGCCCGGATGCACCGTCGGGAAGTCCAGGATGTTGCGCACGGTCGCGGCACGGAACCCGTAGATCGCTTGCGCGTCGTCGCCGACGGCCATGACGCCCCGGGCCCGCTGGGTCATCGCCCGGACGATGTCGGCCTGCACGGCGTTCGTGTCCTGGTACTCGTCGACGAGCACGTGGTCGAACAGCGCGGCGAGCCGATCACCGACGCGGGGGTCGGCGGCGGCGCGGGCCCAGTACAAGAGGAGGTCGTCGAAGTCGAGGAGCCGCTGCGCCGCCTTGCGTTCGACGTACTCGCCGAAGACCGACGCGAGCGTCGCGGCGTCGGTCGCGCACCACGGGAACGCGTCGGTGAGCACGTCGCGCAACGGCCGCTGCGTGTTGGCGACCCGCGAGTAGATGGCGAGCAGGGTGTCCTGGCGCGGGAAGCGGCCTTCGGTGGTCGCGGCGCACTCGCCGCGGACCAGGCCCATGAGATCGGCGGCGTCGGCCTGGTCGAGCACGCTGAACGCGGGGTCGAGACCGAGCGCGGCGCCGTGGATCCGCAGGAGGCGGTGGCCCATGGCGTGGAAGGTGCCGCCCCAGACCCGTCGACTGGACGCGGCGTCGGTGAGCCGTCCGGCGCGCTCGAGCATCTCCGACGCGGCCCGCCGCGTGAACGTGAGGAGCAGGATCCGCTCCGGCGCCACGCCGCGGCCGATCAGCGCGCCGACCCGCGCCGCGAGGGTGTTGGTCTTGCCGGTGCCGGCGCCCGCGACGACCAGGAGCGGGCCCTCCCCGTGCTCGACGACGCGCCGCTGCGCGGGGTTGAGGTCGAGGTCCGCCAGGGCGGGGGGCATCCCGCGAGCATAGGCGAACACCTGTTCGGGACCGAGAGGTCGAGGAACGGCTCGGCCCGGCCGGCCCCTCCCGGCGCGCGGCCGGTGGACCGGCTCGGCGGCGCCGGCGCCGGCGGCACGGGGCGAGGTCCGCGTGCTACACCGGCGGCCGACGGACGGCCTGTCCGTGCAGGTGCCGGCCGAGCGCGAAAGCGACGGGGGAGTGGGAGGACCAGCACCGGGAGTCCAGGGCGCTGACGTCGCGGCCCCCGGTCGCGTCGCCAACGTCGCCGGGCGCCTCTGGGCCCGCCAGCACCGCGGGACGTTCATCTCGGCCATCGTCGTGACGGTCCTCGTCGTCTACGTGATCCAGGCCTCGTGGGCGGGCAACCCGGTCACGCTCGACTCGCTGTTCTTCTTCGTGATCGTCGGGATCACGCTCGGGTCGATCTACGCGGTCGCCGCCGCCGGGCTCGTCGTGACGTACACGACCTCGGGGATCTTCAACTTCGCCCAGGGCGCCATCGGGATGCTGATGGCGTTCGTCTACTGGGAGCTGAAGGTCGACCTGGGCGTCCAGACCCTGGTGGCGTTCCTCTTGACCGTGCTCGTCGCCGCGCCACTGCTCGGCGCGCTGATCGAGCGGGGGCTGATGCGGCGGCTGCACGACGCGCCGCTCGTCGCCCAGCTCGCCGTGACGATCGGGCTCATGCTCGCGTTCATCGGGCTCGCCGCGACGATCTGGGACCCGAACACGTCGCGCAGCATCGGGACCTTCTTCGGCACGGACGGATTCCAGGTCGCGAACACGTTCATCCCGTACTACCGGCTCATCACGATCGTGTCGGGCCTCGCGATCGCGCTGGGCCTGCGGTTCTTGCTGTTCAACACCCGCCTCGGCGTCGGGATGCGCGCCGTGGTGGACAACCGCGACCTCGCGGCGCTGAACGGCGCGCGCCCCGGTCGCATGTCGCAGGTGTCCTGGGCGCTCGGGTCCTCGATGGCCGCGATCGCGGGCATCTTCCTCGCCGAGGAGCTGAGCGCGCTGAGCGTCGAGACGCTCACGCTGCTCATCGTCGACGCGTTCGCCGCGGCGATCATCGGCCGGCTGAAGAACCTGCCCCTCACCTACGTCGGCGGGATGGTCATCGGCCTCGCCCTGTCGTTCCAGGAGAACTTCTTGAACTGGGCCGGCCGGTGGAGCACGGCCGCCACCGCCATCCCCACGATCATCCTTTTCCTCGCCCTGCTGTTCCTGCCGCAGGCCCGCATCGAGGGGCGGCGCAGCTTCCGCGAGATCACGCCGCACGTGCCGAAGGTGCGGAGCGCGGCCCTCGGGATGCTCGCGCTCTTCGCCGTCGTGGTCGTGGCCGGCGGGCTGCTGGATCGTCCCGACGTGCGCCGCCTCGCCCTCGGCCTCGTGACCGGGTTCATCCTGGTGTCCCTTGTGCCGCTCACCGGCTGGTCGGGACAGATCTCCCTCGCCCAGATCACGTTCGCGGGCGCGGGGGCGTTCGCGTTCGCCGAGTGGGGGCCGCATCTCGGCCTGCTCGCCGGATTGCTGGTCGCCGCGCTGTTCGCTGTCCCCTTCGGGGTGTTGATGGCGCTGCCGGCCCTGCGATTGTCGGGCCTCTACCTCGCCTTGGCCTCGATGGCGTTCGCGCGCATGGCCGAGTTCTTGTTCTTCGACCAACCCGAGGTGTTCGGGTCCGGCGCGCGCCGGATCAGTTCGGTCAGCGTGCTCGGGTTCAACTTCAGTGAGCCCTTCACGATCTTCGGGATCCACTTCGGCCAAGACGTCGGCAACCTGTTCCTCATCACCGTCCTGCTCGGGATCGGCGGTGTGCTCGTGGTGTGGCTGCGACGCGGCCCGATTGGGCGACGACTCGTCGCGCTCAAGGACAGCCCGGCGGCGTGCGCCACGTTCGGGCTGAACCTCACGGCGACGAAGGTGATCGTGTTCGCGATCTCTGCGGCCATCGCCGGCTTCGCCGGCGCGCTGCTCGGGATCCTGCTCGGCTCCGGCTCGACGATGGACTTCCAGATGCTCGTCGGGCTGCCGTACCTGCTCTTGGCGATGGTCGGCGGCATCGCCGTCGTGAGCGGCGCGGTCCTCGGCGGCGTCCTGTTCCAGGGCTTCACGTGGCTCACCGAGATCTTCCCGGGCGTCACCTTCCTCGTCTGGTGGATGCGCATCGGCCCCGGTCTCGCCGGCATCGGCATCGGCTACCAGCCCGAAGGCGCGATCCCCAAGACCGGCGACGAGATCCGGAAGCGCCGCACCCGGAGGGCGACGTCCAAACAGCCGCGCGCGCCCGCGGCGATCGACGCACCCGAGACCCGCCCCGTCCCCGCCCCGGGCTCCTGATCGATCAGAGGATCGCGCCCGATTCCTTGTAGGCGACGAGGTCGTCCCAGGAGAGGCCGAGCTCGAGGAGCACCTCCTCGGTGTGCTGGCCGTGCTCGGGCGCGCGGCTGAGCGTCGGCGGCGCCTCGTCGAACTGGACCGGGCTCGCGACGAGCGCGACCGGGTCCCCGCTGTCCGACGCCACCGTCGGCAGGTAGCCGTTCGCGTCGACCTGCGGGTCGTCGTGGAGCTCGCGCGCGGTCTGCACGACCGCCCAGACGCCCTGCATCGTGGCGAGCCGCTCCCGCCACGCGGCGAGCGGCGCCGACGCGAAGGTGTCGGCGATCACGCCGCGGCACTCGCGGCGGTGCTCGTAGCGCGCGCCGGCGTCGACGAAGCGCGGGTCGGCGACGAGGTCGGGGCGCCCGAGGTGCTCGCAGAAGTCGGCCCAGAACTTGTCCGACTCGAGCATCACCAGGCTGATCCACCGTCGGTCCTCGGTGCGGTACAGGCCGACGAGGGGGTTCGGCGGCGCGTCCGCGTCGAACCTCGGCGTCTCGACGTGCTCGTAGAGCTTGGCGGCCACGACGTCGGGTGAGATGTTCCACAGCGCCGTCGCCAGCAGGGACACGTCGACCACGGACGTCACGCCGGTGGGATCCCGGCGGACGAGCGCCGCCGCGATCCCACCGGCGATCGCCAGGCCGCCCATCACGTCGCCGAACGCCGGCCGCTGCCCGATCGGCGGCTCGAGACCGCGGGGCGTCAACGCG
>DATDGU010000340.1:0-3945 GCA_036521915.1 Acidimicrobiia bacterium | reverse complement strand
CCGCAGGTCGGGATCCTGCAGCACGCGGCGGAGCCCGCCGACAAGCCCGTCCCGGCCGTCGACCAGCAGCCCGCTGACGCCGTCGTCCACCGCGTCGCGGTGTCCGGCGATCCGCGTGGCGACCGCCGGCGTCCCGCACATCCCCGCTTCGGTGATGCTCATGCCCCAGCCCTCGCGCGCCGACGAGCTCGCGAGCACCCAGGCCCGCCGATACAGGTCGACGACGGCCTCGTCGGAGATCCGGCCCGGCAGCTCGATCCACGTCTCGGCGCGCGCGTCACGGACCTGGGCGACGAGGTCGTCGCGCCGGTACCCGTCACCCGCGATGACCGCCTGGAGGTCGGGGACGTCACGCTTGAGCTCGACGAGCACGTCGATGAGCAGCTCGTAGCGCTTCACGGGGACGAGTCGGCCGACGGCGACGACGAGCGGCGCCGCGGCCTTGTCGCCGCCGACCGCGTACCGCGGGTGGACGCCCGGGTGCACGACGGTCACGCGCTGCGGCTTGAAGTGCATCGCGTCGACGAGCTCACGCTTGCTCGACTCCGACGGGGTGACGATCGGGACGTGCCGGTAGAACGGCGGCGCGAACTTCGATTCGATGAAGCTGCCGAGCGCGGCGAGGCGGGGCGGCAGCGTCATCTGCCACATCTCGGCGTGGAGGTGGTGCACGAACGTGATGTGGGGCGTGCGCGACCACAGCGGCGAGAAGAACGGCATGCCGTTCCAGACCTCCATGAGGCCGTCGCGGCCGCCGTGCCAGCCGAGCATCTCGCTGAACGCCGCGCGCGGGAAGACGAGGTAGCGCCCGGCCTTGCGGATGACGCGGTAGCCGTCCCGCCACGCCACGGGCGGGCGACCGGCCGCGAAGGAGGTCCGCATCGTGACCTCGAGGCCCGCTTCGGCCCAGTACTTGGCGACCATGTGGGCCGAGATCTCGGAGCCGCCCGCTTCGGGGTCGTCGAGATCTCGCCAGGCGAGCATGCTGACCCGCCGCAGCCCCGCGTCGGCCGCGATGCTGCCCATCTTGGCGATCGTGGCGTCGTGGTCAGTCATCGCAGGATGGCGTGGGCGGCGAGGGACGTCGCCCGGGTCGGGCGGCCGGTCCCAGCCCGCCGGACGGCCCGGGCAGCCTACGTGGGATCCCCCGACGGGGGGCCGCGGCTGCCGCACGGCGGTGCGCCGGTCGGTCAGGCTAGGCGGCAGCATCGAACGCGATCCGACCGAGGAGGACCGCTTGTGACGACCGCGACGCCGGCCTTCGCCGACGCGCTCGACGCCGTCGCCGGGGTGGCGGGCTGGATGACCGACGACCAGGCCCGCCGGCTGTGGGATCGCGCCCGGGCCGTGCCCGCCGGCGGGCGGATCGTCGAGATCGGCAGCTATCAGGGCCGCTCCGCGATCGTGCTGGCGCTCGCCGCCGCGCCCGATGTCGAGATCGTGGCCATCGACCCGCACGCCGGCAACGACCGCGGACCGCAGGAGCTCGAAGGCAGCGGGGACGACGGCGAACGCGACCACGCCGCGTTCGTCGCCAATGTGGCGCGCGCCGGGGTCCGGGACCGCGTGCGCCACGTGCGCCTGCCGTCCCACGAGGCGCACCAGGAGGTCGCGGCGCCGATCGACCTCCTCTACATCGACGGTGCGCACCGCTACGGCCCCGCCCGCGCCGACATCCGCGACTGGGGCGCCGAGGTCGCCGACGGCGCCACGATCCTCATCCACGACTCGTTCTGCTCGGTCGGGGTCACCGGCGCGATCGCCGTCGAGCTCCTCGGCAGCCGCGGCGTCGACTACGTCGGCCGCGTCGGGTCGCTCGCCGAGTACCGCCGCCGGCACCTCGATCGGCGCGGCCGCTGGCGCAGCACCGGTCGTCAGCTCGCCGAGCTGCCCTACTTCCTGTGGAGCCTGCTGATCAAGGTACTGCTCGTCTTGCGGCTGCGGCCCGTCACCCGCCTGCTCGGGAACCGCCGCGGCGAGTGGCCGTACTGACGCGTCACCGCGGCGACGCTCGGTCGATCCGGGCGGCGCGCGTATGCCTCGGTGACGCCGCGCGTGCGTCCGCGCCGCGCGCGGCACAACGGAGAACGACGAGTGCGTCCTGTACCCTGCGGGGATGCGGACGCTGATCGTCACGCCGACGTATCAGGAGGCGGACAACATCGAGGAGTTCCTGCGCCGCTGCCGCGCCGCGGTGCCCGACGCGGACATCCTCGTCGTCGACGACAGCAGTCCGGACGGCACGGCCGCCATCGCCGAGCGGGTCGCGGGGGAGCTCGGCCAGATCACCTTGCTGCACCGGGCCACGAAGGAGGGCCTCGGGGAGGCGTACCGCGCCGGGCTCGCGTGGGGCATCGACCGGGGCTACGACGTGCTCGTCCAGATCGACGCCGACCTCTCCCACGATCCGACGGTGATCCCGGCGCTGCGTCGTGCGGTCACGGACGGCGCGGCGATGGCGATCGGCTCACGGTACGTCCCGGGGGGCGTGATCCCGCACTGGCCGTGGTTCCGGCGGATGCTGTCGCGCTACGGCAACCGATACGCGGGCTTCGTGCTCGGTCTCAAGGCGCGCGATGCGACCGCCGGCTACCGCGCGTACACGGCCGAGGCGTTGCAGACGATCGACTTCCGGCACTCGCGGGCGAAGGGCTACGGCTTCCAGATCGAGATCGCGTACCGCATCCGGCGTCACGGCGGCACGATCGTCGAGGTCCCGATCGTGTTCACGGACCGGGTGCGGGGCCACTCGAAGATGACGTGGGGGATCTTCGGTGAGGAGCTGCTGCTCGTCACCTGGTGGGGCGTGCGCGACCGGCTGCTGCGACGCGGCGCGCGCCCACGTCAGATCGCCGGGGACGCCGCACCGAGCGCCTGAGTCTCGGCCGGCGCGCTCGTCACGACGCGAGCGCGCGCCGTCTCCAGACGAACGCGCGCGACCGTGTGCTAACAAGTCCCGGTGACGGCTGCTGCGGTGCCTCGAGACGTTGGAGGCACACGCCACGACGCGCCGTGGTTCGCGTGGTCGTTGGCTGCAGCCACCGTGCTTGGCTTCGCGGTGCGTGTCGCGTACATACTGATCGACCGGGCCAACATGACCCCCGTCGGCGACGCGTACTTCTACCACGCCGGCGCGAACCTGCTCGTCCACGGTCACGGGTTTATCGAGCCGTTCCTCTATCTGCTTGGTCAGACAGCGCAGGCGGCCGAGCATCCGCCGCTGTACCTGCTGTACCTGGCGATCCCCTCATCGCTCGGGATGACGAGCAGCCTCACCCACCTGCTCTGGTCGTGCGTGTTGGGCACCGCCACCGTCGTGGTGGTGGGGTTGCTCGGCCGCGCCGTCCTCGGCCCCAGGGTGGGGATCATCGCGGCGGTGCTCGCCGCGCTATATCCGAACCTGTGGATCCCCGACGGGTCGCTCGAGGCCGAGACCGCGGCGATCTTCCTCACCGCCCTCACCGTGCTGTTCGCGTACCACTACGTGCGCCGCCCGAGCTGGTGGTGCCTAGCGCTGGTGGGAGCGGGCTGCGGCGCGGCGTCGCTCGCCCGGTCCGAGCTGATCCTGCTCGTCCCGCTCGTCGTGCTGCCCTTGGCGCTGCTGACGCGGACACGGGGCCTGCGAACCCAGCTGACCTGGCTCGGCGGCGCGCTACTTGCCACGCTGCTCGTCATCGGGCCCTGGGTGGGCTACAACCTCAGCCGCTTCCAGCACCCCGTGTACCTCAGCTCGCAGTTCGACGCTCTGCTGGCCTCGGCGAACTGTGACACGACGTACGACGGATCGCTCATCGGGTACTTCTCGGTGCCGTGCGCCGAGCACTACCAGCACGAGTACCACGCGCACGGCGACCAGTCCGAGCAGGCCATCGCGTATCAGCAGGCCGCCGACACCTACATCCGCAACCACAAGGGCCGCGTACCGATCGTCGTCGCGGCGCGACT
>DATDGU010000339.1:0-1949 GCA_036521915.1 Acidimicrobiia bacterium | reverse complement strand
GGCCGACGGGCGCCGTCGGCCAGCTGCCGTCGGCCGTGCCGTGGCGGAGGGCGCCGTCGTCGAAGACGGCCCAGACGTCGTGCGGACCGGCCGCGGCGAGGGCGCGGACACGGCCGGGCGCCAGCGGGCGCGGGTCGCCCTCGGCGGCGAGGGCGAAGAGGCCGTCGTTGGTCCCGACGAGCACGGTCACGAATCGAGCATACGGTCGCTGGCGAGGCCGCCGGTACGCTGACGCGCATGAGCGACCCGATGAAACCGCGCAGCTTCGAGGTCACCGACGGCATGCAGCGCGCGCCGGCGCGCGCCATGCTGCGGGCCATCGGCATGACCGACGCCGACTGGGGCAAGGCGCAGATCGGCGTCGCGTCGAGCTGGAACGAGCTCACCCCCTGCAACCTGCCCCTCGACCGGCTCGCGAAGCGGGCCAAGGAGGGGGTGCGCGAGGCGGGGGGCTTCCCGCTCGAGTTCATGACCATCGCCATCAGCGACGGGATCTCGATGGGCCACGAGGGCATGCGCGCCTCGCTCGTGAGCCGAGAGCTGATCGCCGATTCGATCGAGTGCGTCATGCACGCCGAGCGCCTCGACGGGCTCGTCACCTTCGCCGGCTGTGACAAGAGCCTCCCCGGGATGCTCATGGCGGCCGCTCGCCTGAACCTCCCGTCGGTCTTCCTCTACGGCGGGTCGATCCTCCCCGGGCACTGGAAGGACCAGAGCCTCGACATCGTGAGCGTGTTCGAGGCCGTCGGCGCGTGCGCGGCCGGGACGATCACCGAGCACGAGCTCGGCGAGATCGAGCGGCGCGCCTGCCCGACCGAGGGGTCCTGCGCCGGGATGTTCACCGCCAACACGATGGCGTCGGCGGCCGAGGCGCTCGGCATGGCGCTGCCCGGCAGCTCGGCCGCGCCGGCCGTCGACCGGCGGCGCGACGACTACGCGTTCGAATCGGGCCGCGCGGTGATCGGGCTGCTCGAGGCGGGGATCCGACCGCGCCAGATCCTCACCAAGGAGGCGTTCGAGAACGCGATCGCGGTCGGCATGGCGCTCGGCGGGTCCACGAACCTGGTGCTGCACCTCCTCGCCATCGCCGCCGAGGCGCATGTCGAGCTCGACCTCGACGACTTCAACCGCGTCGGTGCCCGCGTGCCCCACATCGCCGACATGAAGCCCCACGGCGCTTACCACATGGCCGACCTCGACCGGGTGGGCGGCGTCGAGGTGGTGATGCGCGAGCTCCTCGAGGCGGACCTGCTCCACGGCGACTGCGTCACCGTCACCGGCCGCACCCTCGCCGAGAACCTGGCCGCGCTCGACCCGCCCCGACCGGACGGCGCGGTCGTGCACCGCCTCGATGCGCCCCTGCACCGCCAGGGCGGGATCGCCGTCCTGCGCGGCTCGCTCGCCCCCCAGGGCGGTGTGGTGAAGGTGGCGGGGATCGACACGGCCCACTTCGACGGACCGGCCCGCGTCTTCGACGGCGAGGAGCTCGCGATGGACGCAATCCTCGCGGGCGGCATCCACGCCGGCGACGTGGTCGTCATCCGCTACGAGGGCCCGAAAGGTGGGCCGGGCATGCGCGAGATGCTCGCGGTCACGGGCGCGATGAAGGGCGCCGGGCGGGGCGCGGACGCCGCGCTCGTCACCGACGGGCGGTTCTCGGGCGGGACGCAGGGCTTCTGCGTCGGCCACGTCGCACCCGAGGCGGTCGACGGCGGGCCGATCGCGCTCGTCGAGGACGGCGACCGGATCGTCATCGACGCCGACGCGCACACGATCGACGTGCTCGTCGACGAGGCCACCCTCGCGGCGCGGCGCGCGGACTGGAAGCCGCTCGAGCCGCGGTACACGAGTGGCGTCCTCGCCAAGTACGCGCGGCTCGCCCAGGGCGCCGAGCGCGGGGCCATCACCACGGCCTAACCGGACGCCGTGCCCGAGATCCTGGAGGTCGA
>DATDGU010000338.1:0-11831 GCA_036521915.1 Acidimicrobiia bacterium | reverse complement strand
GCAGCACGTCGGCAAGCAGGCGGCCGCGCCCGCCGCCTGCGTCGACGAGGAGGAACGGGTCCGGCGCGCCGAGCGTGGTCCAGGTGTCGTCGAGCGCCCGCGCGACGAGGACCCCGAAGAGGGTGCCGATCTCGGGACTGGTGACGAAGTCGTGACCGGCCCGCCCGGCGCCACCGCCCGCCGCGAAGAAGGCGTCGAGGGCCGCGGCCTGGAACGCGGCGAACGTGATCGGCCCCGACCGGTGGATCTCGCCCCGGAGGGCCTCGGCGGCGCCTCGGTCTGGCACGACGGGGTCAGCGCGGCGTCGGGGCCGCGGCGGTCATGACCGCTGGAAGGCGAGCTGCCCCAGCCGGGCGAAGAACTGCGGGTACACGCCGACCACGAGGATCACGGTCGCCATGAGCCCGAGCGCGGCGCCGAGCGCGACGGGGATGCGACTCGTGCGGACGAGGGCGCCCTCGGGTGGATCCTCGAACCAGAGCCGTCGGGCCACCCCTGCGTAATAGAAGAAGGCGATCACCGAGTTCACCGCGGCGATGACCCCGAGCACCACGGCCGTCGTCGTGTTCGCCTCGAAGACCGCCCGGAACATGACGAACTTCGCGAACCACCCGGCGAGGGGCGGTATGCCCGCGAGAGAGAAGAGGAAGAGGGTGAACAGGGTGGCGATCGCCGGGCTGGTGCGGCCGAGGCCTCGGAAGGTGGACATGTCGGCCGAGCCGGTGCGGCGGGCCGCGGCGATCACGGCGGCGAACGCGCCGAGGTTCATGGCCCCGTAGATGAGGATGTAGATGACGACCGCCTCCCAGGCGGCGTTGCCGTGGACGTCGCCCGCGACGGCGAGCGGCACGAGGATGAAGCCGCCCTGGGCGATGGAGGAGTAGGCGAGCATACGCACCACGTTGGTCTGTCGCAGCGCGGCGAGGTTCCCGAGCGTCATCGACGCCGCGGCGAGCACCCACAGGATGGGCTGCCACGAGTCCCCCGAGGGGAAGAACCCGAGGCGGACGATCGTGAGGAGCGCCACGAAGCCGCCGGCCTTCGACGCCACGGAGAGGAAGGCGGTGATCGGCGTGGGCGCGCCCTCGTAGGTGTCCGGTGCCCAGAAGTGGAACGGCACGGCACTGACCTTGAACGCAAACCCGACGAGCGTGAGGAACACCGCGACGGCGAACAGCGCCGGGGTACTCCTCGTGGCGTACCGGTGGATCTCGGCCAGCACCGTCGACTTCGACAGGCCGAACACGATCGACATGCCGTAGAGCATGATCGCCGACGACAGCGCCCCGATCAGGAAGTACTTCAGCCCGGCCTCGTTCGACTTCGTGTCGTGCTTGCGCCAGGCGGCGAGGACGAAGGTCGGGATCGTGATCGTCTCGAGGGCGACGAAGAGCGAGATGAGGTCGCGCGCCGACGAGATCACGACCATCCCGAGCACCGACGTGAGCAGCAGCACGTAGTACTCGCCCTGGTAGTAGTCCCCCTCGCCGATGTAGTCGAAGGACAGGAGCAGCGTCACGTACGCCGCGACCAGGAAGAACCCCGTGAGCACGAGCGAGTAGTTGTCGACGACGAACGCGCCGCCGAAGAGGACCCGGGTGTGGCCGCTCACTGCGAGGGTCAGCACCGGGACCAGCGAGCCCAGGACGCCGAAGGTCGCGACCCGCGCCGGCAGCTTCGGGTCCTCGGTGAAGAGGTCCACGACCAGCACCAGGATGATCGTCGCGGTGAGGACGATCTCCGGCGCGAGCGCGTGGAAGTCGACGGTCGGGTTCACTCAGCCCCCGAAGACCTTGCTGACGTTCGTGACCGCCTGGTTCGTCATGTGGAACACCAGGTTCGGGTAGATCCCGAGCGCGACGATGAGCAGCAGGATCGGCACCCACGCCACCCACTCCGGGATGTTGATGTCGTGGATGTGGGCCCGCTCGAACTCGGCGGTCGGCGACCCGAACGCCACCCGCTGGTACATCATCAGGAGGTAGCCGGCGGCGAGCACCGTGCCGATCGCCGCGATGACCATGAAGATCCGGAACGTCAGCAGCGGATCACCGTTCAGCAGACCCTGGGCGAGCTTCGCCGGGCTGTACGACGAGAGGATCGACGGGAACTCGCCCCAAAACCCGGCGAGGCCGGGCAGGCCGAGTGAGGCCATGGCGCAGAACCCGAGGACCCAGCCGAGCTTGGGCGCCTGGTTCAAGAGGCCACCGAGGCGGCTCATCTCGCGGGTCCCGTAGCGCTCCTGCACCGAGCCGGCGAGGAAGAAGAGCATCCCGGTGATCAGCCCGTGGGCGACCATTCCGAAGATCGCCGCGTTGAGTCCGAAGCTCGTCAGCGTGGCGATCCCCAGCATGACGAAGCCCATGTGCGAGACCGACGAGAACGCGATGAGCCGTTTCATGTCGCTTTGTGCGAGGCAGCACAGCGCGCCGTAGATGATCCCGATGACCGCGAGGAGCCCGATCCACGGTGCCCACACGCGGGCCGCCTCCGGCAGGATCGGCAGCGCGATGCGGATGAAGCCGTACGCGCCGAGCTTGAGGAGGATCGCCGCCAGGAGCACCGACCCGACGGTCGGCGCCTCCGTATGGGCGTCGGGCAACCAGGTATGGAACGGGAACATCGGGACCTTGATGGCGAAACCGAGGAACAACCCGCCGAAGACGAGGACCTGGGTGCCGCGCGCGATCCCCGCGCCGCCGAGCGTCGCGAGCTGGGGGATCTGGAAGGTCTGGTGTTTGGACAGGAAGAAGATGGCCAGGAAGCTCACGAGCATGAGCGCCGAGCCGAACAGCGTGAAGAGGAAGAACTTGATCGCTGCGTACTGGCGATTCGGGCCGCCCCAGACGCCGATCATGAAGAACATCGGGAGCAGCACGACCTCGAAGAACACGAAGAAGAGGATGAGGTCCTGGGCGACGAACGTCCCGTTCATCCCGATCTCGAGGAGGAGGATGAGCGCGAGGAACGCCTTCGGGTTATGCGGCTCCGGGAAGTGGTTCCACGAGTAGACGACACACGCCACCGTCATGAGCATCGAGAGGAGGAGCAGCGGGAGCGAGATGCCGTCGAGGCCCATGTGGTAGCGGGCCGAGATCGTGGGGATCCACGACTTGTTGACGATGAATTGCAGCCGCCCGGCGTGGCTGTAGTTGAAGTCGATGAGGATCCCGATCCCGGCGCCAGCCGTGACGAGCGTCGTCAGGAGCGCCGTGATCTTGATCGCCTGCTCCTGCGCGCGCGGGATGGCCAGCACCGCGGCGAGTCCCGCCAACGGGACGAAGACCGCCAGGGTCAGGGCCCATTCGTCGAACCAATGCATGGCGAGTCCGTACCTCGTTTCAGATGGTGTTGGTGAGCAGCAGGGCGAGGCTCAGCACGGCCACCCCGCCGAACAGCAGCAGCGCGTAGCGCTGGACGCTCCCGGACTGGACGCGGCGTAGTTCGCCGCCCGCCGCGCCGGTCTCATGGGCGATCTCGTTGACCGCGCCGTCGACGACGCGCTGGTCGAGGTAGGCGTACGTGTAGTTGGCGGTGACCGTCGCGCCGCGCCCGATCCCGTTGACGACGCCGTCGATGATGTGCTGGTTCACCCAGTACGAGGCACGCGCGAGCGAACCGGAGATGAACGCGACGATGACGTTCTCGTACAGGTCGTCGAGGTAGTACTTGTTGACGAGGAACGTGTAGCCCGCATGTGCCACCGGGCTGCGCTCGGTCAGCCCCTTGAAGAACGACATCTCGTCGCGGTTCACGTAGTAGTAGGCGGCGATCCCGATGGCGACGACGGCGAGACCGACCGAGAGGACGGCCTTCGGGTAGTCGAACGCCGCGTTGTGCACGTTCGGGAAGGCGAAGGTCGGCTGGACCCATTCCTTGAACTTCTCGATCCCGAGCGGCGCGGCGTTGGCGAACCCGGCGACCACCGAAAGGACACCGAGGACGATGAGCGGGCCGGTGATGAGCCGCTCCGACTCGTGGGGATGCTCGTGACCGCGGTACTCGCCGAAGAAGGTGAGCCACACGACCCGGGTCATGTACGCCGCGGTGAGAAACGCGCCGACGAGTCCGATGACGAGGAACGCGCTGTAGCCGTTCTTCCCGGCGTTCACGAGGATCTCGTCCTTCGACCAGAAGCCGGCGAGGGGGAAGATACCGGCGAGCGCCAGCGACCCGATGATGAAGGTCCAGAACGTGATCGGCATCTTCTTGCGCAGCCCACCCATCTCACGCATGTCGAAGGTGTGCCCCGCGGCGTGGCTCACCGAGCCGGCACCGAGGAAGAGCAGCGCCTTGAAGAAGGCGTGCGTGAAGAGGTGGAACACGGCGGCGGTCCAGGCGCCGACCCCGAGGGCCATCACCATGTAGCCGAGCTGGCTGATCGTCGAATACGCGAGGACCTTCTTGATGTCGGTCTGCACGAACGCGAGGGCCGCCCCGATGATGATCGTGGTCCCGCCGATCAGCGCCATGAAGTTGACGCCGCCGTGGCCGATCGAGAAGCCGTTGAAGAACACGGGGTATACCCGGGCGCCGAGGTAGACGCCGGCGACGACCATCGTCGCCGCGTGGATGAGCGCCGACACGGGTGTCGGGCCGGCCATGGCGTCGGGCAGCCAGGTGTGGAGCGGGAACTGGCCGCTCTTGCCGATGATGCCGATCATGAGGCAGATCGCCGCGGCGAGCAGTAGGTCGTGGCGGGCGTGCACACTCGTCGCGTACAGGTTCGTCGCGCCGATCCCGAACGAGCCGACGGTGAAGAAGAGGATGATCACGCCGATCATCAGGCCGATGTCGCCGGTGCGCGTCGTGAGGAACGCCTTGATAGCGGCGCGGCTGTTCGCCGGCTCCTCCCACCAGTGGCCGATGAGCATGAACGAGCAGAGGCCGACGAGCTCCCAGCCGACGAGCAGCAAGAGCATGTTGTCCGCGACGACGAGGGTGAGCATCGACGCCGTGAAGAGCGACAGCGCCGCGTAGTACCAGGTGTAGCGGCGATCCCCCCGCATGTACGCGATCGAGTACACCTGCACGAGCAGGGAGATCAGCGTGACGACGACGAGCATCATCACGGTGAGCCCGTCGACGTAGGTGCCCGCGCTGAACTTCAGCGAGCCGTTCTGCCACCACGTGACCGACTCCGTCACGGGGAGGACGGCGTGTGACCCGCTCGTGGCGGTCGTGAGGAAGGTCTGGGCGAACTTGCCGAGGCTCTGGCTCGACCCGCCGGCGTGGTCGACCCGGTGCACCCACTGCACGACGGCGACGATCGCCCCGACGAACGACGCGCCGACGGCGGTGATCCCGAATGCGGCGCCCTTCCCCGGCGAGCGCTTGCCGAAGAAGAGGATGACGACGAACGCGACCGCGGGCAGCGCCGGGAGGATCCAGACGTTCTCGAGCACGGGTCAGCCCTTCAGCTGGTCGACTTCGTCGAGATTGGGGCTGCGCACGTTCCGGTAGATGAGCAGCACGATGGCCAGCCCCACACCAACCTCGGCGGCGGCGATCGTGATGATGAACAGGGCGAACACCTGGCCCGCGACGTTCTTCGTGAACGCGGCGAACGCCACGAGGTTGATGTTCACGGCGTTCAGCATCAACTCGATGCTCATGAGGACGAGCACGCCGTTGCGTCGGGCGAGGACGCCGTAGATCCCGGTGCAGAACAGCACGGCGCTCAGGATGAGGAACTCGTTCAGCTGCACGTCAGTCCTTCCGGGCGAGGACGACGGCACCGACGAGCGCGGCGAGCAGCAGCATCGAGACGACCTCGAAGGGGATCACGAAGACCCGGAAGATGTCCTGGCCGACGTGGCTGGTGCGGCCGAGGGCCACGAGCGAGTTGGTGAAGTGGATCGACTTGCCCCCGAACGCGTCGACGAGGAGCGCGATGAGGACGCCGAGCACGAAGAGCCCGACGACGACCGCACCCCAGCGCTGGTCGTTGTCGAGGCGCGTGTCCTCGCCCATCGGGGCGCGGGTGAGCATGATCCCGAAGAGGAACAGCACGACCACGGCCCCGATGTAGATGAGCACCTGGACCCAGGCGACGAACTCGGCGGCCAGCAGGATGTAGAGGGCGGCCGCGCCGGCGAGCACGACGACGAGGAACAGCGCGGCGTGCACGATGTTGCGGGACCGCACGACGCCGAACGCCGCGGCGGTCATCGCCGCGGCAAGGAACCCGAAGGCGACCTGCTGCTCCCACACGGGCCTAGCGCTTCCCCTTCACTTCCGCGCCCGTCTCGAGCGGCTCGGGCTCAGGGACCGTCTCCATCCACTCGCCGAGCTTCACCTTGTCGTGGAGCAGCCGCGAGATCTGGAACTCGGAGTACTCGAACTCGGGGGTCCAGAACAGCGCGTCGAACGGGCAGACCTCGACGCAGATCCCGCAGTACATGCACAGCGCGTAGTCGATGTCGAAGCGGTCGAGCACGCTCACCGAGCGCGGCCGGCCGCCCTCACGCCGCGGGGGGCGCTGCTCTTTGTGGCCCTCGATGTAGATGCACCAGTCGGGGCACTGGCGGGCGCACAGCATGCAGACGGTGCAGTTCTCCTCCTTCAGGGCGATGACGCCCCGGGCGCGCGTTGCCGGCGCCTCCTTCTCGTGCGGGTACTGCACGGTGACGGCGGGGCGCAGCATCGTCTTCAGCGTCACGCCGAGGCCCACGACGAGCCCCGGCATCTTCGGCTTGGGCAGCTTGGGAGGCATCAGAAGGCCACCTTGAACAGTCCGGTGAGCAGGAGGTTGGCGAGCCCGATCGGGATGAGGAACTTCCAGGCGACGGCTTGCAGCTGGTCCTCTCGCAGGCGCGGGTAGGTGAAGCGGACCCAGAACATGAAGAAGGCGACCACCATCAGCTTGGTGAAGAGGACCACGGGCCCGAGGATGTTCGCCCAGGTGCCGGTGAGACCCGGAATGGCCCAGCCGCCGAGGAAGAGGGTCGCGGCGATCGCCGAGAACGCGAACGCGGTGCCGAACTCCCCGATGAAGAAGAAGAGGAAGCGAAAGCCCGTGTACTCGACCATGTAGCCGGCGACGAGCTCGCTCTCGGCGACGGGCATGTCGAAGGGGGTCTGGGTGAGTTCGGCCTGGGCGGCGACGAGGAACAGCGCGAACCCGACGAACTGGGTGAGGATGAACGGCTGGCCGAGTGTGCTCCACCCGAAGATCGCGCCGCGCTGCTGGGCGTACACGATGCCCTGGAGGCTCATGGTCTGGGCCTGGATGACGACACCGACGACGGCGAGCAGCAGCGGCAGCTCGTAGGCGATGAGCTGCGCGGCGGCGCGCAGCGCCCCGAGCAGCGCGTACTTGTTGGCGCTCGCCCAACCGGCCATGAGCACACCGACGACCGAGAGGCTCGACACGGCGAGCGCGTAGAACACACCGACGTCGAGGTTCTTCACCACGAGGTCGGGCCCCATCGGGATGACGAGGAACACGAGGAACGTCGACATCACGACGACGGCGGGCGCTAAGGCGAAGACGCGGCGGTCGGACTGCGCCGGCATGATGTCCTCCTTCTGGAGGAACTTCAGGCCGTCGCCCACGAGCTGGTACCAGCCGTGGAAGCCGCCCGGGTCCATCGGCCCGAGGCGGCTCTGCATGTGGCTCATCATCTTCAGCAAGAAGACGTAGCCGAGGATCAGCGCGCCGAGCGGGATGACGGCGAGGATCACGATCGTCTTGATCGCCAGGGTCGTGCCCCAGCCGACGTTCAGCGCGAGGACCGGCAGGCTCATCGGTCGATGTCCCCGAGGATGAAGTACAGCGACGCGAGGATCGTGATCACGTCCGGCACGTAGACGCCGCGCAGCAGCCACGGCAGGATCGACACGTTGCTGAACGACGCCGAGCGGATCTTCACGCGGAACGGCCCGGTCGCGCCCTTCGACACGACGTAGTAGCCCATCTGGCCGAGCGGGTTCTCGGTCTCGACCCAGACCTCACCCTCGGGCACCTTGATGATGCGCGGCACCTTCGCCATCACCGGCCCGCTCGGGATCTGCGCGAGGCACTGCAGCACGATGCGGGCCGCCTCGCGCGTCTCCTGGAGCCGCACCCAGTAGCGGGCGTAGGAGTCACCGTCGGGGTGGGTCCACACCTGGAAGTCGAGGTCGGGGTACGCGAGGTAGGGCCGGTCCCGGCGCAGGTCCCAGTCCCTGCCCGACGCGCGCAGGTTCGAGCCGGAGACGCCGTAGCCCGCGCCGACGCCGGAGGGGATGATCCCGATCCCGCGGGTGCGGGCCTCGAAGATCTCGTTGCCGAGCACGAGGTCCTCGAAGTCGTCGCAGGAGTCGAGCACCACCTTCATGGTCGAGCGGCACTCCGCGATCCAGCCCCACGGCAGGTCGTCCTTCAGCCCCCCGATGCGGTTGAAGTTGGGGTGGAAGCGACCGCCGGTCGCGGCCTCGATGAGGTTGAGGACGTACTCGCGGTCACGGAAGCCGTAGAACGCCGGCGTGAGCGCGCCGACCTGCAGGCCCATCTCGCCGAGGAACAGCAGGAACGTCGCGATGCGCGAGAGCTCAGTGAGCACGGTGCGGATGTAGACCGCCCGCGGCGGCGCCTCGATCCCCATGAGCTCCTCGGCGGCCGTCATGAACGGCACCTCGTTCGCGAAGCTCGACAGCCAGTCGATCCGATTGATGAGCGTCGTGATCTGCGGGTAGGTGCGGAACTCGGTGAGCTTCTCGTAGCCGCGGTGCATGTAGCCGATGATGGGGTCGGCGCTCACGACCCGCTCGCCGTCGAGGCGCACGACGATACGCAGTGTCCCGTGCGTCGCCGGGTGCTGGGGACCGAGGTTCAGGATCATGTCGCCGGTGTCGAGCTCGACGCCGACCTGCGCGTCGGCGAGGTGGCGCAGCGACGAGCGCGACACCTCGAAGCCGGAGACGGGCGGCGTGTCGGTCGTGCTCACGTCGCCTCCCCTCCCGCGTCGTCACCCGCGGCGGCTTCGACCGCCGGGGTCTCGTCACCGTCGCCCGGCATCGCCTCGACGTCGACGAGACCCGGCCACGGCTTCACGACGCGCGCCAGGAGCGGGAAGTCCTTCCGGAGGGGATGGCCCTCGAACTCGGACGGCAGGTAGAGGTGGCGCAGCGACGGGTGGCCGTCGAAGCCGATGCCGAACATCTCCCAGCACTCGCGCTCGTGCCAGTCGGCGCCGGGGTACACGCTGACCCACGACGCGATCCGCGGCGCGTGCTCGTCGACGTCGGTCTTCAGCGTGAGCCCGCGGGGCCGTTGCGTGGACTGCACGTGGGCGAACACCTGGAAGCGGCCGTTCGAGCCGGCCGCGCCGTAGGTCCGCTCGGTCGGCTGCACCGGAGAGGACGTGTCGCCGCCGGCCTCGTCGCCCTCGCGCGGCGCCGGCTCCCAGTCGAGCCCGGCGATGAAGGAGAGGTAGTCGCAGTCCAGCTCGGCCGCGGCGACGCCCGCCGCGTCGAGCCACCGCTCGGGCACGACGCGCACGACGAGATCGCCGAACACCGCGGCGTGCTCGACGACGGCGTCGGCGCCGAGGCGGTCGCGGAGGGTCGCGAGCATCGCGTCGTGGTCCGGGCTCGGCGCGCCGGCGGGCTCGTCCGTCGGCTCGTCGACCGGCTGTGCGGCGGGCTCGTCAGCCAACGACGATCGGCTCCCCGCGCCAGCGCTTCTGCAGCTCGTCGTTGCCGATGCCCTCCTGCTGGATCCGCGCCTGGAGGAGCACGATCCCCTGGAGCAGCGCCTCGGGCCGCGGCGGGCAGCCGGGGACGTACACGTCCACCGGGATGATCTGGTCGACGCCCTTCGTCACCGAGTACGAGTCCCAGTAAGGCCCGCCGCAGTTCGCGCACGACCCCATCGAGATCACGTACTTCGGGTCCGGCATCTGCTCGTAGAGGCGCTTGATGGCGGGCGCCATCTTGTCGGTCACGGTCCCGGAGATGACGACGAGGTCGGCCTGGCGGGGGCTGGCCGGGAACGGGATCACACCGAGGCGCATCATGTCGTAGCGGGGGCTGGCGAGCGCCGCCCCCATCTCGATGGCGCAGCACGCGAGCCCCCACTGGAACATCCAGAGGGAGTACTTGCGGCTGTAGTTCAACAACCAGGTGAGTGGCTTGGGGAGATGGCCCTGGTCGATCAGGCCCACCGCAGGACTCCCTTGCGCCACGCGTACACGAGCCCGAGGGTGAGCACGAGGATGAACACGGTCATCTCGACGAGTCCGAACACGTCGAGCGTCTTCAGGTTGACGGCCCACGGGAAGATGAACACGGCCTCGACGTCGAACATGACGAAGAGCAGCGCGTAGACGTAGTAGCGGATGTTCGACTGCCCGAAGCCGCTGATCGGGTCCGAGCCCGCCTCGTAGCTGACGTACTTCTCGGGCTGGGGTCGCACCGGGCGCAACAGCCGGCCGAGCCCGAGCATCGCCCCGAACATGAGTCCCGCCGCGCCAATCAGCACCGCGACGGCGAGGTACTGGCGGTAGAACTCGGTCACTGCGAACCGGCCCTCTCGATCGCCCGGGATGGCACCGGTCGCGGACCCTATCAGCGGGTCTCCTCGGCGCCTGAAACCGTCGGTTCGGCACCCGGGCCGCGCGACGATGACAGGAGAGAGGAGGCGGGGTGCCACCAACTCGAGCGCGCCGGGAGGCCCCGGTCACGGCCTTCGTGCTCTCGGGCGGCGGCAACCGGGGCATCGCCCAGGTCGGGATGCTGCGCGCGCTGCTCGAGCGCGGCATCACACCCGACGTCGTGATCGGCACGTCGGCGGGGGCGTTGAACGGGGCGGCGATCGCGACGTCGCCGACCCTCGAGAAGGTGGACCGCCTGGCGTCGGTCTGGGTCGGGCTGCGGGGCGAGCAGATCTTTCCGGGCGGCGTGCTGAAGCGGGCGTGGAACGTGCTGCGCCGCGACGACCATCTCTCCGCCAACACCGGCCTCGCGGCCGTGGTCGACCTGGCCGGCGCGGCGAGCGACTTCGCCGACCTGGCGGTGCCGCTCCGGGTGGTGACCACGGACCTCGACACCGGCGACGAGATCCTCGTCGTGGCCGGCCCGACGATGCCGCCGCTGCTCGCGAGCGCGGCGATCCCGGGGATCTTCCCGCCCGTCGAGCTCTACGGGCACCGCCTCGTCGACGGCGCGGTGGTCAACCTCGTCCCGATCTCGCACGCGCTCGCCGGGCCGACCGAGCGGATCTACGTGCTCGACGCGTCCGACGCGATCGGGGAGCGCCCCATCCGCTCACCCCTGGACGTGGCGATCCGCTCGTTCGCGATCTCGCGGGACCAGCGCTTCGCGCTCGAGCTGGCGTGGGTGCCGCCCGACATCGAGCTGGTCGTCTTCCCCGCCCCGAACGACGACCGCGAGTTCATCGACTTCTCGGGCGGCGCGCCCCTCATCGAGGAGGCCTACAAGCTGGCGTCGGAGACGCTCGACGACCGCGAGACTCCCGCGGCGCCGCGGCACCGCCGCTGGTGGGAGGTGTTCAGCCGCTGACCTAGGCGTTCCAGCGCCGCAGCGTCGAGTACTCGTGCTCGTGGCCGAGCACGTTGATCGTGGCCGGGCCGAGCGCGAACTGGGCGCCGTGCTCGGGGCGGAACCCGAGGTACACGGCGCTAAGGACCCGCAGAATGTGGCCGTGCGCGAACAGGAGCGAATCGCCGGGCGCGGCCACACATTCGTCGATGACGCGCCGGGCCCGCGCCGCGACCTGCGCCGCCGTCTCCCCGCCGGGCACGGGTCCCCGCCAGATCGTCCAGCCCGGCACCTGCGCGCGGATCTGGGACGTGGTCAGGCCCTCGTAGTCGCCGTAGTCCCACTCG
>DATDGU010000337.1:0-1947 GCA_036521915.1 Acidimicrobiia bacterium | reverse complement strand
GATCGCAGTGAAGGTCTTCCGCCTGTCGACGCCACCGATGAGGACTACCTGGCAACGTTTGCGTTAACGGAGGATGAGACGCTCGCGTCCGTTTTCGAGCTCTATGAACAAGCGAGCGCGCGGACCGATGCGGTCATAGAGGCTCTTCCGGTTTCTGCGGGGTGAGCCAGCTCACGTGACGACGATCGAGTCCAGGACCCTGACGTTCGGCTTGCCCGCATAGAGCAGGGCCCGGATCCGGAAGTTGTCGAAGTTGGTGAAGCCGAAGGCGACGCGCTTCACGCGTTTCAAGAGGTTGTTCATCCCCTCGGTGGGACCGTTCGAGACCCTGGCCCGGTGCCAGGCGACGATGGACTCGAACCAGTTGCGCAGCGTGCGAGCCAGGCGCCGCACCTCGAAGGGAACCGAGCGTTTGGAGCCGATGTCGATTATGTCGCGCAGCAGATCGGCGGCAGCCTCAGGGTCAGCGGTCTCGTAGAAGCGGGCCACGGCCTCCTTCATCGAGTAGGCGAAGGCCACCTCGCCGTCAGGATCCCCGAGAGCGAGCAGGCCTTCGAGGCGCTCTTGGAGCTCGGGGTCACTGGCGGTCGCTCCGATCACCAAGAGCTTGCGGGCCCGATAGAGCGGGTCGCCCGCTCGGCCGCGGTGGCCGGTGCGCTGTTGTTGGATGCGCCGCCGCACCTGGTCGACGGCCAAGATGGCGTGGCGCATGACGTGGAAGCGGTCGATGACGCGCGTGGCCTTGGGGGTCACGACCCGGAACACCGCCGCGTAGGTCTTGGACATGTCCAAGCACCCGTAATCGAGCCGCTCGCGCACATGGTGAGGCTGGGCGCGCAGCCAGCGGGCCACCTCGGTGAAGTCCCTGGTCGGGAGCACGTCGATGAGGGCATGGTTCACCACGTCGCACACCGTGGTCGACCAGATCTTGTGCTTGTAGGGACCGGCCCGCACGAAGAGAGACTCGTCGAGGCCGATGGCCGTGGTCTCCTTCAGCCGTTTGGTATCGGCCGCCAACCAGGCGGCGCCATAGATGCGCACCGCCACATTGATGGCGTCCCAGCCGCAGGCGAGCTCACGGGCGAGATGCGCGACGGTCTGGCCACCGGCGATCTGTTTGGCCACCCACTTGGCCGCCCGGGTGCTGAGCCGGCAACCGACCGCAGCGATCCGGTGGTCGCCGAGGGTGAAGGAGCGCTTCGGGCACACGGTGTCGGGGCACATGAGGCGATGCTTCTTCCAGCGCAGCGTGATCGGCACGCCGGCGAAGGGCAGGTCGACATAGGAGACGACGGGACGGTCCTTCACCCAAGCTCGGCCCCCACAGCTCGGACACCACAGCTCCGGATCGGCCTGTTCGATGGTGATCTCGCCCGCCGGACCACGGCGCGCGTAGGACAGGACGCGTACGTCTTTGAAGCCGACGAGGTGGGCGACGATCTCTATAGGATCGACGTACACAGAGGCGTGGAGGATCTTCTTTTTCACACATTGAGACTGAAGCGCCTCTGTGCTTACGCGGTGGATCCTCGCTGAACCCTGACGGCCTCCTGGTCAGGGCACACCACCCCGCTAACTCCGGAAGACCCAGCAAAGATGGACACCCGCGGCGCGGTACACCCGCTGGCGTTCGTTGGTGTCCGCTTCGGCCAGGAGCGCGGTGAGACCGCCGACCCCTACGAGCAGTCGGTGCACTGCGTCCCCGCTCAGGAGCGATCGACCGCTCGACTCGTACCTGTCGATGATGGCCTGCGCAGTGGCCAGCTCGACCTGTGCGGCACGCGTGCGCTCCGTGACGAGCTTCGGGTCCAGACCTGCCTCGAGGGCCTCCAGGTACTGGCTGATCTTCTTGCGGGCCGCAGCGGTCTGACGCTGCGCCTCGCGCAGTTCTGGGGCCTCGGCGGAGCGGTGGTTGTCGGATTGGAGGATGGCCGCCACGGTGGCTTC
>DATDGU010000336.1:0-1716 GCA_036521915.1 Acidimicrobiia bacterium | reverse complement strand
CTACTTGCGGCGCGCGGCGGCCTTCTTGGGCGTGGCGCTGCGCGCGGCGGCCGCCTTGCGGGCGGGGGCCTTGCGGGTCGCCGCCTTCTTGCCGTTGGTGCTCGGGGCAGACCGGCGCCGGCGGGTCACCGGCACCTCCTTGCCGGCCAGAACGTCGTCGAGGCGGGACTCGGCGGTCTCCTCGTCGACGTTCAGGGCGAAGGTGAGCTCGGACACGAGGATCTGGCGGGCCCGGGCCAGCATGCGCTTCTCGCCCGCCGAGAGGCCCTTGTCGGCCTCGCGGAGGGACAGGTTCCGCACGACCTCGGCGACCTGGTAGATGTCGCCGCTCTTCAGCTTCTCGACGTGGTTCTTGAAGCGCCGCGACCAGTTGGTGGGCATCCGCGCCTCCTTCTTGCGAAGGACGGCGAAGACCTCCTCGACCTCCTCGTCGTTGATCACGTCTCGCAGGCCGATCTCGTCGGCCTTCTCGACGGGGATCGAGACCTTCAGGTCCCCGTAGGTGATGCGCAGCACGAAGTAGTCGGTCTTGTGCCCGTCGAAGACCCGCTTCTCCTTGCCTTCGATGATCGCCGCGCCGTGATGGGGATAGACGACCTTGTCACCGACGGCGAACGACATGCAGGTTCCTCGCGGGAAGCACCAGGGTGCGGAAGAGAGCGGAGGCCAGGATATCAGAGGGCCCCGGCCGGCCCGGCATGGTGTCGAATACGCTCGGGCGCGCCAGGAGGTCCCGTGCCCATTCGACGCCTGCTGGAGACGACCGAGCTGTTCGCGACGCTGCCCGCCGCCGCGCTCGCGACGCTGGCCGAGCAGGCCGAGCTGCGCCACTACGCGCGCAACCAGGTCCTGTTCCGCCACGGCGATCCCGCGACGGAGCTGTTCGTCGTCGATCGCGGCCGCATCGCGGTCGCGCAGCCCTCGGGTGACGGGCGCGAGTCCGTCGTCGCCGTCCTCGAGGGCGGCAGCCTCGTCGGGGAGATGCCGCTCTTCGACGACGCGCCACGCTCGGCCGACGCGCGCGCCCTCACCGACTCCGACGTCGTCGCGCTCGGCTACGAGCCGGTGCGGGCCGTGCTGCGCGCCCAGCCCGAGGTGCTGTGGGTGATCGTGCGGCTGCTCGCCGGGCGGCTGCGCGAGACGAACGAGGCGCTCGCCGACGCGGTGTTCCTCGACGTGCCCGCCCGCACCGCCAAGCGGGTCCTCGAGCTGGCCGGCGACCGCGAGCGCTTCTCGCTCCCGGTCACCCAAGAGGAGCTCGCCGCGATGGTCGGGGCGTCCCGCGAGCGGGTCAACAAGGCGCTGTCGCTGTTCCTGCGCCTCGGCTGGCTCAGCCTCGAGGGCCGCAACCGCTACCGGATCCTCGACCGTCAGGCCCTGGAGGACCGGGCCACCCTCTGACGGGCGCCGGGTCAGCCGGCGGCGAGGAAGGCGAGGGCGCGGTCCCAGGCGTCGGCGGCGTCGTCGGCGCGGTGGACCGGCCGGTCGGGGGCGTGGACGAACCCGTGCTCGGCGTTGGCGTACACGACGATGCGACAGTCGGGGCGCTCGCGCCACGCGTGACGCAGCGCCTCGATGTCCTCGAGCGGCGTGTAGGGATCGGCGTCGCCGAGGATGGCGAGTGTCGGGCACACGTCTATCGCGGTGGCGAGCGCGTCGCGGAGGTGGCGCCCCCGCCACGCCGCCGGGACGCGGATCATCCCGTAGATGGGGACG
>DATDGU010000335.1:0-11836 GCA_036521915.1 Acidimicrobiia bacterium | reverse complement strand
CGGTTCTCGACGAACACCACGCCGGCCTGGGAGCGCGCCCAGCCGTTCCGGCTGGTGTGCCACAACGGCGAGATCAACACGTTGCAGGGCAACGAGCACCACATGCTCGCCCGTGGCGTGCTCGGCTCCGAGGCGGCGGGGCTGGGCCCCGAGGACGCGCTGCGCCCGGTGCTCGATGTCTATGGGTCCGACTCGGCGAAGCTCGACGAGACGCTCGAGCTGCTTATTCGCGGCGGGCGCGGCCTGCGCCACGCCGTGTCGATGCTCGTTCCTGAGGCGTGGGAGGCGAGCCGCGAGCTCGCGCCGGACGTCCGCGAGTACTTCCGCTATCACGCATGCCTCACCGAGCCGTGGGACGGCCCGGCGGGCCTCATCCTCACCGACGGGCACGGGGTCGGCGCGGCGCTCGACCGCAACGGGCTCCGCCCGCTGCGTTGGCAGCAGGCCGACGACGGTGTCGTCGTCTGCTGCTCCGAGGCCGGCGCGGTCTCGCTGCGCGGCCACGGCTCGGTCCGCCGTGGCCGGCTCGGCCCCGGCGAGATGCGGTGGTTCGACCCCGACGACCCGACACCGTGGCAGGACGACGCGGCGATCAAGCGCCACCTCGCGGCCCGCCAGCCCTACGGCGAGTGGAACCGCGACGGCCTCGTCCCCGCGTCCTCGGGCACGCCGATCCAGATGCCACCCGAGCGCGGCGAGCTGACCCGCCACCAGATCGCGCACGGCTGCACCGGCGAGGAGGTGACGATGATCCTCCAGCCGCTGGCGACCGACGCCAAGGAGCCCACCTTCTCGATGGGCGACGACACCCCGTTCGCGGCCGTCGCGACGCGCGCCCGCCCGATGTTCAACTTCTTGAAGCAACGGTTCGCGCAGGTGAGCAACCCGCCCATCGACCACCTGCGCGAGCGCCTCGTCATGTCGACGCGCACCTGCCTGGGTCCCCGCGTCGCGCTCCTGTCCGAGATCCCCGAGGCGGCGCGGCTCATCGAGCTTCCGACGTTCTTCCTCTATCCCGACGCGGTGGCGTCGCTGCTCGACCCGACCCGCGCCGTGTTCCCCGCGACCCGCCTCGACGCCACCTTCCCCGTCCTCGGCGGGACCGAGGGCCTCGCCGCCGGGATCGAGGCGCTCGTCGCCGCCGGCGTGGAATCGGTGCGGGGCGGCGCGGGCATCGTCGTCGTCTCCGACCACGGGCTCAGCGAGGAGCGGGCGCCGATCCCGTCGCTGCTCGCGCTTGGCGCGCTCGACCGGCGTCTCGTCGACGAGCGGCTCCGCCAGGCGTGCTCGATCGTCGTCGACACGGGCGACGCCCGCGACACCCACGCGGTGGCGTGCCTGCTCAGCTACGGCGCCGACGCGGTCTGTCCCCGCCTCGCGCTCGAGACGGTCGCGGCGATGGCCGACGATGACCGGCTCGGGGAGCTCACCGCCGACGCGGCGCAGTCGCGCTACCAGGCGGCGGTCGAGGACGGCGTCCTCAAGATCATGTCGAAGATGGGCATCTCGACCGTCGACGGCTACCGCGGCGCGCAGATCTTCGAGGCCGTCGGGATCGCCCGCGAGGTGACCGAGACGTGCCTGGCGCACACGATGTCGACCGTCGACGGGATCGGCTTCGCGGTGCTCGGCGCCGACGTGCTTGCTCGCCACGCCGCGGCGTTCGAGGCCGACCGGCCCACGCTCGAGCAGCCCGGCTTCGTCCGCTTCCGCAAGCGCGGCGGCGAGTACCACGCCAACAACCCGGACCCGGTCATCAAGGCGCTGCACGCGTCGATCGGCCTCGTCGTCGACGCGACGGACGAGGAGGACGAGGCGCCCGCGCGGCAGTCGGCCAAGCCGGCGGCCGATGGCCGGTTCGCGAACATGCCGGCGGCGCCCACCGAGGACCAGGGCCGGGTCATCGTGCTCGACCCGGAGATGCGCGACGACAGCGGCCAACTGCCGCTGCCCGACCTCGTGCCCGACGCGACGCCCGTCGACCGCCAGGCCGCCCACCTGCTGAACCGCGCGGTGAAGGAAGGCCGCCACGACCTCTACGACCGGTACCGGGAGCTCGTCGAGAGCCGACCCGTGACCGAGCTGCACGACCTCCTCGAGCTCGTCCCGGCCGGCCCGCCGCTGCCGCTCAGCGAGGTCGAGCCGGCCGAGGGCATCACCCGCCGGTTCTCCACCGGCGCCATGTCGCACGGTGCCCTGTCGGCCGAGGCCCACGAGACGCTCGCGATCGCGATGAACATGCTCGGCGGCAAGAGCAACTGCGGCGAGGGCGGCGAGGACCCGGCCCGGTACCGCACCCGCGGGAGCGCGCGGGACCGCAACTCGCGCATCAAGCAGATCGCGTCCGGCCGCTTCGGCGTGACACCGGAGTACTGCGCGTTCGCGGACGAGCTGAACATCAAGATCGCCCAGGGCTCGAAGCCCGGCGAAGGCGGCCAGCTGCCCGGCCACAAGGTGACCGCCGAGATCGCCCGGCTGCGCTTCACCCAGCCCGGCGTCGGGCTCATCTCGCCGCCGCCGCACCACGACATCTACTCGATCGAGGACCTCGCGCAGCTCATCTACGACCTGAAGCAGGTGAACCCGAACGCGGACGTCTCGGTGAAGCTCGTCGCCGAGAACAACGTCGGCACGATCGCCGCCGGCGTCGTGAAGGCCCTCGCGGAGGTGGTCCACATCTCGGGGTGCAACGGCGGGACCGGCGCGTCGCCGCTGTCGTCGATCAAGAACGCCGGGCTGCCGTGGGAGCTGGGACTCGCCGAGACACGGCGGCGCCTCATCGAGAACAGCCTCCGGGACCGTGTGCGCGTGCGGGTGGACGGCGGGTTCCACACGGGCCGCGACGTGATCATCGCCGCGCTGCTCGGCGCCGACGAGTACTCGTTCGGGACGGTCGCGATGCTCGCCGAGGGCTGCATCATGGTGCGCGCCTGCCAC
The DNA here is from genome assembly GCA_036521915.1 of Acidimicrobiia bacterium. GTDB lineage: Bacteria > Actinomycetota > Acidimicrobiia > IMCC26256 > PALSA-555 > PALSA-555. The sequence goes on along the minus strand of DATDGU010000335.1, from coordinate 8,899 downwards.
CGCGACACGTGCCCGACCGGAATCGCGACCCAGCGGCCGGGGCTGCGCGCCAAGTTCGCCGGCACGCCCGACGGCGTCGCCAGCTACATGCTCTTCGTGGCCGAGGAGGTCCGCCGGCACCTCGCGGCGCTCGGGCTGCGCCGCCTCGACGACGCCATCGGGCGCGTCGAGTGCCTGCGTCAGCGCCCGGTCGGCGACCCTCGTGCCGACGCCATCGACCTCGCGCCGCTGCTCGTCCCGCCCGACGACGACGCGGCGCCCCGTCGCTTCGTGGCCCACCTGCCGGTCCAGCGGCCCCGCTCGGAGCTCGACGCGCGGCTGTTGGCCGACGCGTTCGAGCCCGTGTGGTCGGGCGGCGACGCCACGCTCGAGTACGAGATCACGAACGCCGACCGGACGGTCGGCGCGTCGCTGGGCGGCGCGATCGGCCTCGAGTTCGGGCAGGCGCTGCCGCCGGGCACCGTGCACGCCCGGTTCACCGGCGCCGCCGGGCAGAGCTTCGGCGCGTTTCTCGCGGCCGGGGTGACCCTCGAGCTCGTCGGGGAGGCACAGGACTACGTCGCGAAGGGGATGGGCGGCGGTCAGGTCGTGCTGCGACCACCGCCCGACGACGCCGGCGAGCCGGTGCTCGCGGGCAACACCGTGCTCTACGGTGCGACGGGCGGGCGGCTCTTCGCCGCCGGGCGGGTGGGGGAGCGGTTCTGTGTGCGCAACAGCGGCGCGACCGCCGTCGTCGAGGGCGTCGGCGACCACGCCTGCGAGTACATGACGGGCGGCAGCGTCGTCATCCTCGGCTCGTTCGGCTACAACATCGGCGCCGGCATGACCGGCGGCGAGGCGTTCATCTACGACCCGTCACACCTCCTCGCCGGGCGCCTGAACGCCCAGCTCGTCGAAGCCGGACGCGTCGACGACGAGCGCGGGCAGCGCCTGCGCGACCTCGTCGCGCGCCACCGTGAGCTCACCGCCTCGTCGATCGCCGAGGGTCTGCTCGCCGACTGGGACGCCGCGGTGCGCCAGTTCCGGCGCGTCGCGCCGGTCGGCGAGGTGGCGCGCATCGAGCGCGCGAACGAAGGGGTGATCGGCGCGGCCCGCTGAGCCCCACGCGTGACGGGCGTGGATGACGGCGTCTCCAGCCGGGGAATCAGGCGCCCGCGAGCTCCAGCTCCGGGCGCGCCCCGAACCCGAAACTGTCCGCCACCAGCCGCTTGATCGTGCCCGTGCGGGCGCGCTGGTAGGCGTCGACCGCGGCGTTGAACGACTGGACGGCCGGCGGGTTGACCACCGCCTGGTTGAAGGTGCTCAGCGCGGCCTGCAGCGGCTGGATCGACTGCAGCCGGGGCGACGCCACGAGGTTGACCTTCACGCGCGCGACGAGGCCCTCGAGGTCGTTGGCGATCGGCACCTGGGCCGCCGGGTCGTCGGCGTGCGCGACCCGTTGCCACTGGCGCAGCGCCGTCGTGAGGTCCAGCGTCACCGTGCGGCTCGACTGCCCGCCGGCGTCGAGCGCGGCTTGGACGCCGGTGAGCGCCCGGTAGCGCGCGTCGAGCGGGGCCTGCAGCGGCGTCCAGGCGCGGTCCACGCGGTCGCGCGCGTCGCTGATGCCGGGGCGCTGCGTGACCACGGCGACGACGGCACCGGCGACGACGAGGACCACGAGCGCCAGGACGAGCCATCCGAACCGTCGACGCATCGCCACTCGACGTTACCGGCGTGTGCCCGCCGATCGGCGCATCCCTCAGCGATGCGCGCGGACCATTTCCAGGACGGCGGGGCCGTGGCGCTGCACCTTCACCGGCCCCACGCCGGGCAGCGCGAGGAGCGCGTCGCGCGTCGTGGGCCGGGTCTCGGCGACGGCGTGCAGCGTCGTGTCGGGGAAGATCACGTACGCGGGGACGCCCGACGCCCGTGCGAGGCGGCGACGCCAGTCGACGAGCGCGGCGAGCAGCGCCTCCTCGGTCGCGTTCACCAGGCGGCGGGGCACGGCGCGCACCGCCGGTGCGTGTCGGGCGGGCGTCGCCGCCGGCGCCCGCCCGGCCGCCGCCTCGATGGGGCCGAGCCACGGGCTCGGGCTGCGCCGCGCCACCCGTGACCCGATCGTGCGCGACCGGGCCCAGGAGCAGTGCAGCGCGTGCTCGGCCCGGCTGAGCGCCACGTAGAGGAGCCGGCGCTCCTCGGCGCGGTCGGCCGGCGTGTCCGCGAAACCGATGGGGACGAGCCCCCGCTCGAGCCCGGTGACGAACACGGTGTGGAACTCGAGGCCCTTCGCCCGGTGGAAGCTCAGCAGCTCGACGGCGTCCCCGCCGTCGGGCACGTCGTCGCGCAGGGCCGCGGCCAGGTAGGCGCGGAAGCCCTCGAGGGTCCCGGCGCCGGTCTCGGCGTCGAGGTACTCCCGTCCGAGGCGGGCGAGCGCTTGGACGTGCCCGCCCCGCTCGGATGCCGCCGACGCCTCGGCCGCCATCGCATCGAGGTCGACGAGGAGCTCCTCGAACCCGCGGCGCGGCGCGGCACGCGCCGCCGCCGTGAGCGCATCGAGCGCGGCGCGCACCTCGGGCCGGCCGAGGAACGCACCGGGGCCCCGGACGCGGTAGGGGACGGCGGCGGCGCCGAGCGCGGCCTCGAACGCCGCGGACTGCGCGTTCGTGCGGTACAGCACCGCGAGCGCCGACCAGGGCACGTCGGCGCGGTGCGCGGCGCGAAGGCGGGCCGCGACCTGCTTCGCCTCGTCCTCGTCGCTGCCGTACGCGGTGACGGTCGGGCGCGCGCCCGTCGGCCGGACCGCCTCCCGCCCCGTGCCCGCGCTCGACCCGTCGCGCCGCACGGCCTCGGCGGCCGCGACCACCTCGGGGGTCGAGCGGTAGTTGCGGTCGAGCGACAGGACCGTCGCACCGGGGAAGTGCGTGCGGAACGACCGGAGAAAGGTCGGGTCGCCGCCGCCGAAGCCGTAGATGGCCTGGTCCGCGTCGCCGACAGCGCACAGATCGTCCCGGTCGCCGAGCCAGCCGCGCAGCACGCGCAGCTGCGCCGGGCTGATGTCCTGGAACTCGTCGACGAAGAGGTGCCGGAACCGCCAGCGCTGCGCCGCGGCGAACGCGTCGTCGTGCTCCAGCGCGTCGCCGCACTGCGCGAGCAGGTCGTCGAAGTCGACGAGCCCTCGACGGCGCTTCTCCCGCTCGTAGCCGGCGAAGATGGCAGCGACCTGCGCGGCCGGGCGCGGCGGCGTCCGCCCGGCGAGGGTCACGGCCGCCTCGTAGCCGTCGGGCGCGACGAGCCGGGCCTTCGCCCACTCGATCTCGCCCGCCAGTTCCGACGCGACGACCCGCGCCTCGGCGCCCCGGACGCTCACGAGGGGCATGAGCAGGCGGGCCTTGCGATCGAGGAGCACGGGGGCGGCCCGGCCCTCCTCGGCCGCGCGGGCCCGCAGCTGCGCCAGGCAGAGGGAGTGCAGCGTGCCGGCCGTGACCCGGGGGCGTACGGCGAGCCGCTCGAGGCGTGCCCGCAGCTCGCCCGCGGCGCGGCGGGTGAACGTGACGGCAAGGACGTGCCCGGCGTCGAGGCGCCCCGTCGCGGCGCGCCACGCGATCCGCCGGGTCAGCACCCGGGTCTTGCCGGCACCCGCACCGGCGAGCACCGCCAACGGCGCCGCGTCGGTCACGACCGCGGCGCGCTGCTGCTCGTCGAGTCCGACGAGCAGGGCGTCGGCGTCCACCCCGGGACCGTACCGACGGGCTGTGACAATCGGGTGGACCATCACGCGCGGGCGGGCGCGGCGCGCCCCTGTGGACTTCCTGTGGAAGACCTCAGAACGCGGAAGACCCCGAGTAGCCATCACGCCGAAGCGCTCCGGACTCCTCGGGGCCCTCCTGGTTCCTCGGGTTCGTCCTCCTGCTCGCCGTACCCCCTCGCGGGGATCGTGCTCGCGGGCCCCGAACCGGCTGGAACACCACCGGCCCGAGGACTCGGTCCAAACCCCGACTCCGGATCCCGAGGCGAACCTCGACACCCTTCACCGACCGTCGCCTCGTCGACCCGTCTTCCGCGCCGGCCCCCGGATCGCTCCGGTGACCGTTCGGTCCCGTGCCGTCGTGGCGTCGGCTTGTGGAAGGTACGCCGGGCGCGCACTCCGGTCAAGAGACTTTTTCGCGTACGCGTTACCTTTTGGCGCGCGCGGTGTCACCGCGTGTTTGACCATGGTCCACGTCACCGCCGAGCGCTTCGAGGAGCTCGTCGCCGACGCGCTCGACGCGATCCCGCCCGAGCTCGGCACGGCGATCGAGAACGTCGCGGTGGTCGTCGCCGACTGGCCGACGCCGGCGCAGCTGGCGGGCCGACCCGGCACCCTCCTCGGCCTCTACGAGGGGGTGCCGCTCACGCGTCGCGACGCAATGGCGTACGCGGGGGTGATGCCCGACCGGATCACCATCTTCCAGGGTCCGATCAGCGAACGCGCGACCGACGAGCCCGACCTCGCGGCGATGGTTCGCACGACCGTCCTGCACGAGGTCGGTCACTACTTCGGGCTCGGCGACGCGCGGCTGCGCGAGCTCGGGTGGGCCTGAGGTGCCGCGAGGGCGCCCGTCTACGATCGTGACGATGCGCGACGAACACTGGCGCAACTGGGGACGGACGCAGCGCTGCGAGCCCGCCGCGGTGGAGACGCCCGCTAGCGAGCTCGAGGTCCGCGAGGCGATCACGCGGGCCCGCGCCGCGGGCCAGACCGTCAAGGTCGTGGGCAGCGGCCACTCGTTCACCGACATCGCCTGCACCGACGGGCGGATGCTGACCCTGGACGACCTGAACCGCGTGGTGTCGGTCGACGAGGGGGCGCGGCTCGTGACCGTCGAGGCTGGGATCACCATCCAGCGCCTCAACGAGGAGCTCGCGCTCCGGGGTCTCGCGCTCCCGAACCTCGGGGACATCGACCGCCAGAGCTTCGCCGGGGCGATCGCGACGGCCACCCACGGGACGGGCGCCAGCTTCGGCGGGCTCGCCACCTTCGTGCGGGGCCTCCAGATGATCACCGCCGACGGCGAGCAGCTGCGCTGCTCGGCCGACGAGGAGCCCGAGGTCTTCCATGCGGCCCGCGTCGGGCTCGGCGCGCTCGGCGTCGTCACCGCGGTGACGCTGCAGTGCGTGCCGGCGTTCACGCTCCACCACGTCGAGCGCCCACACCCGGTCGACGAGGTGCTCGCCGACCTCGACCACTACGTCGACACCAACGAGCACTTCGAGTTCTACTGGCTGCCGCACACGGACCGCGCCTCGACGATCGAGAACAACCGCACCGACGAGGCGCCGCAGTCCAAGAGCGCCTACAAGCGCTGGCGCGCCGAGATCCTGTACCCCAACTACTTCTTCGGCACGCTCGTCGGCGTCGGCCGGCTCCGTCCGAGCCTCGTGCCGCGTCTGAACCAGATCGTCGCGGGCGGCGCCGGCTCGACCGAGCGGGTCGACCGCAGCGACCGCATCCTCATCGCGACCCGGCTCGTCCGCTTCGCGGAGATGGAGTACTGCGTCCCCCGCGCGCGAGCCGTCGAGGCCGTGCAGGGCGTCCGCGACGTCATCGACCGGATGGGGCTGCGGGTCAGCTTCCCGATCGAGGTGCGCTTCACCGCGCCGGACGACATCCCGCTCAGCACCGCCTACGGGCGCGACACGTGCTACGTCGCGGTCCACATGGCGCGGGGTGTGCCCTACGAGGAGTACTTCCACGCCGTCGAGGACGTCATGACCGGCCTCGACGGTCGGCCGCACTGGGGGAAGCTGCACTTCCAGACCGCCGCGACGTGGGCGCCCCGCTACCCCGAGTGGGACCGGGTCCAGGCGGTGCGACGCAAGCTCGACCCGGACGGCTGCTTCTCGAACGCCTACCTCGATCGGGTGTTGGGCCCCGCCTAGCCTCCGCGCATGGGTTTCCCGCGACATCTCGTCTACGACGACGAGACCGTCGTCCTCGACCTGCGGCCCCACTGGTGGTACTTCTCGCGCCACATCGTCACCGGTGTGCCCCTGCTCGCGGTCGTCATCGGCACGGCCGCGATCCCGAACGCGGACGTGCGCAACGTCCTGCGCTGGCCCGTCGGGGTGCTCGTGCTCGTCTGGGCGCTCTGGCTGGCGCAGGAGTTCCTGCGCTGGTGGGTGACCTACTTCGTGGTCACCGACCAGCGCGTGCTGTACCGCACCGGCGTCCTCGGCCGCCACGGCGTGGAGATCCCGCTCGACCGGATCACGAACATCAACTACCACCAGGGCATCTGGGAGCGGATCATCGGGGCGGGCGACCTGGACATCGAGTCGGCGGGCGAGGAGGGCGACACGCACTTCGACAACGTGCGCCATCCCGACGACGTGCAGAACGAGATCTACACCCAGATGGAGCACGCGGCGCACCGCGGCGCCGAGGCGGGCGCCGATGCGCTCGGCGACGCGGTGGCTCGCGCGCTGCAACGGCGCGGGGTCTCCCCGTCGGCCGGCTCGGACGTCGCGAGCAAGATCGAGCAGCTCGCCCGACTGCGCGACGAGGGCCACATCACCCCGGCCGAGTTCGAGGGGCGCAAGAACCGCCTGCTCGATCAGCTGTAGTCGGTCACCGGCCCGGCGCCGCTCGTGGCGCGGACGGGGAACGCCTGGGCCCGCCGCCCCGTCCGGGCCTCGTAGCGCGCGACGGCCCGGGCCAGGACCGCCGGCGCCTCCTCCACGCGGGCCAGCGCGACGACGCAGCCACCGAAGCCGGCGCCGGTGAGGCGCGCGCCGACCGCGCCGGCCTCGAGGAGCGCGTCCACGAGCGCGTCGAGCTCGGGCGTGGACACCCGGAAGTCGTCCCGCAGGCTCGCCTGGCTGGCCGCCAGCAGCCGGCCGAGCCGGTCGGCGTCGCCGGCGCGCAGCGCGGCGGCTGCCTCGAGCACCCGCTCGTTCTCGGAGACGACGTGGCGGGCCAGCGGGTCGTCGGCCACCTGGTCGAGCCGCGCGTCGCGCAGCGACGACAGCCCCAGCCGCCGGGCCGCGGCCTCGCACCCGGCCCGGCGCTCGGCGTACGCGCTCGACGCGAGCGTGCGCGGCAGCCCGCTGTGCACGGCGCCGATCGCCAGCCCGGGCGGCAGCGGCACCGGCTCCACGGTGTTCACTCGGCAGTCGAGGAGGAGCGCGGCGTCCGCCTTCCCGAACACCGAGGCCAACTGGTCCATGATCCCGACCGGGACGCCCGTCGCGGCCACCTCCACCGCGCGGGCCACGGTCGCGAGCGTCTGTCCGGTCGCGAGCGTCTGTCCGCTCGGTGGCGGCGCCGCGAGCGCCAGCACCAGCGCCGTGCACAGCGCCGCGCTCGACGCCAGCCCGGCTCCGGCCGGGACGCTCGAGGACACGACGAGCTCGACGCCGGGACCGGGCGCACCGTGCGCGGCGGCCGCCGCGACGAAGCGTCCCCACGCGGGTTCGACGGTGGTGGGCTCGGGCGGGCGCCCCGACCAGGACACGGTGCCGTCGACGTCGAGCGAGCGGGCGACGAGCCCCGGCGCGTCCGTCGTCCGGACCGCCACCAGGCAGGCCCGGTCGATGGCGACCGGGAGGCAGAACCCACCGGTGTAGTCGGTGTGGTCCCCGATCAGGTTGACGCGCCCGGGTGCCCGGACGACGCGGGCCGACGCGCGATCGCCCCCGAGCGCGTCGAGCGCGGCCGCGACGGCGCCCGCCACGCGGGTCACGCGCGGGCCCGCGGGCCGCGCGCGCGCGCTCGGTCGGCACCCCCCAGCCCTATGCTCCGTCTCATGGGACGCCTCAAGAACTCGTGGGAGCTTGCCAAGATCTCATGGTCGGTGCTGCGGTCCGACAAGGCCCTCGCCGAGTTCCCCTTCCTGTCCGCCCTCGCGGGGCTGCTCGTCGTCGGGATCGTCGCCGGCCTCACCGCGGCGACGGGGGTGAACGGCGGTGCCAACGGTTCCCTCAAGGCGATCGGCTATGTGTTCATCGTCGCCGGGTACATCGCCCTCGCGTTCGTCACCACGTACTTCCTCGCCGCGCTCGTGCACGCGGCCAACGAGGCGCTCGAGGGCCGGCGAGCCGACCTCTCGTCGTGCTTCGCCGCCGCGAACGATCGGCTGCACCGCCTCCTGCCGTGGGCCATCGTGCAGGCGAGCGTCTCGCTCGTGATCCAGGCCCTCGAGAGCCAGCGCTTCCTCGGCCAGATCGTCGGCGCGCTCATCGGCGCCGCGTGGGCGGTAGTCACCTTCCTCACGATTCCCATCATCATGCTTGAGGACCTCGGACCCATCAACGCGCTGAAGCGCTCCGGGCACCTGCTGCGGGCGACATGGGGCGAGAACCTCTCGGCGCAGTTCGGCTTCGGCCTCTTCGGTCTCTTCGCCATGCTGCCGGGCATCCTCGTCATCGCCATCGGCGCGGCGAGTGCCAGCACGCCGCTCGTCATCGTGACCGCGACGATCGGCGTCGCGTGGATCGTCGTGGTCTCGCTCGCCGTCTCGGCGCTCAGCGGCATCTACCGCACGGCGCTGTACCGGTTCGCGGTCGACGGCACCGCGCCGCCCGCGTTCGCCGACGCCGACCTGGCGAACGCCCTCGGCCCGCGCCGGGGCCCGTCAGGCTTCGGCGGCTTCAGCAACAACTGATCCCGCGCCGGCGGCGCGCAGCGCCGCCGCCGCGTCCTCGGGGGCCAGCGGTTTGAAGCGCGTCCCGCTCCCGAGCTCCCCGGCCGCGACGTAGCGCACGGCGTGCGCGCCGCGGCGCGGCGGCGCGAGGTGCACGTGGAGGTGCGCCCGCGGGTCGCCCGGCACCTGGTGCACCCACAACATGTAGGGGAACGGCCGGCCGAACAGCGCGTCGTAGCGGGCCACGACGTCGACGAGCGCGGCGGCGAGCCCGGCGCGGTCGGCACCGTCGAGGTCGG
>DATDGU010000334.1:0-3824 GCA_036521915.1 Acidimicrobiia bacterium | reverse complement strand
GGGGATCGCGTCGCCCGCCGCCCTGGTCAGCGTCTCGTACTGCCTCACCGGGGTCGGCGAGCAGCGCTACAACGTCGTCACCGTCACGCTGCGCCAGCCGGTCGCGCTCCCGGCGCGGCGCTTCACGGTCACCGCCAGCTGCGGGGTCTGCGGGGCGGCGACCCTCGACGCCGCGCTGCGCGAGGTCCCGCCCGTCGGCGCGGGCCCGGTCGTGCCCCGCTCCGTGCTCGTCCGCCTGCCCGAGCGCCTCCGCCACGACCAGGCGCTCTTCGACGCCACCGGCGGCCTGCACGCCGCGGGGCTCTTCGGGCCCGACGGCGCGCCGCGGGTGGTCCGCGAGGACGTCGGGCGCCACAACGCGGTGGACAAAGTGGTCGGCCAGCTCGTCCAGCAGGGCGGCCTCCCCGCGAGCGACGCCATCCTCGCCGTGTCGGGGCGGGTCAGCTACGAGATCGTCCAGAAGGCCGCGGTCGCCGGCATCCCGATCCTCTGCGCGGTCTCGGCGCCCTCGAGCCTCGCCGTCGACGCGGCGCGCCGCACCGGCCAGACGCTCGTCGGGTTCCTCCGCGGCGAGCGCTTCAACGTCTACACCGGTGCCGAGCGCGTCGCGGTGGAGCGCTGACGTGGCCTGGAAGGGCTCGGCCCGCCGGCACGCCCCGCGCCACACCCGGAAGGCGCTCTGGGTGGGGTTCCGGCCCTACGGCGTCGGCGAGACCAAGCCGAACCACTACGCCGACATCCTCCGTGCCGCGTGGGACAACCGGGACAACCTCGCCTACGCCTGGCGGATCCTGCGCCGCGGGGTCTGCGACGGCTGCGCGCTCGGCGTCGCCGGATTCCACGACTGGACGATCGCCGGCCCCCATCTCTGCGCCACCCGCCTGCACCTCCTCCGGATCAACACGATGGGCGCGCTCGACCCGGCGGCGCTCGCCGACGTCGACGCGCTCACCGGGCGCAGCGGGGCCGAGCTGCGAGCCCTCGGCCGGCTCCCGTACCCGATGCGGCGCGACCCGGGCGACGCCGGGTTCCGCCGGGTGGAGTGGGACGAGGCGCTCGAGCTCCTCGCCTCGTCGATCCGCGCCACCACGCCCGACCGGCTCGCGATCTACCTCACCGCCCGCGGCCTCACGAACGAGGCCTACTACGTCGCCCAGAAGGCGGCCCGGTTCCTCGGCACGAACAACATCGACAACGCGGCACGCGTCTGCCACGCGCCGTCGACGCTCGCGCTGAAGCAGGCGATCGGCGTCGGCGCTACGACCTGCTCGTACACCGACGTCATCGACAGCGACCTCATCGTGCTCTTCGGCGCCAACGTCGCCAACGCCCAGCCCGTCTTCATGAAGTACCTATACCTGGCGCGCAAGCGCGGCGCGCAGGTCGTGGTCGTCAACCCGCTCCGGGAGCCCGGCCTCGACCGGTACTGGGTGCCGAGCAACGTCGAGAGCGCCCTCTTCGGCACGCGGATGGCCGACGACTTCGTGCCGGTCCACACCGGCGGCGACGTCGCGTTCATCAACGGCGTCCTGAAGCACCTCCTCGCCGACGGCACGATCGACCGCGGGTTCGTCCGGCACCACACCAACGGGTTCGACGACCTGCTCGCCGAGCTCGAGCGCGAGCGCTTCGAGGACCTCGAGGCCGCCGCCGGCGTGCCCCGCGCCACGATGGCCGACTTCGCCCGCCGCTACGGCGCGGCGCGCTCCGCCGTGCTCGTCTGGTCGATGGGCGTCACCCAGCACGAGCAGGGCGTCGACAACGTCGCGGCCATCGTCAACCTGGCGCTCGCCCGCGGCAACGTCGGCCGGACCGGCGCCGGTCTCATGCCGATACGCGGCCACTCCGGTGTGCAGGGCGGCGCCGAGATGGGCGCCTACGCCACCGCGCTGCCCGGCGGCGGGCCGATCACCGCGGCGAGCGCGGCCGCGCTCAGCGACCAGTACGGCTTCCCAGTGCCCGCGGCGCCCGGCCTCACCGCCGAGGCGATGCTCGAGGCCGCCGAGTGCGGCGACGTCGACGTGCTGTGGACCAGCGGCGGCAACTTCCTCGACGTGCTGCCCGACCCGCCCCGCGTCGCCGGCGCGCTCAGCCGCGTGCCGCTGCGCGTCCACCAGGACATCGTCGTGGCGAGCCAGATGCTCGTCGACGGCTCGACCGTCCTGCTGCTGCCCGCCGCCACCCGATACGAGCAGCGTGACGGCGGCACCGAGACCACCACGGAGCGCCGCATCGTGTTCAGCCCCGAGGTGCGCGGCCCACGAATCGGCGAGGCCCGCAGCGAATGGGAGATCTTCGCCGATGTCGCCCGGCGCGCCCACCCCGAGCGCGCAGGGCAGATGCACTGCACGAGCGGCACCGCGATCCGCGCCGAGATCGCCGCGGTCGTGCCCACCTATGCCGGCATCGAGACGCTGCGCCGCACCGGCGACGCCATCCAGTGGGGCGGGCCGCGCCTCTGCGTCGGCGGCGACTTCCCGACCGACGACGGCCGGGCCCGCTTCACCGCCGTCGCGCCCCGTCCAGCCGCCCCGCCCGGGGGTCCGCTGCGACTCTCGACGCGCCGCGGCAAGCAGTTCAACACGATGGTCCTCGCCGAGCGCGACCCGCTCACCGGCGCTGGCCGCGACGCCGTGTTCCTCGCCGACACCGACGCGACGGCCCGCCACCTCCACGACGGCGACCCCGTGGTCGTCCGCTCCCCGCACGGGGAGCTGCGCGGCCGGGTCCACGTCGCGCCCCTGCGCGCCGGCAACGTGCAGGTGTTCTTCCCGGAAGGCAACGCGCTCCTCGCCCTCGGCCGCCGCGGCGCGTCCGGCGTCCCCGACTACACGACCGACGTCGAGGTCCTCGCCGCGCCCTGAGCCCTGCGAGACTGCCCGGGCCGTGCGCCCCGACGAGCTCCTCGACCTCTTCGCGACCGCCGCCGCCGCCCAGCGCGAGGCCGTCGGCGCGCTGACGATCCCGGCGCGCCGGGCCCGCACGGCCCGGCCCGGCCAGTACGAGCTCGACCTCATCGCTGACCGCGCCGTGCTTGAGGTGCTCCACGCCGCACCCGTCGCCGTGGTCAGCGAGGAATCGGGGCGCAGCGGCGTCGCCGACGCGCCGGTCACCGTCGTCGTCGACCCGGTCGACGGCTCCACGAACTGCTCCCGCCAGATCCCGTACTGGGGCATCTCGCTCGCCGCCCTCGACGGCGAGGGCCTGCTGTGCGGGCTCGTCGAGAACACCGTGACCGGCGAGCAGTTCCGCGCCGTCCGAGATGGCGGCGCCCACGCCGACGGCGAAGCGCTCCGCGTCGCGGACACGACACGGCCCGGTGACGCGTTCGTTGCCGTCTCCGGCCTGCCCCGGACCACGACGTGGCAGCAGTACCGGTCGCTCGGCTCCATCGCGCTCGCGCTCTGCGACGTCGCCGCCGGGCGCCTCGACGCGTTCGTCGACATCCTGGCCGACCAGCACGCGCCGTGGGACTACCTCGCCGGCACGCTCATCTGCCGCGAGGCGGGCGGCTGCGTCGTCGACGCCGCCGACCGGGCCCTCGAAGTCACCGACCACGAGGCGCGGCGCCGCGTACTCGCCGCGTCGACGCCCGAGCTCCTCGGCGCGCTCCGGGACGCCCATGGCTAGCGCCGGCCTCGACCTCGACGCGCTCCTCGACGCCGCCCGGCGCGCCGCGCTCGCCGGCGGCGCGGTCGTCGCCGACGCGTTCGGCGGGGTCGTCGACGTCCGCACCAAGGGCCCGGGGGACTGGGTCAGCGACGCCGACACGGCGAGCGAGCGCACCGTGCGCGAGGTCCTCACCGCCGCGGCCCCCGCCATTC
>DATDGU010000333.1:0-6188 GCA_036521915.1 Acidimicrobiia bacterium | reverse complement strand
GGTCGCTGCCGATCGACGAGACCACGAACTGCGGGTGGTAGCCGATCTGGGCCGCCGACTTCAGCACCGACGCGGTGCCGAAGTTCACCGTGAAGAGCACGACGACCTGCGCGCCCGCGTTCTTCGCTGCCGCGACCTGGTTGGACAGGCCGGCCGCGCTCGTGAGGTCGTTCACGCTGTAGGGCTGCTTGGTGACCACCGACGCCTTCGGGATCTCCTGCGCGAGGCCCTGCAGGGCGCCCTGGCCGACGTCATCGTTCTGGTAGATGTACGCGACCTTCTGGCCCTTGAAGTTCTTCACGATGTACTGGCCGAGGATCTTCGCCTCGATCGTGTAGTCGGTCTGGTACCCGAACGTGTCGGGCGCCTTCGTCGGGTTGTTCCAGCAGTCACAGCCCGACGCGACGAACAGGTCCGGCACCTTGTTGGAGTTCAGGTACGGGACGACCGTCTCGTGGGTCGGCGTGCCGAGCCCGCTCACGATGCCGAACACGTTGTCTTGGAGCACCAGCTGGCGGACCACCGTCGGCGTCTGCGCCGGGTTGTAGGCGTCATCGACGTACTTGAACGTGATCTTGCGGCCGTTCACGCCGCCCTTGGAGTTCACGTACTGGTAGAACGCGTTCTCCGCCGGGGCGATCTCGCTGTAGCCCGGCGCCGCGATCCCGGTCAGCGGCTGGTGGCTGCCGATCAGGATCGAGTTCGACGTGACGCCGGGGTCCTCGGCGCGGGACTGGCCGCTCGAGGCCAGCGCCGACGAAGTGCCGACGGCGGCGAGGAGCACAGCCACGCCGACGAGGGCCAGGGACCGGAATCCCCAGCCGAACCTTCCAGAGCGTTTCCTCACTGTTCCCCCATTTCATGCGGGGCAGGGTCTAACGCGGCGGACGCCGCTCCCTGCCCGGGGCCATTGCCATGCAGCCCTGCGGCGGCAGGGCTGCTCCGACGCGCCACGAGAGCGCGCAGAGCGTTCCACAGGCGACGCACCCCGCCTTGGATACCCCCTGGGAAGGTGAGCATCACGACGATGAGCACGAGCCCGTAGAAGCCGAAGGCCAGGTTGGAGCTCACGGCCTTCGAGAAACCGAAGTCGTTGGAGACCGACGTCGCCCACTGGGGCAGGTACACGACGAGGATCCCGCCCCAGATCGCGCCGGTCAGGCTGCCGAGACCGCCGACGACGGCCGCCGCGACCAGCGCGATCGAGAGGCTGAGCGGGAACCCGAGCGGGTTCACGGTCCCGGTGGAGAGGGCGAGCAGCGCGCCGCCGAGCCCGGCACACGCGGCGCTCACGACGAAGGCGAGCACCTGGGTCCGGGCGACGTGGATCCCCGCGAGCGACGCGACGATCTCGTCGTCGCGGACCGTGCGGAAGGACCGGCCGAAGCGGCTGCGGATCAGGTTGGCCAGGATGATGAGCGTGATCACCGCAGCCAGCGCGCAGATCCACGCGATCCACTCCTGGGGGTCGAAGTTGGAGCCGAGGAAGCTCGGCGGGGTCGGCTGGGTGATCGAGAGCCCGGTGCCGCCGCCGAGCGCCCCGGGCCAGCGATAGGGCACCCCCGGCAGCCCGACGGCCAGCGCGAGCGTCGCGCCGGCGAGGTAGGGGCCGCGCAGGCGCGCCGCGCCGAGCCCGATGACCAGACCCGCCAGCCCGGCGGCCGCCGGCGCGAGCAGGAGGACCACGAGCAGCGGGAAGCCGGTGTGGAGCATGAGCAGCGCCGCGGCGTAGGCGCCGATGCCCATGACCGCTCCGTGGCCGAGCGAGATCTGACCGTTGAGGCCGGTGAGCACCGAGAGCCCGGCCACCGCGACGACGTACGCGCCGATCTGGGCGATCTGGAAGTTGTCGAACGAGCTCACCGACTGGGTGATCACGTAGATGATCGCCAGCCCGCCGATCGCGAACACGAGATGGCGGACGAGGGGCTGGCCGAGCAGCCCGCGCCGTGCACCCGGGCGACGCGGCGTGGGGCTCGCCGCCGTGGCGGCGCGGCGCAGCAGCCCGCCCACCACGCCCGGCTCGGCGACCGGGCGGACCGGTCGCTCGGTCGGGCGGGACGCCGGCTGCTCGCGCACGTCCTCGGACGTCACGTCACACCCGCCGCGGCTTGATGCCGCTGAAGAGCCCCTCGGGGCGGACCATGAGCACGCCGACGAGCAGGACGAGCGCGCCCATCACCTCGAGGCTCGGACCGAACGTCGACCAGCCGCCCACGTAGCTCGTGACCAGGCCGAGCGCGACGCCGCCGACGACGGCGCCGACCGGGCTGTCGAGCCCACCGATCACCGCGGCGGTGAAGCCGTAGACGAGGGGCGCGTCCATCATGTTCGGTGACAGGAAGACCTTCGGGGCGACGAGCACACCGGCGAGCGCGCCCACGAGCGACGCCAGCGCCCACCCGAGGGTCAGCATCCGTCCCACCCGCACGCCGAGCAGGCGCGCCACCTCCGGTTGGAACGCCGCCGCGCGCATGCGCAGCCCGACGTTCGTGGCGCGGAACAGCACCGCCAGCAGGATCGTCACGACGACCACCGACGAGATCACGAAGACGTCGAAGGGCGACAGCGCGATCGTGGTCCCGCCGACCTGCAGGCCCCGGATCGAGAAGTGCGACGGCAGCGCCCGCGAGTTCTCGCCCCAGATCATCCCGGCGATCGCCTCGAGGAGGATGAGCAGGCCGAACGTCACGATCACCGCGTTCAGGGGCGGCTTCGACTCGACCGGGCGGATGATCACCCGCTCGACGACCGCGCCGCCGACGAGGCCGGAGGCCAGCGCGACGAGGAACCCGAGCCAGTAGCTGCCACCGCCGTTGATGACGCTGAACGCGATGAACGCGCAGATCATCGCCATCCCGCCGGCGGCGAAGTTGACGACGCGCGTCGCTCGCCAGATCAGCACGAGCCCGAGCGCGACCGACGCGTAGATCGCCCCGCTGCTGATGCCGTTCAGCGTCTGGGTCAGCACGGAGGACCTCCGCCGTCCCGGCTGGCGCAGCTCGAGCGTGATCTTGTCATCTAGAACCCCAGATAGTGGTGACGCAGGTCCGCGTCGTCCGACACGCGACTCGCCGAGTCCGTCAGCACCACGCGACCGAGGTACAAGACGACGACCTGATCCGCGATCGACAGCGCCGACTTGGCGTTCTGCTCGACCAAGAGGATCGTGAGCCCCGAGTCGCGGGTGAGCGTCCGCAGCAGCCCCATGATCTGGCGGACGATGAGCGGCGCGAGGCCGAGCGACGGCTCATCGAGCAGCAGCGCGCGCGGTCGGCTCGCCAGCGCGCGCCCGATCGCCAACATCTGGTTCTCGCCGCCGGACAAGGTATAGGCGGCGCGCTTGCGCCGCTCCTTCAGCAGCGGGAACAGGTCGTAGACCTCCTCGACGGCCTGGCGTCGATCGGCGCGGTCGTGGCGCCAGAGCCCGCCGAGCCGCAGGTTCTCGTCGACGGTGAGCTCCTGGACGACGCTGCGTCCTTCGGGGACGTGGGCGACGCCGTGGCGGACGACGTCCTCGACGTGGAGCTTCGTGAGGTCCACGCCGTCGAAGAGGACCCGTCCCGCACGCGGTCGCACCAGCCCCGTCATGGACCGCAGCAGCGTCGTCTTCCCCGCGCCGTTCGCGCCGAGCACGACCGTGATCGACCCGTCGGGCGCCTCGAAGGAGACGTCGTGGAGCGCCTCGATCGACCCGTAGGTCGTCGTCAGGCCCTCAACCGCCAGCACGACTCGTCCGCTCGTCGGCGGGACCGCCGGATGCGTGGGGTTGCACTTCCTCACCGAGATACGCCGCGGTCACCGCCGGGTTGTCCTTCACCTCGTCCGGCGTGCCGGTCGCGATCACCTCACCAAAGTCGAGGACGACGATCCGGTCGCACACGCTCATGACGAGGTCCATGTGGTGCTCGACGAGGAGGATCCCCATCCGTGCCTTGAGGCGCGTGAGCAGCGAGCCGAGCGAATCCAGCTCACCCGCCGACAGCCCGCTCGCCGGCTCGTCGAGCAGCAGGAACCGCGGGTCGGCGACGAGCGCCCGCGCCAGCGACACCCGCTTCTGGATCGCGTACGGCAGGGTGCTCGGCGGGCGGCCGGCGACGTCGCCGACGTCGAGGTCCTCGAGGACGCTCATCGCGCGGGCCGCGAGGGCGTCCTCGTCCCGCGACGACGGCGGCAGGCCGGCCAGGGCGCTGGCGATCGTGGACGGCTCGTTGAACTGGCCACCGGCCATGACGTTCTCGAGCACGGTGAGCCCCGGCCAGAGCCGGACACCCTGGACGGTCCGCGCCACGCCGAGCTTCGCGAGGCGGTGCGGACGCATGCGGCGGATGGCGCGGCCGTCGAGCACGATGCGACCCGCGCGCGGGACCACGAACCCGCAGATGACGTTGAACACCGTCGTCTTGCCGGCGCCGTTCGGGCCGATGACGCCGACGACCTCGCCGGTCGTGAGGGACAGCGACACCGATTCCAGGGCGGTGAGGCCGCCGAACGCGACCGTCACGTCTTGAACGGCGAGAACGTCAGCGTCCGTTTCCGTCCCCCCGTTCGGCCGGTGCGTCAGCTCGGCGGGTGCGCCGCAGCGGGACCGGCCCTCCACGCTGCGGACCCGCGCGTGCGGCGGGCAAGGTCAGGGTCGACGGCCGGCTCCGCGATTGCCACCGGAGCCTAGTGGTGGACCCCAGGTCGTTGCGGTCGGCCGACACGGGAGCGGCGCGCCGCCACGCCCGCGTGGGGCGGCAGCAGCGGCCCATACGCTCGACCGCGTGCGTCGCACCGCCACGCTGCTCGAATACGCGTGTCAGATGGGTCCGGCGGCGCGCCACCTCGATGGCGCGGCGTCGTGCGAGCTGCTGGCCTGGGCCGCGTCCGGCGGGATGGCGCTCACCGGATGGCCCGATCGGGCGCCGCGGCCGCCGCCCGCACCCGTGCTCACGCGCGCGGCACAGCTCGCCGGGATGCTGGCCGACGCGACGGGTCGGGTCGGCGACCGCGTCGAGGTCGACGTCGCCGCCACGCTCTTCGGTCGCGCCGCGCTGCTGGGCGGCCGGCGCGCCGGTCGGACGTCGGTCGGGGGCTCGGGCCAGCTGCTGCGGGCGGCGGACGGCTGGGTGGCCGTGAACCTGGCGCGCCTCGCGGACGCCGAGGTCGTGCCGGCGCTCGTCGGGCATGCCGTCGGGGACCCGTGGAGCGCGCTCGCCGAGCACACGGCGGCACGACCAGCCGGCGAGGTCGCGACGCGCGCGCAGGAGCTCGGGATCCCCGCCGCCGAGCTCGGCGGGCCCGCCACGCGGGTCGCGCCGGCCCGGACCCACCGCCTCGGCGGTCGGCAGCGCACCCCGACGCGTCCGCTCGTCGTCGATCTGTCGGCACTGTGGGCGGGCCCGCTCGCCGCGTCGCTGCTCGGGCAGGCCGGGGCGCGGGTCGTGAAAGTCGAGTCGGCCGCACGCCCGGACGGGGCGCGTCGGGGCCCGGCCGCGTTCTTCGACGGCCTCCACGCCGGGCACGAGAGCATCACCCTCGACTTCGCGACCGCGGACGGCCGGTCCCGGCTCCGGGCGCTGCTCGGGCGCGCCGACGTGGTGATCGAGTCGTCACGCCCGCGCGCGCTCGCCCAGCTCGGCATCGACGCCGAGACGATGGTGCGGTCACGCCCCGGGCTGACGTGGCTGTCGATCACCGCGTACGGGCGCGCCGGGCCGTGGTCGAACCGGGTCGGGTTCGGCGACGACGCGGCGGCGGCGGGCGCCCTCGTCGCGCGGGACGACGAGGGCGCGCCCGTCTTCTGCGGCGACGCGCTCGCGGACCCGGTGGCGGGGATCGTCGCGGCCCTGGGCGGCGCCACGGCGCTCGCGCGCGGGGGTGGGGTGCTCGTCGACGTGTCGCTGGCCGGGACGGCGGCGTGGCTGGCCCGTCCGGCGGTCGCCCCGGCACGGCGGCACCGCATCACCGAGATCGGTCCCGACCGGTGGGTCGTGACGCACGGCGCGCGGGCGACCGAGGTCGCGGCGCCGCGCGCCGCGCCCGCCGCGGCGTCCGCCGAGTGTGCGGGCGGGTCGACCGAGCGGGTCCTGGCCGAGCTCGGTCGTGGCGTACCGCGCGACTAGGCGGTGTCGGCCGGGTGGTCCGCCATCGCGGAGGCGGCCCGTTCGACGGCGCGAATGATCCCCTGGTACCCGGTGCAGCGG
>DATDGU010000332.1:0-8916 GCA_036521915.1 Acidimicrobiia bacterium | reverse complement strand
GACGAATATAGTTGCACGCCGCGATTTTCCTCATCGCGCGTTGCACGGGAGACGAGCAGGATGCGCGCGACGCGTGATCGGCTCGCCCAACGTTGGCGACGTTCGTGCGCGGCGCCCGCCCGCTCCCCCGCGGCCCCGGCTCGGTGAAGAGGCCTGGGGCGAGGCCGTCAGCCGTGGTTCGTCGCCCTCGGCCCGGTCGCCACGGTCGTCGTTCCACCGACGAGCAGACGAGGCGCGATGCGCTGAGCGATCCAGAACGATGCGTCCGCGCTGAAGTGATAGCCGTCAGGTCTCATCACGAGATGCTCGACGACGCTGGGGCACGGCGGGCCCTTGGCGCAGAGCAGGGGTGCGAGCGCCACGACCGGGATCCCGTGGATCTTCGCGTACTGACGCAGCACCGCGTCGAGCTCCACGGTCCGGCGGTTGCGGCTCGGGTCGGCGGCGAGCGACGTATTCGGTGGCTCGGGTGCGGTCAGCACGATGACCAGGTGTGCCCCATTCGCCGTCAGCCGGTGAACCGATTCGTCCATGAGCTGCAGCATGACCTTGTCGCCCTGGGCGGTCCCAATCTGTATCTCTTGACCGTTGACGATTCGATCTCGTTCGTCCCAGGCGCCACTGACCCAGAGGACGATCGAGGGATTGCTGTTGAAGACCGCGCGCGACTCGATCAGGGGCACGGCGTTGCTGCACGCGTCACTCCAGGGATAGAGCTGGTTGTTCGGATCGAGCGGTGACCCCGTGAGCAGGCCGCATCCGTCGACGGCGCCCGTGGCGAGGGTGAGTCGATCGGCGGATGCGACGCGCTCGAGCCCCGGCAGCAGGCTCACGGCCAGCGAATCGCCCACCACGAGCAGGCCGCGCGGCGGTGTGTTAGTGGCGGTCACGACCCGATTTGTTTGCCCGTTGGCGCCGACCTGCATCGGTCCGCGCCGGGCTTCGGCGAGCACGTTGGTGGGCGTGCGCAGGTAGGCGGGAAGCGGCGCGGCGTTGACGGTCAGGAGCACGATCGCCAACCCGGTGCTGACGAATGCCGTCGGCAGCACCACGCCAACGCGTCGCCACGGCATGCGGCCCGTGCGGATCGGCAGCTCGACGAGGTAGAAGGACAGCGTTGCAATCAGGAAGGTCAGGCCAACCTGGAAGAGCGCGAGCTGCCAGCCGCTGAGGCCCGTGCGTTGCTGGGTGGCGAAGACGATGATCGGCCAGTGCCAGAGGTACAGGCCGTACGAGATTCGCCCCACCCAGACGAGGGGTGGCACGGACAGCGCAGCCTGGAGCGTCGAGCGCCCGCGGGCCGGCTGCATGACCGAGGCGATCACGGCTGCCACGGCGAGACCGAACACGAAGAAGCCGCCCCCGTACATCCAGGACGCCACGTCCGAGATCGCCGCCCACGCCCAGAAGCAATACGCCATTCCGATCAGACCCGCGCCGTGTACGAGTGCGCGACTGCCAGTTGACCGCGGCGACCACCGCGCCAGCACGATCGCCAGCAATCCCCCGATCAGGATCAGCTGGGCCCGGCTGTCGGTGCCGTAGAAGGCGCGCGACGGATTGCTCGACGTGTAGACCGCCGCCATCGTCAGCGCCGACGCCACCATCCCCACCGCGCACACGGCGCCCAGCAGCCAGCGCCGTCCACGGGCGAGACGAAGACAGGCGAAGACGACGAGCGGCCACACGAGATAGAACTGCTCTTCGATCGCGAGCGACCACATGTGACGCAGCGGCGAGGCCGTGCTGAAGAGCGCGAAGTAGGACTGTCCGACCGCGATGAACCGCCAGTTCGCGCCGTAGAAGAGCGTGGAGAGGGCGTCACCGCGCAGCTGACCGAGCTGGTCGGCGGGTAGCGTCGCCGCGGCGTACGCCGTGACCGCCGCCAGCATGAGGAGCAGCGCGGGCAGGAGGCGGCGAGCCCGGCCAGCCCAGAAGGCGCCGAACCTGATCTTGCCGGACTTCCCCCACTCGGCCAGCAGCAACGACGTGATGAGGAAACCGGACAGGACGAAGAACATGTCGACGCCGAGGAACCCGCCAGGCGACCAGCCGACGTTGAGGTGGTAGGCGATCACCGCGCCGACGGCGAGCGCGCGGAGGCCGTCGAGCGCAGGTTGGTACGGCAGTCGCCGATGCTCCACGATCACCTACCTGCCGAGCGCGGCCGGGTCCGGTGAGCAGTGCATGATAGGGGTGGCTGGTCCAGTTTCGGCGGTGTCGCGAGGGCGCCGGGCCGACGCACCACAGGTGGCTGGCGTCGGGTCGAGGCCTGGCGCGGCACCGGCGGCGACTACCGGGGCAGCGGCGCGAGGAACAACGCCACCGTGTCGACGTCCTCCAGGTTGTGGAGCGATGCGAACCGTTCGAAGGTCGGTGCCCACGCGTGGTCGAGCTGGAGGTAGCCCGCATCAAAGAGGACGTTCAGCTCGCCGGAGCCGATGAGGGTGTCGGGATCCGCGTGCTGGACGTCGGGGACGAGGTCCGGGGCACGTCGGCGGGCGTCCTGTCCGGCTTGGCTGAGCCGCAGGCGACCTTGGCGGATGTAGGTGGAGATCTTGGCCTCAAGACCGGCGAGCTCACGCCGCTCCGACGGGCCGATGCCTTGATGGTCGACGACTTGCGTCGCACCTGCAGGGAGGACGAGCCGGTCGTTGCCGACGCGCAGATAGAGCTCGCTGCGGGCGTTCCGACCCGTGTACCGGCGGTGGCTGCCCAGCTGACCGACGAGCGTCGGATCTTGGGCGACGATCGGGATCCCTCGTCGCTGCAGCTCAGCGATGATCGCCAGCCCGTACGGGTCGCCGAGACGCGACTTGAGCAGTGGGTCCACCAGGATCGGCCCTCGATCCGTGAGGCGACCCAGCTGCGCGTTGACCGCGTGGACCGTCGGAACGGCGTACTCCCGCGTGTTGGGTGTCAGACCCTGGGCCAATGTGGGCACCGCGAGGATCGCCAGGACCGCCGTGGCGAGGGTCCCGACCGGAATGAGGATGTGGCGTTGCACGTGCCCGGCGGCCCGGCGGGTCAGGGTCAGGCCGACGACAAAGAAGCTGAAGACGCTGATCGGCCAGAGCCACCAGAACACGTGGGCCTCGAGTCCGAAGACCGTGATGGGGACGCGTCCAGCCGTCGCGAGCCCGGCGAGGACCGCGAGACCCGCGGTGATGGCCGCCCGTCCGGTCTCGAGGTCGGTCGCCCGGCGTGCCGACCACCAGCAGAGTCCGAGGACCACGGCCAGCGCGACGAGGGTCGATGCGGCAGTGAAGAGCGAGGGTGCCGTCCAGCCGCTCGATGGCAGGAGCGTCTGGTTCATCGACGGCCGGAACCACCACGGTGGCACGGCGACAACCGACGCGACGAGCTGGACCCCGTAGCGGTAGCCGAAGGCGCGGCTGCCGCCACTCGAGTTGGTCAGGAGCCGCCCGAGGTTTCCCTGGCCGACGACCTCGTCGATGAGCGGTTGCAGCCAACACACGACGAAGACCAACGCGGCGATCGTCACGGACCGGACCATCTGGCGGCGCAGTCGCGGCCAGCCGGCCGGATCCTCCCGTTGCCTCGCGCGCAGTACCAGGCCGACGCCGGCGAGCGCCCAGATGGCGAGGATCGGCACGAGCAGCACGTAGCTGACATGGGTCTCGAGCACGAAGCTGCCGGCCAACGCCGCGACCGGGAGGGCGACGAGGTCGCCACAGCTGACGGACCACGCCAGAACGACGAAGCAGAGGAACGGCAGCAGCACGGCAACCGGCTGCCACGGCTCAAACAGCGCCTCGCTGCCCATCGTCCAGCACAGGCCGGCCGTCAGGAGCATGGCCAGCGTCCCGGTCAGCGCCCCACCGCGTCGGTACGCGAAGACGGCGATCCCCACGATGGCGGCCACGTTGATGATCGCCACGCCGACCGCCAGGCCGGCACTCCCTCCGAAGATCCGCACCGGCAGGGCCAGAAGATCCAGCTGCAACGGACCGGGGTGGTGCAGCTCGGTGCCGGCCACGAGCGAGGTGGACGAGTCGAGACCGACGAGCGGGAAGTTGTGATAGCTGAACACGTCGCGGGCTCGGACCGCGAAGAGCGCGTCGTCGCTCAGCGGCGTCCAGCCGTTGACGACGGCCCGGCCGACCGCGACCACGACCGGGAGGAGGGCAAAGCCGATCGACGCGAGGTAGAGACGACCCGCGAACGAGGAAAGCGACGGCCGCGACCCGTCGTCGACGGTCCCCGAATCGGTGGTGCCGAGTCGCCGGTCGGGACGGCGTCGTATGCGCGCGAGCGACGTGGCGAGGTTCATAGGAATGGTCGCGAGGTCGGCACGCCGTAGACGCGACCGACGGCGGATGATGCAGAGACCGGCGCCGCGGCGCGGGTGATCGACAGCGGCCACACACTAGGGCACCGATCGCGGTGCTGCTCCGCGCTCACCGGCGGCCGTTGTCTAACGCACCGGCCCCGTGCCCGCCGCGAGTCGCATGTCTGGATCCGTGCTCGTCCCGCGACGACCGCCGCGCGCGAGGCGCCGAGTGGCGCGAGCGCGCATCGAGGGGCGTGCCCGCCGGAGACGCATATCGACGACCTATTAGTCTCATGCGGTGCAATCCAAGACTCCGATCGAGGTGGCTCCCGCTGAGCCACCGGCCGAACCCGGTTTCGCGCGCACCGGCAGTGACGGCCCGACCCGCCGGGACCAGGTTCGCATGGTCCTGCTGTCCTTCACGCTCCTCTTCCTCGAACTCGCACTGATTCGCTGGACGGGCGAGAACATCGTCTCGCTCTCCTACTTCACGAACTTCGTGCTGCTGGGCAGCTTCCTCGGCATCGGACTGGGGTTCTTGCGCGCCAACCGCCGGGTGAACCTCTTCCCGTTTGCCATCATTCTCCTCGGCGGGCTGGTTGCGTTCGTTCGGTTCTTTCCGATCACGCTGACGAGTGCGAACGGCAACTTCATCTACTTCGGCGACGTTCGGGCGACCGGCCCTCCCCCGGCGCTCGTGCTCACGGTCGTCTTCGTCTCGGTCGCCGCCGTCATGACCCTCGTGGCGGAAGGCGTCGCGCGGACGTTCAAGCTGTTCAAACCGCTCGACGCGTATCGCCTCGATCTCGTCGGCAGCATTCTCGGTGTCGTCGGCTTCACGCTGCTGGCGTTGCTGAGCGCGCCGTCGGTCGCCTGGGGCGCCGTCATCGTCGTCCTGCTCCTGGGACTCGGCGTCTCGTACACCAACCAGTCCTGGGTTCGGATCCTTCAGCTCGTGGCGAGCGGCGCGATTCTCGTCCTGCTCGCCTTCGAATCGTTCGCTCCCGGGATCAGCTGGTCGCCGTACTACAAGATCAAGACCGCCGTATCGAACGGCGCCTCGTACGTCAGCGTGAACGGCGTGCTGCACCAGGCGAACCTGCGGGCCGGCTTCGATCCGATCTACAACCTCGTCTACAACCAGGTCGCACGGGCGAATCTGGACAACGTCCTGGTCATCGGCGCCGGTGGTGGCAACGACGTCGCGGTCGCGCTCGCGCGGGGCGCGGAGCATGTCGACGCGGTGGAGATCGACCCAGGGATCATCAAGATCGGACGCGAGACACACCCGAGCCATCCGTACGCGAATCCCCGCGTCACGATCCACACCACTGACGGCCGCGCGTTCCTCGAGCAGACGCACACCCGATACGACCTGATCCTGATCGCCCTCACCGACTCGATCACGCTCGTGCCCGGCCAGTCGTCGGTCCGACTCGAGAGCTATCTGCTCACCAAGCAGGCGGTCGAAGCGGCTCGGGCGCGGCTCCTGCCGAACGGCGTGTTCTCGATGTACAACTTCTACCGGGAGCTCTGGCTGCTCGACCGCTTCGGCGGCACACTGAACCAGGTGTTCGGTCACGCTCCGTGCACCGGCGGTTCGGGCGTCGGCGAGACGCGGTTCTCGGTGCTCGTCGATGCGCCGAACAGGGCCGAGCTCCGGTGTCAGGAGGTGTGGAAGCCGTCTGGTCCGGTGCCGGCGCCCGCAACGGACGATCATCCGTTCCCCTATCTCCGTACGCCGTCGGTGCCGTCGCTGTACATCTTCAGCGCCCTGCTCATCCTGGCGTTCTCGCTCGTCGCCGTTCGCCTCACCGCCGGCAAGTTCCGGACGATGGGCAGCTACCTCGACTTGTTCTTCCTCGGCGTCGCGTTCCTGCTGCTGGAAACGACGAACATCGTCCGTTTCGCCCTGCTGTTCGGGACGACGTGGCTCGTCAATGGGTTGGTGTTCCTCGGGATACTGCTCGTCGTGCTGCTCGCCGTCGAGATCTGCCGTCACGTGACCTTCCGAAGACCGGCGCGTCTCTATGTGCTGCTCTTCATCTCCTTGTTCATCGCGTGGATCATCCCGCCGAGCACACTGCTGTCGCTCGCGGCGGTCCCGCGGTTCTTCGCGGCCACGGCCCTCGCGTTCGCACCGATCTTCTTCGCGAACCTCATCTTCTCCGACCGTTTCAAGGGTGCCGGGTCGTCAACCACCGCCTTCGCCGTCAACCTGCTGGGCGCCGTGGTCGGCGGGCTGTGCGAGTACCTGGCGCTGCTCGTCGGCTATCGGGCGCTGCTCTTCGTCGTTGCGGGTGCGTACGCCGCCGCCTACTTCTTCGGCCGGTCCCACCTCACCGAGCGCGGCGACGTACCGACAGCCCTGGCTAGTGGTTCCTCGTAGCCCAGGGCCACGGCCGGGCACACATCCAGCTACCGGGTTGCGCCTGCACTTCGACAAGCGCGACGCGCTCGCGCTCAGCGTCCTCCTCGCCGTGTTCGCGCTGCCGCTGCTCGGTCTCCTTCGGAGCCCGGGGCCCCCCATGGAGGAGGGCTTCATGCTCGTGCTGCCGGCGCGAGTGCTCGCCGGCGCCGTCCCCAACAAGGACTTCGTGTGGCTGTATGGGCCCGGCAGCCTGTGGACGCTTGCGGGAGCGTTCCGGGTGTTCGGCACCTCGATCTGGGTCGAGCGGACCATCGGGCTCCTCCAGGAGCTGGTGGTTGTCCTCAGCGTCTACGGCCTCGCGCGGCGATGGGGCCGCACGGTCGCGCTGTGCTGCTCGCTCGCGTCGCTCGTCTTCCTCGTCCCGTCGATCGGACCGACCGCGCTGCCGTGGGCCGGCGCCATCGCACTGGGACTGCTCGCGATTATCGCGGCGGCCGCGAGCCGCGAGGGCGCGACACGCCACCCCGGGCGCCTCGCGCTGCTCGCGGGCCTCGCGACCGGGCTCGCCCTCCTCTATCGGATCGACCTGGTCCTCGCGCTGGGCCTGGCGATGCTGGCGCTGGGCTGGCGCGCGGCTCCCACACGTCGGCGCATCTTCGGTGTCGGGCTCGCGGTGGGTCTCGCGCCGTACCTGGTGCAGTTCGCGACGGCCGGCGTCGGCACCGCACTGCACGGCATGATCACCGTGCCGCTCATCCAGCTGCGCAATGGACGCCGCCTCCCGATTCCGCCGTCATGGAGCCACCTGGATGGGTTCCTCGAACGACTCGGCAGCCTGGTCGCGCTCCGCTGGCCGCTGCCCATCACGACCGCGTCGAGCCAGCTCACGATCTGGTTCCTCGTGCTGGTCGCGTCCGGAGTGCTGCTCGCGGTGGCGGGCATCGCGGCCGTCCGACGGGACCGCACCTCGTCGAACGCCTGGGTCCTGCTCGCGATCGCGGGGTTCAGCGTCGGGGTACTCCCCCAGGCCTTCCAACGAGCCGACTCGGCCCACCTCGGGTGGGTGTCCTGCGTGACGTTGGCGTTCGTCCCCGTCGCCGTCGTGGACGTCGTGCGAACCCGTCGGCCGCAGTGGCGGACCAGCATCATCGGGCTGGCGGCCGGAGGAGCGCTGCTCGTCTTCATCGCCTTCGTCATCAGCACGTTCACCCTGCGCAGCTACGCCGATTTCTCCGCGCAGTCGCTCGGGGCGCACCGGCAGTCCACGCTGGTGACAAACCGAGGTCGGAGCTGGTACACCGCCTTCCCGAAGCCGCTCGTCGACATCCTCCGCACGGCAGACCGCGTCACCCGGCCGGGCCAACGGCTCTTGGTCGGCCCGACGGACCTCCGCAAGACGCCCTACAGCGAGGCCTTCTTCTACTACTCACTGCCCCAGCTCGTGCCGGCCACCCGCTACATCGAGATGGACCCGGGCATCGCCAACGCGAGCGACTCCGGTCTGGCGAACGAGGTCCGCCACGCTGACGTGCTCATCCTCTCCGACCAGTGGAATGGGTGGGACGAGCCGAACGGCTCGAGGACCTTCGGGCCGAATGCACCCAACGTCGTGGTGCATCAGAACTTCTGCCTCGTGGGGACCTACGGTCCGCACCCCCACTACCAGCTGTACGTCCGCTGCCGTTCGTGATCGCCCGGCCATCGCCCGGCGTGCGAGCGGGCGCATCACGGCGGTGACGCGGGTCAGCTCGCCGTCGCTGGCTCGCGATCGGAGGCGACCGGCGGGGCCGTCGTCGAGCGGCTCGCCCACCACGAGACGATCGCGTCGATCGCGACGGCGGCGAGTACGGCGAGCATCACGTCGGCGGGTGCCCGGAACCGCGTGTTGGCGTAGGTGATCGCGACGGTGATGAGCACGACGGCGATCGGTGCGAGCAACAAATACAGCGGCCGACGGCGGCGGCGGAGCACGACAGCGCCGGCAATCGACAGCAGGCCCAGCACGTAGTAGCTCACGAGCGCGGCGACCGCGACGGGCTTCTCGATGCCGTCGTAGAACTCCCGGAGTTTGAGGTTCTGCTGCGGCTTGAACACCTCCACGATTCGGCCGAGTCGCGCCGCGACGACGATCGGTACGCGGCCCTTGTGGTTGCGGATGTAGGTGTCGGCGGCCTGCTGATACGCGATGGCCTGCTCGGACTGGTCGCCGTGCGCGTGGTACTCGTGCTGGTAGTGCTCGGCGCACGGCACC
>DATDGU010000331.1:0-2372 GCA_036521915.1 Acidimicrobiia bacterium | reverse complement strand
CCGGTGGAGCGTCAGGCTCTGACCCGCCCCCCCGTGGCGGGTGCAACCAGACGCCACGAAGCCGGAACCGCGGCCGCGCTCCAACCCCGGAACGCCCCCGCCCGAAGGCCGAGAAGGCCCGCACACCTAACGGTGCGCGCTCTACTCGCCGGTGAAGCGCGGGTCGCGACGCTCGAGGAACGCGGCCATCGCCTCGGCCGTGTCCTTCGAGCCGAAGTTCGCGGCCTGGGCCAGGTCCTCGAACTCGAGCGCCTCGGCCATCGACACCGAGAACGACTGGTTCAGCTGACGTTTCATGATCTGGAGCTGCACCGGCGCCTGCGCGGCGATGCGCCGGGCGAGGTCCTCGACGAAGCCCATGAGCTCGCCGGCCGGGATGACCCAGTTGACGAGCCCGAGCTCGGCGGCTTCGGCGGCGGAGATGATGTCGGCGAGGTAGGCGAGCTGCTTGGCCCGGTGCAGGCCGATGAGGCGGGGCAGCAGCCACGACCCGCCGCCGTCGAGGGAGAGGCCGCGCCGGGCGAAGATCTCGGAGAACCGGGCCGTGTCGGCGGCGACGATGAGGTCGCAGCCGAGCGCGAGGTTGCAGCCCGCGCCGGTGGTCACCCCGTTCACCGCGGCGATCGTCGGGAGGTGCAGCTCGTGGAGGCGCAGCGCGACGCGCCCGACGATGCGCATCGCCCGCACCGATCCCCCGAGCCCGCCCGGCCCGCTGTCGGGGATGCCGCCGAGCCCGCCGGGTGACAGGTCGGCGCCCGAGGTGAAGGCGTCGCCCGCGCCGGTGAGGATCAGCACCCGCACGCTCGGGTCGTCCTCGAGCTCGTCGAACGCCTCGAGGAGCTCGCGCCACATCACCTGGTTGATTGCGTTCTTCTTCTCGGGCCGGTTGAACGTGAGCGTCGCGACGTCGTCGTCGCGCCGCAAGAGCAGCGTCTCCATGCGGGTACCGTATCGCCGTGGGTTACAACCCGTATCGGAAGCGGGTGAAGCGAGGCAGCGACGCCGTGCTCGTCGGCGCCGCGCTCGTCGTCATCGCCGCGCTCGTGCTCTGGGCCGCGCTCGGCTGAGGTGGCCGAGCACCGGTTCCTCGACGACGCCGACCCCACACCCGAGGTGCGGCGCGTGCAGCCCTACCAGGCGACGAAGACGTACCGCTGCCCGGGCTGTGACCATCCGATCCCGCCCGGCACGGGCCACATCGTCGTCGTGCCCGAGCGCCTGGTGGACCGGCGCCACTGGCACCGCGCCTGCTGGGACCGCGCGGCGCGGATGAAGCGCCGCTGAGCTACAGGTCCTTGCCGCCGAGCTCCTCGACGTTCACGTCCTTGAACGTCACGACGCGCACCGTGTTCACAAAGCGGGCGGGGCGGTACATGTCCCACACCCAGGCGTCGGTGAGCTCGAGCTCGAAGTAGGGCTGGCCGCGCTCGTCGTGGACCTGCAGGTTCACGCCGTTGGCGAGATAGAAGCGGCGCTCGGTCTCGATGACGTAGGTGAACATCGGGAGCACGTCGCGGTACTCCCGGTACAGCTGGAGCTCGATCTCGGTTTCGTACCGCTCGAGGTCCTCTGCGCTCATCGTCGGCTAGACCCGCTTCTCCTTGACCTTCGCCGCCTTCCCGACCCGGTCGCGCAGGTAGTAGAGCTTGGCGCGCCGGACGTCCCCCCGGGTGGCGACCTCGATCTTGGCAACGATCGGCGAGTGCAGCGGGAAGGTCCGCTCGACGCCGACCCCGAAGCTGACCTTGCGGACGGTGAACGTCTCGCGGACGCCGCTGCCCTTGCGGCGGATCACGACGCCCTGGAAGATCTGGATGCGCTCCCGGTTCCCCTCCACGACACGGACGTGGACCTTCACCGTGTCACCCGCCGCGAAGTCGGGGCGGTCGTCGCGCAGGTGGGCGCGGTCGACGAGATCGGTGGTTTGCATCGGTCACTCTCCGGGGGCGGACCGGCCATCGTACTGGTCGCTCAGGCCTCGGGCGCCTCCCGGTCCAGGGCCGCCTGCTCCTCGGGGGTGAGCGCCCGGCCGGCCAGCAGGTCCGGCCGGCGGTCCCGGGTGCGGCGCAGCGCCGCCGCGGCCCGCCAGGCCGCGATCCGGCCGTGGTCCCCCGAACGCAGCACCGCCGGGACGGCCCAGCCCCGGTACTCGGCCGGCCGGGTGTACTGGGGCTCCTCGCGGAGCCCGTCGGCGAACGACTCGTGCTCCGGCGAGGCCTCGTTCCCGAGGACACCCGGGACGAGGCGCGCGACCGCCTCGATGACGACGAGCGCGGCGGCCTCGCCGCCGGCGAGGACGTAGTCGCCGATGGAGAGCTCGCCGTCGCAGAGATGCTGGGCGACCCGCTCGTCGACGCCCTCGTAGCGGCCGC
>DATDGU010000330.1:0-24355 GCA_036521915.1 Acidimicrobiia bacterium | reverse complement strand
CGGCGCCGACGTCACGAGCTGACGCGGTGCGGGTCAGCCGCCGCGCTTGCCGAACAGCTTCTTCTTGGCGGGTTCGACCTCGATGTCGACGGTCCGGCCGCAGAACGCTGCGCGCTCGGTGAAGAGCGCCCGGTAGTCGGGCTCGTCCTCGACGGGGATCACCCAGATGCTGCCCATGACCGTCGCGTCCCAGTGCCACGAGGAGAGCGGTCCGGGCTCGACCGACTGCCCGATGTACAGCTGGTACCGCTGCTTTCCCTGGCGGTCCAGCCGGACGGCCAACCTCGAGAGCAGATACCGCTTGGTGTCCATCGGGAAGAAGATGTCGAGCGCGTCCCCGTCGACCTTCATCGTGACGTCGTCCCGGACGAGCTCGGGCGGCACGCCGGCGATCGTACCGGCGGTGCACGCACCGGGGTCGCGTGGGTCAGCGCGTGGAGGGCGGCGCGCCGGGGAGGGCGTCGGCGCGGCTCGAGGTGAGCGGCGCCAGGTTGGCGAGCGCCCGTGACGCCCGGATCGCCAAGGCGACGAGGGTGAGCGTCGGGCCGTAGCCGGTCGACGTCGGGAACACCGACGAGTCCGTGACGACGACGTTGTCGACGTCGTGGAGTCGCTGCCACGGGTCGCACACGCTCGTGCGCGGGTCGGTGCCGAGGCGGGCCGTGCCCATCACGTGGCGCGAGATGGGCGTCGGGTCGCGCTGGCGGCGGCCCCGTGCGTTCTCGAGGGGCGGGGACGTGATCCAGAACGTCGACTGGGCGCCGGCGTGACGCAGCACGGCCTCGAGACGCGGCGCCCAGTGCTCGGCACACGCTGCCTCGTGGCGGTGCGGCGCGTAGGTGACGCGCCCCGCGGGGAGACCCCATACGTCCTTGACGGCCGGGTCGAGGTCGATGCGGTTCGTCGCCTGCGGCAGGTCCTCGCCCTGCATGGTGAACGCGGCCATCCGGTCGCGCATCGGGGAGTCGAGCATGAGGCGCGTGTGGGTCTCGCCCCACGGGGAGTACATGGCCTCGACGACCGGGTGGGAGCCGCCGCCGTGCTCGACGATCCCGCCGCGGAAGTAGGGGAGCCCCGCGTCGCGCGCGGCGCGCGTCGCCTCGGCGTCGGGGACGATCGGGTCGTCCATGAGATGGGTGACGGACCGACCCCGGTACGCGTGCAGCCGGAACGGGAAGATGCCGAGCACGTAGGTCTGGAGGTGGTACATGAGGAAGCGGCCGACGACGTCGGGGTTGCCGACACCGGACCGCAGCAGGAGCCTCGGGGTCTCGAACGCGCCCGCGCCCAGGATCACGTGCCGGGCCGATACCTCCCGCGGCGCGCCGTCGGCGTCGAGGTAGCGCACGCCGCGCGCCTGGCGTCCGCTGCCGTCGAGGACGATCTCGGTGACGTAGGCCTGCGGGCGGATCTCGCAGCGGCCGGTGTGCAGCGCGCGGCGCAGCATCGCCACCGGGTCGCCCTTCGCCTCGATCGGGCAGCCGAAGAACGCGCAGAAGCCGCAGTTGTTGCACGCCGGGCGGCCGTCGTACTCGACGCTGTTCACCCCGGTCGGCGCCCGGTAGGGATGGAACCCGAGCCCGGTGGCGGCCTCCGACGTGAGCCGGGCGCAGTACATGTCGGGCCCGGGCGGCATCGGGTAGGGGCCGGAGCGCCAGGCGGCGAACGGGTTGCCAGCGTGGTCCCCGGCCACGCCGACGAAGCGCTCGGCGGCCGCGTAGTACGGCTCGAGCTCGTCGTAGCCGAACGGCCAGTCGACGACGTCGGCGCCCTCGACCGGACCGAGCCCGGTGCGGGCGCGGAAGTCGACCTCGCGAAAGCGCGGGAGCTTCCCGTCGGCGTGGAACCCGCCACCGCCGACCGTGGACGGCAGGTTGTTCACCCCGCCGGTGTGGATCCGGTCGCCCTCGCCCTCGCGGTGACGGAAGGTGCGCGGCTCGAGGAACGGGTCGGGGCCAAGGAAGTGACGGGTGAGGCACTTCACCTCGTCGTTGCTGACGTGACCGCGCGGCGCGTACGGCGGCTCGAGGTCGAGCAGGTGGTTCGCGCCCTTCTCGAGCATGACCACCGACCATCCCGCGTCGGTGAGGACGTCGGCGGCGGTCGCCCCTGCGGGTCCGGTCCCGACGACGACGGCGTCGACGTCAGCCACGCCGCGGCGCGCGCGTCTCAGGCACGACGCTCGACCTCGGCGTCCGAGAAGCCGCGCGGCTGCACGTCACCCGGGTAGCCGATGGCGCGCCAGCCGGCGAGGTCGCGGTTCCCGCCGTACTCCGGCGGGCCGTACGCGCCCTCGCAGGCGTGCTGGTAGAGCAGGGTGCGAAGCGTCGGCGCGGCCTCGAGGCGGGCGTCCTGCGCCGCGGCGTCGAGGGTGGCGAAGTCGGGGCCGAGGGCGGCGAGCCCGTCGCGGTACTCCTCCTGCCAGCCGCGCACGGGGCCGTTGAACTCGCGATCCGGCCGGCCCTGCGAGCCCTCGATGCGCGTGCGCCACGCCAGCTCCTCGACGCGGGTCAGGGGGAGGAACTGGTCGAAGCGTGCGTCCCCGCCGGCGCGCCCCGAGAACGGCCCGCCGGCCCAGATGCGCGGCGGGTCCACCGCGAAGGCGTCGAGGAGGCCGTCGATGTAGTCCGCGCAGCCGAGCGCCCGCCCGCCGGGATGGGCGTCCACCGGCGGGATGAGCCGATCGCACGCCGCGGCGACCACCTCGCGCTCCTCCGCGGTGAAGAACCCGGGCCCGGCGCCCGGCACGTCAGAGCTCGAGCTCGTAGTTGGCCTGGTCGTCCACCCGGGCCCGCGCGCCGGGCGGGACGACGAGCACGGTGAAGGGCTCCTCGACCAGTGCGGGGCCGTGCACCTCGGCGCCGGCGCCGAGCGCGGCGCCGTCGTACACCGCGGCGTCGACGAACCCGTCGCCGAAGTGCGCCGGGCGCTGCTCGCGGCGCGCCGACTCGGCGACGGCGAGCGAGCCGACCTCGGCGAGCTTGTCGGGCTTGGGGGTGCGTCCACGGGTGACGAGCCGCACGCCGCGCAGCACAGGCTGCTGGTTGCGGAACGAGAACCCGCGGTCGTGCTCGTGCTGGTCGTGGAAGCGCTCGGCGAGGTCGAGGAGACCCGCTTCGCCGAGCTGCTCGGCTTCGGGGACTGGGACGCTCATGTCGAAGTTCTGGCCCGGGTACGCCATCTGGGCGAAGATGCCGAGCTCGACGTTGGCCTCGGCCAGGCCCATCGGGTCGAGCTCCTTCGCGGCCTCGTCGCGCAGCTCGGACATCAGCGTTCGGACGCGCCCGAGCTCGACCTGGGAGAGGGGCACGACGTACGCGCGCACGAGGTCGATGACGTAGTCGGCGACGAGCACGCCGAGCGCGGAGAAGGCCGGCGCGGCCTTCGGGACCAGCACGCGGTCGATGCCGAGCTCGCGCGCGACCGCCCAGGCGTGGACGGGGCCGTTGCCGCCGTAGGCGATCATCGCCAGGGTCCGGGGATCGGCGCCGTGCGAGGCCAGGACGCGCCGGGTCGCGAAGGCCATGTTGGCGTTCACGATCCGCTCGACGCCCCACGCCGCGTCGACCGGGTCGATCCCGAGCGGGGTGGCGACGTCACGCTGCAGCGCGGCGCGCGCCGCGTCGATGTCGAGACGCATGCGACCACCGGCGAAGCTCGTCGCGGGCAGATACCCGAGGATGGCGTCGGCGTCAGTGACCGTCGGCCGCTCGCCACCCCGGCCGTAGCAGACGGGCCCGGGCACCGAGCCGGCGCTGTCCGGCCCGACGAGCAGCGCGCCCTGGCGGACGCGGGCGATCGACCCCCCGCCGGCACCGACGCTCTGCACGTCGACCATCGGCAGCCCGAGGTAGTACCGGTACCGCCAGTTCCAGTCGGTCTTGATCTCGGGCTGGCCGTCGCGGACGAGGCAGACGTCGAAGCTCGTGCCGCCCATGTCGATGGCCACGAAGTCGTGGACGCCGACCTGGCGCGCCGCGAGCGCCGCGCCCATCACACCGCCGGTCGGGCCCGACGCGAGAAGCGACACGGCGCGTTTCGACACGTACTCGGGCGGCATGACGCCGCCCGTCGATTGCATGATGAGCAGCGGTCCGGCGTACCCGGCGGCGCGCAGCTTCGCCTGGAGACTCTCGACGTAGCTCGCGATGCGGGGCGCGACGTACGCGTTCACGAGCGTCGTCGACACCCGCTCGAACTCGGGCCCGCGAGCCATCACCTCGTGGGACAGCGAGACGTGCTCGACGTCGGGGTACTCGTCCCGGACGATCTCCGCGGCTCGGCGCTCGTGGTCCGGGTTGACGAACGAGAAGAGGAACATCACGGCGATCGAGCGCACCCCGAGGTCCCGGAGGCGCCGGACCCCGCGGCGGACGGCCTCCTCGTCGAGCGGGAGGATCGTCTCGCCCCGGTAGTTCATCCGCTCGGGGATCGGGATGCGGGCGCGGCGGCGGGCGATCGGCGCCGGCGCGGGGTACGACGGGTCCCAGATCTCCTCCTTGTGGACCCGGCGCATCTCGATCTCGTCGCGGTGGCCCTCGGTGACGAGCAGCCCCGTCGGTGCGCCGCTCATCTCGATCATCGTGTTGTCGGCGGTCGTCGTGCCGTGCACGAGGATCTCGAGCTCGCCGCAGAGCTGGCTGAGCGGCATCCCGAAGCGCTCGGCGAGCTGGGTCAGCCCGTTCATCACGCCGCTGGACTGGTCGTCGGCCGTGGTGGGCGTCTTGTCGAGGACGACGTCACCGTCGGGGGTGATGCAGAGGAGGTCGGTGAACGTGCCGCCGACGTCGACGCCGAGCCGGTATCCCATCGCTCGCGGGGGCGGGGGCTCAGGCGCGCATCGACGCGCGGCGGGCCTCGGTGGCGGCCGCGTCGACGGCGAGCGTGAGGTCCTCGAGCGAGCCGGACAGCACGACGCCGTACTCGCGCGCCGCGCCCTCGACGCTGACGTACTCGTCCAGCACGTCGTCGAGCACGGCCTGCGCGTCGCGGTCGAGGGGATTACCCCAGCCGCCCCCGCCGCCGTAGTCGTACATGATCCGCTGACCGGCGGGCAGCGGCACCCATTCGGCGGTGTGCTTGACCTTGAACGGGTCGTCGCTGCCGTAGCGGATGATCATCTCGTTCGGGGCGCCCGGCTTCCCGCCGCAGATCCCCGGCATCGGGTACTTCATCCCGACGACGTACGTGTAGACCTTGGCGTCGACGAGCACCTCTTTCTCGTAGTGGCTCCCGCAGAGCCCGCGCCACTGGCCCGCCCCGCCCGAGTCCATGCGGTAGTCACGGGACCACTGCACGTGGGGGAAGAGGCTCTCGTTGATCTCGGCGGTCGCCTTCCACAGGTTCCCGAATGACGCGTTCTGGGCGCCCCAGGCGTCCATGCCCTTCGCCGCGTTGCACCAGCCGGCGTACACCTCGGCCGAGTGGTCGGTGAAGGGCTGGCCGGTGCGCGGGTCGATGCCGGTGATGATCGTCGGGATCCCGGTCTTGTAGGTCTGGGGCACCGCCTTGTCCGACAGGACGTGCTGCATCGCCACCGCGATGACCTCACCGACGTCGGCGCCGGGGTGGTGCGTGCCCGCACTCACCGGCTTGCCGGGATGCGGGTTCAGCACGCAGCCCTGCGGGACCACCAGCTTGATCTGGTCGAAGAACCCTTCGTTCTTCGGGATCTCGGGATCCATCATCGACGCGATCTGGGCGATCGTGTACCCGCGGGTGTTCCCGTAGGTCGACCACGCTTGGATCTCCTGGCGGGTGTCGCTGCCCGTATAGTCGATGGTCAGCTCGTCACCGTCGACCGTCAGCTTCACGTGCAGATGGATGTCGGGGTTCCCGAGCGGGTCGTGGTCGACATACGCGTCGGCCTCGTACGCGCCGTCGGGCCACGACGACACCTCCTCGCGGAAGCGCTTCGCGGCGTAGTCGATCATCACGTCGACGCTGCTCTCGACCGCGCCGAGCCCGAAGCGGTCGATGACGTAGCCGAGCCGGGCCGAGCCGAGCTGCGCGGCGCCGATCTGGGCGCGTAGGTCGCCGATGTAGTCCGGGATGCGGTTGTTGGCCTGCAGCGCGTACAGCACGTCGCGGCGCTCGACGCCCCGGTCGAGGACCTTCACGACCGGCCAGCGCACACCCTCACCCCAGATGTCGGCGGCGGTGACGTTGTAGCCACCGGGCACGCCGCCGCCCGTGTCGCCGTGGTGGCACTGGATGCTGGCGATGAGCACCATGCGGCGCCCGCCGTTGCCGTCGTCGGCGAAGACGGGTGCGAAGACGTTGTAGTCGGGGAGGTGGCCGCCGCCGTGGTACGGGTCGTTGGCGACGAACACGTCGTCCTCGCGGAACTCGTCCACGCCGAGGAAGTCGAGGGCGAAGCGCACGGGCAGCGTCGACGTGAGCATGAACTGCGGGATGCCGACCGAGAGGGCGGCGAGGCGGCCGCGGCAGTCGAGCACGGTGGCGTTGCGCTCGTTGCTCTGGTTCAGGATCGGGGTCGTCGCCGTGCGCGACACGTAGGTGGCCATCTCGAAGCAGATGGTCTCCATCGCGCCGCGGACGACCTCGGCCGTGACCGGGTCGACGGTCTCGCCGCTCAGTCGGCCCCGGCTGCCCGCCAGCTGCACCAGATCGACGTTCATCGTTCCCCCAGCAGGGTGCACCGGAATCTGACACCGGTGTCACGTCTATCCTAAACCCCCGTCATCGGCCGGGAGCCGCCCGCCGAGCGACCACCGCGAGGGAGGGCCGTGTCCGAGCACCGCGAGTTCAGGGACATCCGGGGCGCGGACGCCGAGAACGGACCGGCGCTGCCGGTCGACGAGTTCATGGCGTCACTCGAGGCGCTCCAGGCCGAGGTCGCGACCGAGAAGAACCTCGTCTGGGAGCGCGTCGCCGACGGCACGCTGTCGATGGAGCTCCTCCAGCGCCTGGCGAAGGAGTACTACTTCCTCGGGAAGTGGTACACGACCGAGTTCGGCTCGATCGTGAGCAACGCGCCCGACATCGACGCGGTGACGCTCGGTTCGAGCCAGCACTTCGCGCACTGGCTGCAGAACCTCGCCGACGAGACCGGCTACACCGGCGACCACAACCACGTCGACATGAAGGTCACGTGGGCCCACCAGCTCGGGATCACCGACGAGGAGCTGGTGAGCTACCGGGCGATGCCCGAGAGCATCGGCTCGGTGTTCACGACCCTCTACTACATGCGCCGCACCTACGAGGAGGGCCTCGCCGCGTTCGGCTGGGCGGGCGAGCGGTTCGCCGCGTCGACGAACTACGCCATGATGATGTACGAGGGCATGCGCCAGCACTACGACATCGAGGTCGAGAACTTCAAGGTGCACGCCTACGCGGAGGAGGACCACGGCCGGCAGGCCGAATTCCTCCTGGGACAGGTCTCGGTGACCGCCGACCAGCAGCGCCGCGTGCGCCGCGCCATCGAGCACGTCCTCGTCTGTCGGAACGCCCGCACGGCCGCGCTGAACCGCTGGCTGGAGGAGCCCGGGGCGCTGCGCTCCTGAGCCCGGTGCCCGTGACCGAGGAGCCCCGGCTCGGGATCTCCGCGCACGCCCGCGCGACCCCCGACCGGACGGCGTTCGTGTGCGGCGACACGGTCCGGACGTTCGCCGACTTCGACGAGCGCACGACGCGCCTCGCCCACGCGTTCGCCCGCCGGGGGATCGGCGTCGGGGACCGGGTGGCGGTGATGCTGCCCAACAGCATCGAGTTCTTCGAGACGTGGGCCGCCGCGACGAAGCTCGGCGCGCCCGTCGTGCTCGTGAACTTTCACCTGAAGGCCGAGGAGCTGGGCTACATCCTCGCCGACTCGGGGGCGCGGCTGCTCGTCGCGCACGCCGACCTCCTCGACGCCTGCCGCAGCGCACTGGAGCAGGCGACCGACTGCACCTTGCTCGTCGTGCCCGACGACGCTGCCGCGGCGATCGCCGCCGAGGACGCGTCGCCGGCGCTCCCGATCGAGGCGCTCGACGCACCGATCTTCTACACGTCGGGGACGACCGGCCGGCCGAAGGGCGTCATCCACGGCCGTCCCGGCCCGAGCCGCGCCGGCCAGAACATGCAGGGCCAGCTCGCGCTGTGGGGCTGGGGCGGCGACGACACGTACATCCTGACCGGCCCCGCGTACCACGCCGGTCCGGGCGGCTGGGCGATGGCGGCGCTCTACGTCGGCGCGCCGACCGTCATCCTCGAGACGTTCGACGCCGAGCGGTGGCTGCGGCTCGTCGCCGCGCACCACGTCACGCGGACGTTCATGGTGCCCGCCCACTTCATCCGGATCCTCGAGGTCCCCGAGGCGACGCGGCGCGCGATCGACGTGTCGTCGCTCGAGCTCATCGTGCACGCCGGCGCGCCGTGCCCCGTCCCGGTGAAGCAGCGGATCATCGGGGCGCTCGCGCCCTGCGAGATCGCCGAGCTCTACGGGATGAGCGAGGGCGGCGCGACGAAGATCTCGATGGCCGAGTGGCTCGAGCGGCCCGGCAGCGTCGGCCTCCCGTGGCCCGGCACGGAGGTGCGCATCCTCGACGAGCGTGGCGACGTCGTGCCGACCGGTACCACGGGCGTCATCTACGTGCGGCCGCCCGGCGGTGCGCGGTTCCACTACCACGACGACCCGGACAAGACCGCCGGCGCCTGGCGCGACGACGCGTTCACGGTTGGTGACGTCGGCCACCTCGACGAGGACGGCTACCTCTTTCTGACCGACCGGGCGGTCGACATGGTCATCCGCGGCGGCGTGAACGTCTATCCCCGCGAGATCGAGGACGTCCTCTTTCGTCACCCCGCGGTCGTCGACTGCGCCGTGCTCGGCGTCCCCGACGAGCGGCTCGGCGAGCAGCTCCTCGCCGTCGTGGAGACCCGAGCACCGGTCAGCCCCGATGCGCTCCGCGACTTCTGCGGTGAGCACCTGGCGGACTTCAAGGTGCCGACCACCATCGAGCTCGTCGACGAGCTGCCGAGGCAGCCGAACGGCAAGGTCGTGAAACGGCGACTGCGCGAAACGTACGCGCCCGCCGGCGCACCACCCATCTAGGGCTCGGTCGACGAGCCGCCGCGCACGCACCAACGGCTGGACGCCCTCCCGCGCTGAGCCGGACGACCCGACGCCGCCCTGATCTACGCTCAGGCCAGGAGGTTCCATGCTCGGTTCCGCCGCCCTCGTCGCGTTCGTACCGACCACGGACCTGGACCGTGCGCAGGCCTTCTACGGGGACGTGCTCGGGCTCCCGCTCGTCGACCGTGACGCGTTCGCGTGTCGCTTCGACGCGATCGGGACGCCGCTGCGCGTGTCACTCGTCGACACGCTGACGCCCGCGCCGGGCACGGTGCTCGGCTGGGTCGTGCCCGACATCCACGGCACGGTCCGGGCCCTCGTCGACCGGGGCGTCACCTTCGCCCGCTACGACGGGATGGTCCAGGACGACGACGCGGTGTGGACCGCGCCGA
Organism: Acidimicrobiia bacterium; assembly: GCA_036521915.1. GTDB lineage: Bacteria > Actinomycetota > Acidimicrobiia > IMCC26256 > PALSA-555 > PALSA-555. The sequence goes on along the minus strand of DATDGU010000330.1, from coordinate 14,887 downwards.
GCGGGGACTTCGTCGCGTGGTTCCACGACCCGGACGGCATGACCCTGTCTCTCACCCAGGAGGCGCACCCGGCCTGAGCAGCCGGCGGAGCAAGGAGCGAGCTATGGCCGTCGACCTCACGATCTACCTGGACGACCGACCCGGCGAGCTCGCGCGACTCGGCGAGGTGCTCGGCACGGCCGGGGTGAACATCGAGGGGTTCTGCGCCGTCACGAGCGGCGGCGGCCGGGGCGAGATCCACGTCCTCATCGACGACGCGACGGACGCGTTCACCGCGCTGGCCGCGGCCGACATCGAGGTCGTGTCCGAGCAGGAGGTCGCGGTCGTGCCCGTCGACGACGAGCCGGGCGCGCTCGGCGACGCGAGTCGCCGACTGGGCAACGCCGGCGTCAACGTGACCCTCGCCTACCTCGCGACCGAGACCAGGCTCGTGTTCGCGGCGGACGACCTGGCGCAGGCGCAGGGCGCGCTGCGCTGACTACGCGTCGAACAGGAGGTCGGCGAGCCGGTCGTGGTGCCAGGTCGTGGTGCCCAGCCAGGCCTCCGAGCCGTAGGCCCGGCGGATGAAGAGGTGCAGGTCGTGCTCCCACGTGTAGCCGATGCCGCCGTGCACCTGGATGCTGTCCTTCGCGGCGCGCGTCGCCGCCGAACCCGCCGCGGCCTTGGCGACGTGCACGACCCGACGGCGGTCCGGCGCCCCGGCGTCGAGGCTCATCGCGGCGTACTGCGCGGCGCTGTCGGCGCGCTCGACGGCGAGCGACAGGTCGGCGAGGCGGTGCTGGATCGCCTGGAACGAGCCGATCGGGTGATCGAACTGGACGCGCTGCTTCGCGTACTCGAGGGCCATGTCGAAGAGCCGGCGGGCCGTGCCGACCATCTCGGCCGCCAGCGCGACGGTGGCGCCGGCGACGACAGCCGTGAGCGCCTCCGCGTCGACTGAGCGGCGCTCGCCGTCGACGCCCCGGCTGTCGAGCTCGAAGAGGCGCCGCGACCAGTCGGCCGTGCCGAGCAGTCGGGTGTCGAGGCCCGACGCCGGCACGATCCGGACGCTCGGGCCGGCGTCGACGATGGCCACCCACTCGACCGAGTCGAGCTCGGGCACGAAGCGCTTCAAGCTCTCGTCGTTCGGCGCCCACGTGCCGTCCGTGCCGGCCATCGCCACCGTGCCGGAGGTCTCGCCGACGAGCGTCGCCTCGAGACGGTCGTCGCCCAGGGCGCGAAGGAGCGGCGCGAACAGCGCCGTCGTCGCGAAGAAGCGGCCGGGCGCGGCGACGTAGCCCGTCTCGGCCGTGAAGAGGCACAGGTCGGTGAGGGGCCCGTCGGCGAGCGCGGCGAAGTCGCGCTCGCGCTCCCACAGCGCATCCGCGACCGACGGGTTCTCGATGTGGGCCCGCACGAGCGACGGCGGGCACTCCTTCGCGAGGAGGTTGCGGGCGGTGTCGCGCAGCAGCTGCTGCTCGTCGGTCAGCGTGAAGTCCATCAGGCCCTCGGGAGCCCGAGCACGCGCTGGGCGATGATGTTGCGCTGGATCTCGCTGCTGCCGCCGGCGATGGTGTTGGCGAAGCTCATGAAGAACATGTGCACCCAGCGGCCGTTCTCCTCGCCGCGCTCGGCGTCGGCGGTCGCGCCGTCCGCGCCTTGGAGCTGCATGCCGAGCTCGTACGCGGCCTTGCCGAGCTCGCTCGTCGCCATCTTCATGTAGGAGTGCTCGGGCGCCGACGAGCCCTGGGCGAAGCTGGCGAACCCCTTGTAGCCGAGGGCACGCAGCGAGGCCGCCTGCTCGTACAGCGCGGCGATCTGGCGACGACCCCCCGGGTCCTGGTCGAGGCCGCGCCGACGCACGAGGTCGGTGAGGGCCTGCACGGTCGCCTCAAGCCGCGAGACGCCCTCGACCCAGAGGCCGGCGCGCTCGTGGGCGAGCGAGCCCTGGGTGATGCGCCAGCCGTCGTTGAGCCCACCGACCAAGTTCGCCTTCGGGACGGCGACGTCGGTGAAGAACACCTCGGCGAAGTTGGCCGCACCGCTCAGGTGGCGCAGCGGCCGGATGTCGATGCCCGGCGTGTCCATGTCGACGATCAGGAGGCTGATGCCCTTGTGCTTCGGGACGTTCGGGTCGGTGCGGACGTAGACGAAGCACTTCTCGGCGACCATCGCGTAGCTCGTCCACACCTTCTGGCCGTTCACGACGAAGTGGTCGCCGTCGAGCACCGCACGGGTCTGCAGCCCGGCCAGGTCGGACCCAGCGTTGGGCTCGCTCATCCCGATGCACCAGATCGTGTCGCCGCGGATCGCGGCCGGCACGAGCGCCTTCTGCTCGTCGTTCCCGAACTCGAGGAGGCTCGGCGCCACAATCGCGTAGCCGGGGAAGTGCAGCGACCGCGGGATGCGCCGCCGCGCGAACTCCTCCAGGTAGACGAGCGTCTGGACGGTCGTGGCGTCCCGGCCGCCGAGCTCCCTCGGGTAGCCGGGGATCATCCAGCCGTGGTCGAACAGCGTCGCCTGCCAGGCCCGCGACCACGCGGGGACGAGCTCGCCGCGATTCTCGGCGCCGCTGTCGGCGAAGTCGTAGCCGGCGAGCGCCTCGGGCGGTGCGTGCTCGTCGAGGAACGCGACCAGCTCGGCGCGGAAGTCCTCGACGTCGGGCCCGAACGAGAGCTGCATTCGAAGGTCAGCCCTCGACCGGCGGGAAGAAGGGCGGCACCCCGGGCTCGGACTTGGCGAAGAGCGCGTCTCGCTCGGCGGCGAGCTCGGCGATCGTCCACGGCTTCGCGTCGCTGACCTCGGTGACGGGGCGCCAGCCGCGCACGATCTGGGCGAGCCCGCCCTGGATCTTCAGCACTTGGCCGGTGATCCCCTCGGCGAGCGGGGAGGCGAGCCACACCGCGCCGGCGGCTGCGTTCTCGGGGGCGAACTTGTCGAAGTCGCCCTCCTTCGCCTCGAACGCGCCGCCGCCGAGGTCCTCGGTGAGGCGGGTCCGGGCCACGGGGGCGATGGCGTTGACCCGGACACCGATTCGTTCCAGCTCGCGGGCGAGCACGATCGTCATGGCGGCGATCCCGGCCTTCGCGGCGGCGTAGTTCAGCTGGCCGGCGTTGCCGTAGAGGCCGGACTCCGATGCGGTGTTCACGATCGCGGCATCGACGGGCTGGCCCGTCTCCTTACTCTTGGCGCGCCAGTAGGCCGCGGCGTGACGGGCTGGGACGAAGTGGCCCTTGAGGTGGACGCGGATGACCGCGTCCCACTCGTCCTCGGCCATGTTGAAGCTCATCTTGTCGCGAAGGATCCCGGCGTTGTTGATGACGACGTCGAGGCCGCCGAAGCCGTCGATCGCCGCCTGGATGAACGCGGCGCCGCCGTCCCAGCTGGAGATGTCGTCGTAGTTGGCGAGCGCCTTCCCGCCCGCGGCGGTGATCTCGTCGACGACCTGCTGGGCGGGGCGCTGGTCGGCGCCTTCGCCGCTGCGCTCGCCACCGAGGTCGTTCACGACGACCGACGCCCCTTCGGCGGCGAGCAGCAGCGCCTCGGCACGGCCGATCCCCCGCCCAGCGCCGGTGACGACCGCCACCTTCCCGTCGAAGACACCCATGGGTGGTCCTCCCACTCGATCCGACGCATCGCGGGGTGCGCGGTGCGGCCACGGCGTCTACTCCGGCCGCTTGGGCGCGTGCCGGGTTTTCTGACGCGGGCGTCAGGAGCCTACAGGGTGGCGCGACCGGCGACCCCGGCCGTGGGCTCGACGCGGGCCACCTCGAACACGCTGAGGGGCTCGGCGAATCCCTTCAGCCGGTAGCCCGCGCCGGGTCCGACCCGCAGGTCGTCCGCCGGCGCGAGCGCGGCGCGCACAGCGTCCGAGACGAGGAGCGTGCTGGTCGGCGCGACGTCGACGAGGCGCGCCGCCAGGTTCACGACGGGGCCGAAGCAGTCGCCCTCGCGCATCAGGACCTCGCCGGTCGCGACGCCGCTGCGCACCGGAGGGAGCGACGGGGCGGCCTCGAACGCCCCGATGAGGTCGAGCGCGATGCGACACGCCGTCACCGGGTCGGAGGCGACGAACATCAGGCCGTCGCCGGTGTGCTTGATCACGCGCCCGCCGCCGGCGGTGACGACGCTGGCCGCGCGGGTCTCGAACTCGCGGAGACGGGCGCCGAGCTCGGTCATCGAGATGTGCTGCGCGAGTCCGCTCGAGTCGACGAGGTCACTGAACCCGACCGCCAGCTGCTGGGTCTCGTAGTCGCCGGGCGGCCCCAGCGCGACGCCGTCACGGCGCAGCGCCAGCAGGTGGTGGCGCAGCAGCGTGTCCATCGCCGCGCTGAACTGGGGGAGCAGCACGAGCGTGTCGATGTTGGCGCGCACGAGGCCGACCCCGCTCGGGTCGTCGGCCATCGTGTGGCTCGCGAGGTCGACGATGAACGCCGAGATCACGGCATCGGCGACCCGGGCGAGCGCCGATCCGGTGACTCGGAGGAGCTGGAGGGTCGTCTCGTCGCCGAAGAGCCCGCGGGCGGCGTCGATTAGGCGCATGAGCTCCACGTCCGCCTCGGTGAATGGCGCGTCGTCGGCGGCCGGCCGGGGGAACCCGGCATGGCGCCAGACGTCGACGAGGCGGTCCTCGGGCACGCCGGCGCGCGCCGCGAGCTGCGCGAGGGTCAGCCGCTCACGGCCGGGTGTCGCGACGAGCCGGAACGCGAGCAGCGGGAGGTCGTCGCCCGCGTCGGTCAGGTCATCGTCCGTCGCGCCGAGCGCAACGAGGTCCTGGAGTAGCCCGAGCCGACGGTCGGCGTCGGCGTCGTGGGGGTCGTAGAGGCCGAGGCGCTCGAAGCGTGCCGCGTCGCCGCCCGACGACGCGGTCATCCCGCGTCGTCGGCGAGGAGCCGGTAGAGGCGCTTGCGAGTGTCGTCGAGGACGCCGCGCGCCGCGGCGATCTGCTCGCTGCTCCCGGCCTGCGCGACCTGGGAGGCCGCGAAGCCCGTCTGCATCGCCGACTGGAACAGGTCGCGCCGGTCCGAGCTCACCCCGTCGTCGAGCGTCGACCACGGCGAGCCGTGCCCCTTCACCTTCTCGGCCTCGGCGCGGCCGGCGTCGGTGAGTTGGAACACGCGCTTGCCGTCGACGTCGGTGGCGCGCACGAGGCCCTCGTCCTCGAGCTGCTGGAGCGTCGGGTACACCGAGCCGGGGCTCGGACGCCAGATCCCGCCGCTGCGCTCGGCCAGCTCGTTCATCACGTCGTAGCCGTGGCGCGGCTCGTCGGCGAGGACGAGCAGGACCGCCTCGCGGATCGCGCCCCGCCGCATCCGCCCCCGGCCGCGCCGGCCGCGGTGGGGGCCGCCGGGCCCTCCGGCCCACGCGAAGGGCGCGTCGCCCATCCAGGCCGGGCCGGGGGGGCCGAAGCTCCAGCGGCCCCGTCGCCCGCCCCAGTCGCTCGTCTCGTCGCCGTAACCGTGCATCGCTGACCTCCTCGAACCGTGTGTCGCCTTTATATCGCGATATATCGTGATAGGCAAACCACGGCGCCACGGCCGGGGATGCCGTGAGGGTCAGCGGCCCTGGAAGTCGGGATCGCGCTTCTCGCGGAAGGCGGCCATGCCCTCCACGAGGTCCTGGGAGGTCGCGACGAGCGACTGGTACGCGCCTTCGAGCTCGAGGGAGCGGTCGAGGGTCGTCTCGAAGCTCGAGTTGAGGAGCCGCTTCGAGAGGCCGAGCGCACGGGTCGGCCCGGCGGCGAGCCGCTGGGCGATCGCCTCGGCGGCGGGGAGCAGCTCCTCGGGGGGGACGCAGCGGTACGCGAGGCCGAGCTCGACGGCCTCGGCGCCCTTCGCCCCGTCACCGAGCATCACCATCCCCTTGGCGCGCGGGAGGCCGACGAGGCGGGGGAGCAGGTACGCACCACCGGCGTCGACGACGAGGCTCCAGCGGGCGAAGGACCAGACGAAGCGCGTGTGGTCGTGGACGAGCACGAAGTCGCACGCCAGCGCCAGGTGCGCGCCGGGCCCGACCGCCGCCCCGTTGACCGCGGCGACCGTGGGCTTGTCGAGCTCCCACAGCTCGCGGATGAAGCTCTGCACGCCGATCCGCAGCGCCTCGGCGGTGCTGCGCGTCTCGAAGTCGGGCGACGCGGCGTCGGCGAGCGTCGACGCGCTGAGGTCCATGCCGGCGCAGAACGCGTCGCCCTTCCCGGTGATGAGGAGCGCCCGGACCGCCGGATCGGCACGCGCGTCGCGCACGCGGGCGACGATGTCGTCGCGCATGGCGATCGTCAACGCGTTCTTGGTCTCGGGCCGGTCGAGGATGAGGCGCGCGACGTGGTCGGGACCCACGTCGTAGCGGATCACGGCTGGTTGTTGGTCAAGATGTTGATCACCGAGACGCCCGAGCCGCGGCCGCCGACGTTGTGCTGGAGCACGTTGCCGTGACGAAGCTCGACCTGGCGGTCGCCGGCGTCGCCGCGGAGCTGCCACCAGCACTCGGTGAGCTGCGCGACCCCGGTCGCGCCGATCGGGTGGCCCTTGGCGAGCAGCCCACCGGAGGTGTTGATCGGGATGCGCCCGCCGATCGCGGTCTCGCCCTCGATCGACGCGACGCCCCCCTTGCCCTTGTCGACGAAGCCGAGGTCCTCGATGTCGAGGATCTCGGTGATCGTGAAGCAGTCGTGCACCTCGGCGCAGTCGATGTCGGCCGGCCCGAGGCCCGCCATCCCGTAGGCCCGCTCGGCGGCCAGCTGGGTGGCCTTCAGGCCCACGAAGCTCGACTTCTCGTGCAGGTACGGGTGGTCGGTGGCGACGCCGAACCCGGCGACGAACACAGGTCGGTCGGTGAAGCGCTCGGCCAGGTCGGCCCGGACGAGGAGCGCCGCGGCGGCGCCGTCGGTCTGGGGGCAGCAATCGAGGAGGTGCAGCGGATGGCACACCGGCGCGGAGGCGAGCACGTCGTCGATCGTGATCGTGTTCTGGAAGTGGGCGTACGGGTCGAGCGCCCCGTTCGCGTGGTTCTTCACCGCGACCGACGCGAGCATCTCGCGGGTCGTGCCGAACTCGTACATGTGCCGGGTGGCGAACGGCGCGAACAGCACCGGAGCCGTCTCGCCCCGGTTGAAGATCGGGTGCCCGGAGGCGGCGCGCGAGAGCAGTCCTTCCTCGCTCGACTTGTCCCGCATCTTCTCGACGCCGACGACGAGCACGACGTCGTGCACGCCGCTCGCCACCGCCATCGCCCCGACCCGGAACGCGTCCGAGCCGGACGGGCAGGCGTTCTCGATGCGGGTGCACGGGATCCCGGCCAGCCCCAGCGCGGACGGCACGGTGTTGCCGCCGATGCCCTCCTGGCCCCACAGGGTGCCGCGTTGGGTGGCGACGAACGCCGCCTCGACGGCGTCTCGCTCGAAGCCGTGATCGACCGACTCGACGGCCGCGGCGAACGCGCCCGCGGCCATCTGCTCGTAGCTCTGGTCGAACAGCTCGCCGAACTTGATCATCCCGGCACCGACGACCGCGACGCGGTTCCAGCTCATCGGGTGTCCTCCGTCGAGAGCGGTCGGGCCTTGTAGCCGTAGACCGGGGCGCCGCGCTCGTAGGCGTAGCGGCGCAGCACGAGCTCGACCTCGCAGCCGATCTCGAGCGGCGCCTCGTGCTCGGTCACCTGCAGCATCACCCGAGCACCGTCGTCGAGGTCGATGACCGCGATTGGGAGCGGCGCGACGAACGGCGCCGGCATCGTGTGGTTGACGACGTAGGTGTGGACCCGGCCGTGGCGCGCGAGCGGCTCCAGCACGAACTTCGCGCTTCCACAGCTGATGCAGTGCGGGTGGATCGACGGCGGCGTGTTGATCGTGCCGCAGTCGACGCAGCGGGCACCGAGCAGGCTGAGCATCTCGTCGGCGCCGCGCACGAACTGCGCGCTCTCGGGCGGGACCCCCATCTGGACGGTCTCACCCGACGCGACGAGCTGGCCCCGGGCGCGCAGCACGTCGGGGTAGCTGACGCCGCGCCCGCCGAGGAGCGTGGTGGCGACGCGCGCCGCACCGGGGACGGGCTCGCGGGCGGTCAAGGTCACGCCGGTGGCCCGCCCGCCGCCGATCCCGACGAGCCCGACGGTGCCGGCCGCGTCGAGCGCGCCGACCGCGCCGAGGATCGGCGCCGCGGCGCCCGTGTCGCCGAGCGCGGCGTAGACGGACGCAGAGGCCGGCGTGCCTGCGCCGAGCTGGCGCGCCAGCGTCGCCCCGAGGCGCCCGTCCGGGTCGGGCAGCGACCAGCGGTCGATCTCGAGCGCGCCGAGCTGCTCGCCGAGCTCGCGCATCTCGGGCAGAAAGATCTCCTCCCGGAAGAGCCGGGGGTCGTAGAGGTCCCGCGTGGCTGTCTCGCGGTCACCCCGGTACCGGTCCAGGTAGGGGTGGGTGCGCGTGACGCGCGGGCCGAAGGCCGCCGCGCCGCCGTGCGAGACGAGCATGAGCGCCGCGGCGCCGGCGCCCACTCGCGCCTCGAACGCCGTCCCGAGCCCCGGCACGATCGCGTCCGACACGACGACGAGCGCGACCCGCGCCGAACCGGCGCCGACCGCGTCCGCGGCGCCGAGCAGCGCCTCGAGGCCGGCGTGCGGCGAGCCGCTGCACAGCACCCCGCCTGAGCGGTGCGACAGGCCGATCGCCCGGGCCAGCACGGCATGGCTCGGCCCCTCGGCGAACGGCGGGCGGGTCGTGCCCCACCACAGGCCGTCGACGATGTCCGTCTGGAGCCCCGAGACGGCCAGCGCCCGATCGGCGGCCTCCGCGGCCAGGGTCAGGGTGTCCTCGTCGGGCGCGCAGACGGCCGCCTGGCCGCGCCCGCCGCCCCGCCCCCAGGCGGCGGCGACGTCGGCCGCGCTGAGCCGCCAGCTCGGCGCCGCCGCGCCCACCGCCAGCAGCTGGACGCCGGGTGTCACGCCACCGATCGTAACGGCGCCCGAATACGGCCCCTCCCCGTGCGGGCCCGCCGCGGGCGCCATCCACGACGGCACGCGACAACGCCGGCGCTAGCCTCGCCACCCCCGCTGCTGCACCGAGCAGCGCCCGGCGGCGTAGCCGAGTGGCTCAGGCAAGGGTCTGCAAAACCCTGGACGTGGGTTCAATTCCCACCGCCGCCTCCAAGCGAGCGGCCGGCCGTTCTAGACCTATGGGACGGCGAACGCGACCCTGACGTCGCTGAACGGAGGACACCGCCATGACCTTGGGCCTGACGCGAGCGCTGCCGATGGTTGCCGCCGCCGCCCTCTTGGTCGCGTTGGTCCCGAGCCCGGCGTCGAGCGCGCCCGCCACCCAGAACCTCAATGTCGAGTGGATGAACGGCTACCCGGCCCCGGGCACGCCGGCCCAATACAACAAGGTCGGCGTCCTCAAGGTTGGGCCGAGCAGCGCGAAGAACGTCCTGGTGCTCGAGCCGGGCACCTCGGCCGGCAGCGCCTACTTCGTGCCCCTGGCCCAGTGGATCGCGTCGAAGCTCCCGGGCTGGCAGGTCTGGTCGGTCGAGCGCCGCGAGAACCTGCTCGAGGACCAGTCCGAGCTGAACAAGTTCAAGGAGCACAAGGTCAGCTCGACGCAGCTCTACAACTACTACCTCGGCTACCTGAAGAACCCCAGCATCAGCCAGCACTTCCAGATGATCCCGACGTCGAGCGTCGAGTTCGCGAAGGACTGGGGCATGAACGTCGCGGTCCAGGACCTGCACGACGTGATCGCCGCGGCGCGGCGCCTGGGCGGGAAGGTGGTCCTCGGCGGGCACTCGCTCGGCGGCTCGGTGGTCACCGCGTACGCGACCTGGGACTTCAACGGCCGCCCGGGCGCGGACGACCTCGCCGGCCTCGTCTACATCGACGGCGGCAGCATGGCGACGCCGGTCAGCGCGGCCCAGGCGACGACCGAGCTCGCGGCGCTCGGCACGGCGAGCGCGACGCCGTGGCTCGCGTTCGGCGGGATCGTCGCGCCGTACGCCGGCGTCTTCAGCGCGACGGGCGGGTCGAGCGCGCTCCTCGACCCGAACGCCCCGTCGCTCGGGCAGACCTCGGGCCTGCTGCCGGCGACGATCGTCCCACCCGTCCCGGCGACGAACGAGGGCCAGTTCGGCTACGCGCTGAACGTCGTGACGTCACCGCCCAGCCTCGCCGCGGCGCAGGCTCACCTCGGCGTCGGGCTCACCCCGACGGGCGCGGTGCGGGGCTGGGACGACACCGGCGCGCTCACGCCGATCACCCGCTTCGCGACGATGTTGTCGGGCGTCGGCGTGAACAACGCCGACGGGACCGAGTGGTACTTCCCGCAACGGCTGACCGACGACACCGGCGCCGTCGCCAACGGCAACGCCAACCCGGCGCAGAGCACGCTCGACGTCGACGCCACGATGGGTCACGACCTCCCGAAGAGCCTGCTCATCTACGCGTTCGGCGCCCACCTCGGCGGGGCGGCGGTGCCCCAGGACGCCCAGGCGCTCGCCGCGCAGTCCGGGATCCCGGCGCAGAACCTCACGCTGGCGGACTTCGCGAGCACCTACGCCCACAACGACCCGGCGGGCGCCTACCCGCAGAACGCCTTCTTCGACCGGCTCGTCCCCTTCCTCCAGAAGGTCGCCTCCCGGTAGGACAAGGAGAAGGGAGGAAATCGCGGCCGCACCCGTCGGAGAATCGGCCGCCCGGACGATGATCCGGGTGTGAGCGAGCAGGCCGCCCCGGCGAGCCCCGCGGGCCTCCTGGAGCTCTACGACACGTCGGTCGGCGACGTCTACGGCTACCTCCTCACCCGCTGTCACCAGCGGTCGGTGGCCGAGGACCTGACCGCCGAGACGTTCCTCGCCGCCGTCGACGCCCTCCGCCGGGAGCGCGTCCTCACGATGACGGCGCCCTGGCTCATCGGGGTCGCCCGGCACAAGCTCGTGGATCACTGGCGCCGCCAGTCGCGGGAGGAGCGCAGCCTGCGCGCCGTCGGCGACGACGTGCGCGCCGAGGACCCGTGGGACGCGCACCTCGACGCGGTGCGCGCCCGCGACACCCTCGACGACCTCGCGCCCCAGCACCGGGCCGCGCTCACCCTTCGCTACCTCGACGATCTGCCCGTTCCCGAGGTCGCCGCGCACCTGGAGCGCAGCCTGCACGCGACCGAGGCGCTGCTCGTGCGGGCGCGCACCGCGTTCCGACGCGCCTACGAGGAGGCCGACGATGCCTGACCCGTTCGACGAGCTCCGCGCGCCGGTCAGCCCGATCGAGCCCGACCCCCGATTCACCGCCCGACTGCGGGCCCGCCTGGAGTGGGCCCTCGACCTCCCAGAAGGAGTTCCCATGTCCGTGCTCACCGACGAGACCCCCGCGATCACGACGGCCGTGCTCACCCCCTACCTGGCCGTGGACGGCGCGCGCGAGGCGCTCGACTGGTACGTCGCGGCGTTCGGCGCCCGCCGCCGCGGCGAGCCGATCGTCATGCCCGACGGGCGCGTCGGGCACGCGGAGCTCGAGATCGGGTCCGCTGCGCTCATGCTGTCCGACGCGCACCCCGAGATCGGCGTCGTCGCGCCGGCGCCGTCCGGCGTGCCGGTCACGCTGCACCTGCGGGTCGATGAGGTCGACGCCGTCGTCGACCGGGCCGTCGCGCAGGGCGCGACGCTGGAGCGCCCCGCGGCGGATGCCGACTACGGGCGTAACGCGGTTATCCGCGACCCCTTCGGCCACCGCTGGATGATCATGGGCGCCCCCCTGCACGCCGGTCCCCGCGACGGCGACATCGGCTACGTCTCGCTCTGGGTCCCCGACCTCGAGCGCGCCGCGACCTTCTACGCGGCCACGCTCGGCTGGGCGTACGCGCCCGGCAGTGGCCCGCAGGGCCGCCAGGTCGAGGGCCAGACCCTCCATCACGGCCTGTGGGGCGGAGAGGCGCACCGCACGCTGTTCCTCTGCTTCGCCGTCGCCGACGTGCAGGCGGCCATCGGCCGGGTGCGGGACGCCGGCGGGACCGCATCCGAGCCGACCGAGGAGCCCTACGGGCTGCTGAGCGAGTGCGTCGACGACCAGGGGACGCGGTTCGCGATGTTCGAGCCGCCGGGCGGCGTCGGGTCGGTCGCCGGCCCGGCGAACGGCGTGCGCCACGGCGACATCAGCTACATCACGATGCTGGTGGGCGACGCCGCGGCGGCCCGGCAGTTCTACGGCTCGGTGCTCGGCTGGCGGTTCGCGCCGGGGCGTGTCGAGGACGGCTGGGGGATCGAGGACGTCGTCCCGATGACCGGGATGCAGGGCGGCCACGACGTCGCGACGACCGTGCCGATGTACCGGGTCGACGACGTCGCCGTCGCCGTCGACGCCGTCCGCCGAGCGGGCGGCACCGCCACGGATCCCGAGGAGCAGCCCTACGGCATCACCTCGGACTGCACCGACGACCAGGGCACCCGCTTCTACCTCGGCCAGCACTGAGCGTCTGCGGGGCTGCCCCGCGGGTCGCCTCATCACGGGCTGCGGCCAGCGCCAGGACCATCTCCTGCCGCTGCGCCGGGCTCGCTCAGCCGTCCCGGTGCGAGGTGAAGATCAGGGTCTGGTACGGGCGCCGCACCGTCCCGCCGAACTGGTCGCGGGCGATCCCTTCGACGTCGTCGAGCAACTCGGTCCGCAGCGCATCGGGGAGCACGATCCACCCCGCGAACGTGCCGAAGAGGCGTCGCAGCGCGACCGGGTCGTGGGTGCCCTCCCAATCCAGCGTCTCGACGCGGACCGGCCCGAAGGCCGGGTTGGCCTCGATGATCGCCGCGCGGGCGAAGAGATCACGCTGGTACGCGCGGTGCGACGCGTCGGGCTGCACGAGCTGGGGCGCCTTGGCTTCGAGGATCGGGAGCAGTACCTCGTGGAACGGATCCGGCCGATCGGGGTTGCCCCACAGCGTCCACCACACGGCGAGCCAGCCGCCAGGACGGAGGGCACGAGCGCACTGCGCCGCGCCGGCGGTCGGCTCGACCCAGTGGAAGGCCGTCGCCGACGCGACGACGTCGAACGAGGCGGCGGGCAGCGGGGCGCGCTCGAGCTCGGCAACGGTGATCTCGACGCGCCCGGCGGTCCGCTCGGCGAGGCGGCGCATCAGCGCTTCGCCCGGGTCGACGACAGTGATTCGCGCGCCGAGCGCCAGCATCGGCAACGTCGCCTGGCCGACGCCGGCCCCAATCTCGAGGACCCGCGAGCCGGGCCCGAGGCCGCACCGCTCGACGAGCAGCTCGAAGACGCGCGGCGGATACCCCGGGCGGGCCTCGTAGTCGTCGGGGATCCGGTCGAAAGAGCGGGCCAGCTCGGCTGGCCGCTGCAACAGGTCCGCCGCCACGTCCGGGTCGTCCACGCCGCCATGATCGCGGACCTGCCGCATACCTGGCGCCGACGGTGCAGGCGCCAGCCGCTCCCCGCTCAGGCGTCGGCTCGGGGGACAGCCTCGACGTCGACACGAAGGCGCGTCAACGTCGTCGACGCGATGCGCCAGCGACCGTCTCGCTTCTCGTAGGTGTCGTGGTAGTGCCCGTAGCCGTGCATGGTGGCGAGCGGGCCGCCGTCCGGCCAGCGCAGCTTGTCCTCCATCGCCCACACGCCCGTGGCGGTCGTCGGCGAGGTGACGTCGATCTCCGGGGTGTGGCCGTGGTGCACGGTCGTCACGTGACCGACCATGCCGCGCACGAACGCGGTGATCTCGCGGCTCCCCGTTGTGACGCCCGCGCCGGGCTCGCCTCCCTTCACCTCACCGGACATGTCCATGCGTGCGTCGGACGCGAACACGTCGGCGAAGCCGTCCCAGTCCTTGGTGTCGAGGCACCGGAAGTAGCGCGCCTTCAGCTGCTTGATCTCCTCGATCGCCTCGAGGCGGTGCGCCGGATCCATGCCACCTCCCGTTTGACCACTCCGAGCCCGGACCGTAGCGGTGGCGGCCGATCGACGCGTCGCCGGCCCCGACAGCTCGGTACGCTGGTCGCGGTGACCGACGTCGAGTTCTACGTCGATCCGAGTTGCCCGTGGGCGTGGATCACGGCGCGCTGGATCCGGGAGGTCGCTCCGCAGCGCGACCTGGCCGTCACCTGGCCGTCGTACTGCCTCGAGATCCGGGACGACTACGGCGTCGCGCCGACCGTGCCCGACAGCCACCGTGACGTCGTGCTGGCCGCGCACGCACTGTCCCATCGCATGCTGCGCATCTTCGAAGCCGCGCGCGTCGCGGCGGGTGAGGACGCGGTCGACCGGCTCTACGCCGCGTGGGGACCGCGGTTCTTCCGGCGGGATCGGCCGGCCGACGACGCGGTGCTCGCGGCGTGCCTCGCCGCTGCCGGGCTCGAGGCGACGTTGGTCGACGCCGCCGACGACCCGAAGTGGGACGCACCGATCACCGAGGCGATGGGCGTCGCGTACGCCTTCGGTGGGCCCAAGACCCAGACCCCCACCATCGTCGTGCGCGCCGATCCGCCGCACGGGTTCAAAGGCCCGGTGATGGCGCCCGCGCCGACCGGCGATGCTGCCCTCCGCCTCTGGGACGCGCTCGTGGTGCTCTCCACCGAGCCTGGCTTCTTCGAGGTCACCCGACCCCGGCGCAACGCGCCGCGCCCGCCGGTCGAGTGACGTGCGGACCGGCGCCGCCGGTTCGCCCGCCCGTGCGTGATTCCCGCGTCGTCGACAGCCGGGCGCGGTCGCGACCCGGTGCACGCGACGGTGACGGCGGGCCGTCGGCGGGAGGCCCGCGCCGGCGTCAGCTCGCGGTGGTGGCGCGGCGCGCGTGCAGGCTGTCAAGCCACGCCACGACCGCGTCCTCGTAGGCGATGCCGAATCGGATGACCGCCTCTCGGGCCGGGTCGTCCGTGCCGACGGCTTCGGCCACGCCCTCGTAGAGCGCCCGACGTTGTGCGTGCTCCTCGCGGCTGTCTTC
>DATDGU010000329.1:0-16976 GCA_036521915.1 Acidimicrobiia bacterium | reverse complement strand
CCGGTGGAGCGTCAGGCTCTGACCCGCCCCCCCGTGGCGGGTGCAACCAGACGCCACGAAGCCGGAACCGCGGCCGCGCTCCAACCCCGGAACGCCCCCGCCCGAAGGCCGAGAAGGCCCGCACACCTAACGGTGCGCGCTTTGATCACGGCAGGTCGTACGCGACCCAGCGCACCTCGGCGTCGACCACGACCGGGCTGTCGAGCGAGCCGTGCGTCTCGAGCGCCCAGCCGCGCGTGCGGGTCGCGGCGCGGCGCAGCGCCTCCGGCGGGAGGCTCCACGTCCACGACCAGTGGCCCGCCTCGAGCCCGTCGATCATCGCGGCGAGCGTCGTCGTCCACGAGGTGCGCACCGGTGCGAGGGGGCGCGCCCTCGCACCGAGCCCGCGCAGCGCCTCGTCGAGGTCGTTGCTGGCGTGGTCGACGCCGGGGTGCCCGCCGCTCTCTCCGAGTTCGGCGCGGAACCGGGCGCGCACGGCGCGCGGCAACGACCCGTGGTTGCGTCCGCCCCGGTCCACCAGGACCCGCCCGCGGGGGGCCAGCACCCGCACGAGCTCGGCCAGGGCCCTGTCCCACGCCGGGATGAGATGGAAGACGTGCGACGCGACCGCGGAGCCGAAGCGGCGCGCCGGGAACGGAAGCGCGGTGGCATCGGCCTGCACCAGCGGGAATTGAGCCCGACCGCCGGCCTTCTCGACGAGCACGGCCATCATCGGTCGCGACAGGTCGACCCCCGTCATCGGCACGCCGGCCCGGTGCAGGCCCAGCGCGATCCGGCCGGTGCCGACGCCGATCTCGAGGCACGCGCCGCGGCCGGTCAGCTCGGCGGCGAGCAGCGCGGTCATCTCCGCCGCCGCAGCTGCCGGCAGCCCGCGCGTCGCGTCGTAGTACGACGCCGCCCGGTCGAAGCTGCGTGACGGCGCCGACCCCACGATGGCGAGTATCGCCGGTGCCGTCCCCGCCGCGGCCGCGCCGCTGCCCTACCGTCGCCCGAGTGGGTCGCCGCCGACGCGGCCGCCGGATCAAGGCGCCGGACGCCCGAGTCGATGCATCCGAGGGCGGGGCGCACGGCGGGAGACACAGTGATGCGTGAGCACGGATGGGCCCGCGGGACGACGCTGCTCGTCGCGGCCGTGCTCGTCGTCGTCGGGGCACCGCTCGCCGGGGCCACGCCGTCGGGCAGCGGCGCCTCCTCCCCGCGGCGCCTCCGCGCCGGGAAGCCGGGCGAGCTCATCTCGGCGACCCCCGTCATCGCGCCGGCGGGGTCGCGTGCCTGGAAGGTCCTCTACCACTCGCGTGCCCTCGACGGGCGCGACATCGAGGTCTCCGGCGTCGTCGTCGCCCCGACGTCGAAGCCGCCGTCCGGCGGTCGACCGGTCGTCACCTGGGCCCACGGGACGCACGGGCTCGCCGACATGTGCGCGCCGTCGCAGGCCATCGACAGCACCTACCGCATCACCGGCATCCACCAGTTCCTGAAGGCCGGGTACGTCGTCGCGGCCACCGACTACGAGGGGCTCGGCACACCCGGCCAGCACCCGTACCTGGTCGGGGAGAGCGAGGGTCGCGGCGTCCTCGACATCGTCCGCGCCGCCGAGCAGCTCCCCGGGGCCGACGCGAGCGCCACCACCCTCATCTACGGCCACTCCCAGGGCGGGCAGGCCGCGCTCTTCGCCGGCCAGATCGCCCCGACGTACGCGCCGGACCTGCACGTCCTCGGGGTCACCGCCGTCGCCCCCGTCTCGGATCTGAGCGACCTGCTCCCCGAGGCCAGCGCGGCCGCCCCGCTCGTCGGCTACCTCGTCATGGCCGCCGTCGGGCTGCACACCACCTACCCGATCGACCTGTCGGCGATCCTCACGCCCCAGACCCTCGCCAACCTGGACGTCGTCGACCGGCTCTGCAGCGACGACCTCGTCGACTACTACGCCCAGTTCGCCCCGAGCCAGGTCGTCCTCCAGAACCCCGTCGACGTGCCCGGCGTCGCGTCCGTGCTCCTCGACGACCGCGCGGGCAACGTCTCGACGCCCACGCCGCTGCTCGTCATCCAGGGCGATCAGGACGCGCTCGTGCCGAAGGCGGAGACCGACGCGTTCGTGCAGCGGGCCTGCGCCCTCGGGGACCGCGTCGACTACCGCATCTATCCGGGCGAGGACCATGTCGGGGCCCGCGACGCGTCGGTGAACGACGTCGCCGCGTGGATGGCCGACCGGGTCGCCGGCCGGCCCGCGCCTTCGACCTGCTGACCTACCCGACCGCGCGCAACGGCGCGGCGTCCGGGACGGGGGCGCGGCGCACCATGAGCACGACGTCGTCCCCGGCGATCGCCTGGCGGTCGAGCACCTCGAAGCCGAGGCGCCGCTCGTAGAGCCGCTCGAGGGACCGGGTGCGGCGGTCGTACGCGCCGCCCTGCACGGTGAGCGCCAGCGTCGCCTGCGCGCCGATCGCGTCGAGCACGTCCTCGGCGAACGCCACGCCGGCGCCGGGCTGGCGGGCCGCGAACTCGCCGAGGAGGATGGCGTCGGGCGCCTCACGTCGCAGCGTCCGGGTGATCCACGCCAGCCGCTGGAGCCGCCCCTTGCGGATCCCGAAGCCGACGACTCCGGCGACCGCCGCGAGCAGGACCCAGCGGGGTAGCCGGGGGGCGAGCCATCCGGCCCCGAGCGCGACGGCGGCGACGACCGCGGGGCGCGGGCCGCCGACCCCGACCACCGCGGTGCGGTCCCGGTTCGTGATGGCCCGTGACACGAAGCCCAGCCGGACCCAGTTGACGATCTGCGTCGCGGGCCGGCCCCGCGCCGCGCCGGCGCCGAAGCGGTCCGTCACGATCGCGGCCGCGGCCCACGCGCTGGCCGGGGTGACCATCTCGGCCGCGCCGCCGGTCTGGGCCGTCAGCGTCTCGATGCGGCCCACTGACGGGAGTCTCGCGCGCGCCCTCCGAGCAGCTACGGCAACGGCTCGGGCGCGAGGTCCCCGAGTCCCGCCGAGCCGACCCCGACGACCGGCGGCAGGACCTTGAACTGGCGGACGGCCGACTCGGTCTCGACGCCCGCGCCGTACCGCTCCCCGCGACGGTCGAGCACCCGCACCAGCGCGTGGATGCAGGCGGCGTCGAACTGGTGCCCGCTGTTGGCGTGCAGCTCCTGGATGGCCGTCTCCTGCGACATCGCCTGGCGGTAGGCGCGCGTCGACGTCATGGCGTCGAATGCGTCGGCGACGTGGACGATCCGGCTCTCGAGGGGCGCCTGCACGCCGTGCATCTCGCCGTCGATCGCCGCCGCGCAGGGCGCGAGCACCTCGATGCGCCGCACGAGCTGGACGCTGATGTCCTCGTGCTTGCGCACCTCCTGGTACTCCGAGGGGGTCAGGCGCCCCGGCTTGTTGAGCAGCCGGTTCGAGACGGTGAGCTTGCCGATGTCGTGCATGAGCGCGGCGTCGTGGAGGCGGCGCAGCCGGGCCGGCGAGAACCCGAGCTCGGTGCCGATGTAGCGGGCGAAGCGGGCGACGCGGGCGACGTGGCCGCCCGTGTAGGGGTCCTTCGCCTCGAGGGCCTGGACGAGCACGGCGAGGGTCGCCTCGTGCTGCTCGTTCACCGCGACGTAGGAGGCGAACACCTGGCGGGCGGCGAGGATCGGGGTGATGAAGAGGGCGACGATGAGCACGCCGTGGGCCTCGTAGAGCCGGCCGAGGGCACGCCGAGCACGGCGAAGACGACGATCTCGAAGTCGGCGAAGCCCCACAGCTCAACGACCTGCTCGCGGAGCGTCCCGCCGTCGCGGAGGCGGATCGTCACGCCGAGCAGGGCCACGTCGACCAGCCAGTAGGCGACCGCGGCGGCGACCGCGCCGAGCAGCTCCTGGAGGACGCGGTGCGCCGACTGGGCGACGAGCGTGAACGCGCCCGCCGCCGCGAGGGAGGCGAGCCCGAGCGCGCCGACGTTGAAGGCCAGGCGCCGCCAGTCGCGCGTCCGGAGGTGCGGCCAGAAGATCCCGCCGGCCATCCCGACGAGCAGCGGGCCGAGCAGCGGCGCGCTGTCACGGAACACGAACACCGCGGCGAGCGAGATCATCACCGACGCGGACACCGACGACCCGTTCGGCAGGCGGACGATGATGTGCTCGGCGAAGACGCAGAGCGCGGCGAGGAGCAGCAGCGGGCCCACCGCGGCGTGCTCGCCGTCGAGGGCGAACACGACGGCCAGGCCCACCGCGAGGGCGGCGACGGCGCTGCACCAGGCGCTGAGCGCCCGGGAGTACGCGGGGTCGTCCATCATGTGGTGTCCGGGCCCCGGGGCAGGATCCCGGGGGAACTTCGGTGTGGGTCTCGGTCTTTACTTCCAGGTCCGGCCTGCTCCCCCGGCTAACACCACCGCAGCGATGCTCGAGCCGATGAGAGCGACGCGGGCGATGACACGCTTGCTCACGCCACACCCCCTCCTCCCCGTTGGAGCTGATGTGACGTCCGCTATTGGTCACACCGCAGATCCGCTCCGCTGAAGCAGGGGCTGTTTGCCCTCTGTTCACGAGACCCGGGACCCTGCCCACGAGGCCCGGCCAACGCTCCCTTCTTCACATGCACGACAGAGGACGGCAGTTGTCACGTACCGGACGCCGAGGGGCAACCCCCCCAGAGGCCGCGCGACCACGCTCAGCGCGCGGACGCGCCGATCGCGGGCCACCCCGCCACGCTGCGTCGACCCCGGTCGACGGGGCCCGGTGGCTCAGGAGCGGGGGATCGTCCCCATCCGGCCGGCCTGGTAGTCCTCGAAGGCTTGGGCGAGCTCCGCCTGGGTGTTCATGACGAAGGGGCCCTGCCAGGCGACGGGCTCGCGGATCGGCCGGCCGCCGAGGATCAGCACCTCCAGGTCCGGTGTCGGGGCCTGCTGCGGCGCGGCGCGCACGGTGATGCTGTCGCCCGTGCCGAAGACGGCGAGCTGGCCGGTCTTCACGGGTCGCTGCTCGGGGCCTACGGTGCCGTCGCCGGCGAGCACGTAGACGAGGGCGTTGAACTCGCTCGGCCAGGTCAGCTGGAGCTCGGCGCCGGGGCGCAGGGAGGCGTGCGCGAGCGCGATCGGCGTGTGCGTGACGCCCGGCCCGGACGCGCCGGCGACCGACCCGGCGATGACGCGGACGAGCGCGCCGCCGTCGGGGGAGCGCAGCAGCGTGACCTTGCCGGCCTGGATGTCCTGGTAGCGGGGCGCCACCCACTTCTCCGCGGCCGGGAGGTTCACCCAGAGCTGGATGCCGTGGAAGAGCCCACCGGTCGCGACGAGCTCCTCCGGGGGTGCCTCGATGTGGAGGATCCCCTGCCCGGCGGTCATCCACTGCGTGGCGCCGTCGGTGATGAGGCCGCCGCCGCCGGTCGAATCCTGGTGGCGGAACGTCCCGTCGATCATGTAGGTGACCGTCTCGAACCCGCGGTGCGGGTGCCAGTCGGTCCCCTTCGGCTCACCGGGCGCGTACTCGACCTCACCCATCTGGTCCATGTGCACGAACGGGTCGAGCTGGCGCGGGTCGACGCCGGCGAACGCGCGCCGCACGGGGAAGCCGAGGCCCTCGAAGCCGGCGGGGGCGGTCGTCACGGACACGACCGGGCGCGCTGCGGCGGCCGGGTCGACCGGACCGACGGCCGGCAGGGTGAGCGGGTCGTCCACGGTCACGGCGGGCATGGCGCCTCCTCGGGGCTGACGCGGGCTCCGTGGCCCGCGGGAGGGTCCAACCGACGGGACGGGCCCGCCCATTCCGTCAGGCGCGTAGGTGCTGGCCGAAGAACGTCAGGAGCCGGTCCCAGGCGTCGGTCGCGGCGGCCGGGTCGTAGCTCGACGAGCCGTCGCGCATGTAACCGTGTCCCGCCTCCGGGTAGAGGACGACATCGGGGTGGGTGGCCCGCACCTTCTCGATGGCCTTCGGGGGGATGTACTCGTCGGTCCCGCCGAAGAAGAGGAGCAGCGGGCAGGCGACCGGCCCGAGCTCGGTCGCGATGTTGCCGCCGTAGAACGGGGCGGCGGCGGCGAGGTCGAGGCCCCAGCGCGCCGCGCGGTAGGTGATCGTGCCGCCCAGGCAGAAGCCGGTGATCCCGATGCGGTCCGCGCCGAGCTCGCGCAGGCGGGTGTGCGCCTCGGTGAGGTCGGCGCGCAGCTCGTCGGGCTGGAGTGCGCCGATCAGCGTGCCGTAGTCGGCGGCCTCGGGACCACCGGAGCGGAAGAAGAGGTCGGGCGCGACGGTCGCGTACCCCTCGGCGGTGAGGCGCTCGCAGACCCGGAGCAGCTGGGGCGAGATCCCGTTGCCCTCGTGGATCACGAGGACGCCGGGCCACGGGGGCGCCGTGCGCGGCCGCGTCAGGTAGCAGGGCAGCGCCTGCGCGGTCACGGTGCCCGGTCGGCGGAGGATTCGTCGACGGGCGTGCCGCGCCGGGTCGGCGCGACGCCGGCCGTGGCGATCACCGCGCCGGCGGCGAGGAACGCGAGCGAGATGTCGGCCTCGGGCGCGCCGACGGCCACGAGCACGCCGAGGGCGGCGACGATCGTCCCGGCAACGATCGCCCGCGTCCCCCTGCGTCGACCGTCGGGGGCCTCCGCGCGGGGGCGACGCCGACCGGCGATGACGATCGCGAGGCCGCCGAGCAGCAGCACGCTGAAGACGAGCCAGCGGATCACCGTGTCCGGTAGGCAGCCGCATCCTCCGCCGAACACCCCGCGCGCCTCACCTTCGTCGCCGGACCGCGGGGACGGTAGCCCAGGGGTTCGGTGTCGCCGTGGCGCCCTCAGTAGCCGCGGCGCATGTCGACCTCGTTGCGCAGCGGCTCGCCCGCCAGGTAGTGGGCGACGTTGTCCTCGAAGAGCTCGTGCAGGTTGGCGAAGAGGGCGGTGGGCGCCGCGGCCGAGTGGGGCGAGAGATACAGGTTCGGTGCGTCCCAGAGCGGGTCGTCGGCCGGGAGCGGCTCCCGGCTCGCGACGTCGAGCGCCGCGGCGCGGAGATGGCCTCGTTGCAGCGCGTCGATGAGCGCCGGCTCGTCCACGAGCGAGCCGCGGCCCACGTTGCAGAAGCACGAGCCGGGGGGCATGGCGGCGAACGCGGCGGCGTCGAAGAGGCCCGTCGTCTCCGCGGTCTCGGGGACGGCGGCGATGACCGCGTCGCACTGTCCGAGCATGGTGTGCAGGTTGTTCGGCGGGAACAGCTCGTCCACGTCCGGCGCGGTCGCGCCGGGCGTCGCGGAGCGGCGGGTGGCGACGACGCGCAGCCCGAACGCCTTCGCGCGGGCGGCGACGGCCGAGTTGATCGCGCCGAGGCCGAGGAGGCCGAGCGTGGCCCCCGCGACCTGCTCGCCGTAGAGGGGCTCCCAGTGGTGACGGTGCTGCGCGTCGTCGATCTCGCGGAACCGCTTCCAGACCTGCAGCAGGCGGGCGAGCGCGAACTCGGCGATCGCGACCGCGTTCGCGCCCGCGGCCGTCGTGAGGCGGATCCCGTGCTCGGCGAGGCCAGCCGACTGGAGCTGGCCGGTGCCGGCGCCGACCGCCTGCACCCAGTCCAGGTTTGGCGCGACGCGGCGCACGTCGTAGGGCAGGTCGATGGCGAGCGCGACGTGGAGCCGGGCGAACGCGGCGCGCTGGGCGTCGGTCAGCGCCGGCGCCTCGTCCCGGTGCGCGTCCGCGTCCGGCTTGCCGCGGGCGCTGCGCAGGTCGTGGGGCTCCACGTACGTCTCGGTGAGGACCTCGACACGCGGGTCGATCGCGTCGATCGCCGCGACCGCGTCGCCGAAGCCGGCTCGGTCGCCGTACCAGGCTGGCGGGTAGAGGACGCCCACGACGAGCGGCGCGTCACCATCGGGACGGGACGAAGGCATCACGCAACTCTCGCGCGGTGGGCGAACGCCCCACCGGGCCGCGGCGCGTCACGCTCGTAGGATGCGGCCGCATGGGCGCTGCTGACCGCTCCGGCGCGACGGACGGTCTCCTGTACGGCGTGCGCGTGCTCGACCTCAGCATCTGGCGGCCCGGGCCGTACGCCACCCAGCTCCTCGCCGACCTGGGCGCCGACGTCATCAAGGTCGAGCCCCCGGGCGGCGACCCCATGCGCGCCTTCCCCGAGCTGTTCGCCACGCTGAACGGCAACAAGCGCAGCGTCGTGCTGAACCTCCACGAGCCGGACGACCGGGCGCACGCGCACGCGCTCGTCCGCGAGACGGACGCGGTCGTCGAGGGCTTCCGGCCAGGCGTCGCGGCGCGGCTCGGGATGGGCGAGGCCGAGCTGCGGGCCATCCACCCCAGCGTCGTCTACTGCTCCGTGTCGGGGTACGGCCAGACCGGGCCGCTCGCACCGGTGCCGGGCCACGACCTCAACTACCAGGCGTACGCCGCCGTGCTGACCCCCGACGGCGGGGACCCGGTCGAGGGGCGGGTGCCGATCGCCGACCTCGCCGGCGGCCTCGCCGCGGCGATGGGGGTGTGCGCCGCGCTCGTCGGGCGCGCCCGCACCGGCGAGGGCGAGCACGTCGACGTGGCCATGGCCGACGTGCTCGCGACCTGGACGGGGCCGATCGGTCGCCTCGCGCTCGCGGGCGGCCGCGGCGAGACGCTGGGCCGGCTCGCGAGCTACGGGTCGTTCCGCACCGCGGACGGCTCCTGGATCACGCTCGGCGTCATCAGCGAGCAGCACTTCTGGGCGCGCGTCTGCGACGGGCTCGGACTCGACGACCTCCGCGACCTCGACCTCATGCAACGCCGCCAGCGGGCCGACGAGATCACACCCCGACTGACTGCCGCGATCGCCGCCCGACCCCGTGACGAGCTGCTCGACCTCCTCGGCCCGAACGCGCCGGTCGCGCCGGCGCTGACGCGCGACGAGATGCTCCACCACCCACAGTTCGTCGCGCGCGGTCTCGTCGGTGGCTCCACACCGGACGGCTACCCGTACATGGGGTACCCGGTGCACTTCGGGCAACGCGCCGCGCGGCCCCCGGGACGCGCGCCGGAGCTGGGCGAGCACCATGACCAAGGCTTCGCGCCACGACCGCACCGCGGATGACGCGGCGGCTCGTCCGCCGGTGTCGACGCGCCGGCTTGCTCGGTGTCACGGTGTTGATCCTCAGCGCGTGCGGCTCGGCCACGACGCCATCGAGCGCGCCCACGACCGGGCTGGGTCCCGTCGGCGGGCCGCCCGAAGCGCCCCTGACCGCCTTAGCCCAGGCGCCGTCGTTCGCAGTGCTCTGCAGTGCGCCGTACCCGACGACCGCAACGGCGATGGTGTCGGTGCCCGGGCTCGTCGGCATCGACGTGCAAGACGCCGTCGACCACGCGGCCTGCGCCGGTCTGCGCGTGGGGCTCCAGCCACCCACGGCACAAAAGTTCGCCATGGTGATCGCGCAGGCACCCGCGGCGGGCGCCGAGGTTCCGGTCGGGACCACGGTCACGATCACGACACACCCCAGGTGAGCGCGCCTGCGGTCGGCACCCCAGCTTGGGACGTGAGCTGTCCGCAGAATCGGGTTGTCGCAGCTGCTCGTTAGCGTCCGAGTCGTGCCTCGCATCTCGACGTTCTACGGAATCGTCATCGCGATGTACTTCGATGAGCACGAGCCGCCTCACTTCCATGCCCGTTACGCGGAGTACGACGCGCAGGTGGCGATCGACGGGGCTGTCGTGCTCCACGGTCGCTTGCCACCGCGGGCCCTTCGTTTGGTGCAGCAGTGGACCGAGCTGCACTCGAACGAGCTGATCGCCAACTGGAACCGGGCGAGAAGCGGGGAGGGCCTCGTTACAATCGATCCGTTGCCATGAGCGCTCCGTACGATGTCAAGACGGTTGAGTATCTCGGCGGGTTCCGGCTGAGGTTGGGCTTCGCTGACGGACTTGTCGGTGAGGTTGACCTGAAGCAGAAGGTCGAGGACACGGCCGGTCCCGTCTTCAAGCCACTTCGCGACCCTGCGTACTTCGCCCGCGTCACCGTGGATGACGAGATCGGCACCATCGTGTGGCCGAACGGCGCCGATCTTGCACCCGAGGTCCTGCACGAGGACGCGGTCCCGGTCTCGGGCCGAGCGCGCTAACGGCGCTCTCGGCCGTCTCGGGCCGTCATTCCTGCCTCGTTACCAGCCCCAGGGATAGTCGTCGTCGGGCCAGGTGACGACGCCGCGGGCCTTGAGGTCGTCCATCTCGGTCTCGGACACTCCGAGCTCCTCGAGGATCTGGCGCGAGTCCTCCCCGACCCGGGGCGGGGGGCCGACGATCTGCCCGGGGGTGTCGGAGAAGTTGATCGTCTCGCCGAACTGGCGGAGCAGCCCGAGCGTCGGGTGCTCGTACTCCGTGACGAGGCCGAGCCGCTCGGCGTCGGCGTCGTAGAGCGCGGACTCGCCGCCGTCGACGTCGAGCGCCACCTCGTTGGGGACGCCGGCGTCGTCGAGGGTGTGCGACCACATCACCGCGGTCTTCGTGCGGAAGGCCGCCTCGAGCCGGACCTCGGCGTCGGCGCGGTCGTGCGGGTCGGCGACGCCGGTGGCCGCGCAGAGGGCGGCCCACTGGCCGTCACCGATGGCCGCAACCTGGATCCAACCGTCGTCGGTCTCGTAGAGGCGGTACGCGGGGTCGAAGCCCCGCTGCTGCGCGTCGAGCTTCGGTCGGACGGTTGGCGTGCCGTCGGCGAAGAGCATGACGTCGGAGCTGAACACCGCACCGCCGTCGAGCAGCGACGTCCATAGCTCCTGACCCTCACCCGTCCGGGCGCGGTGGAAGAGCGCGGCGAGGACGCCGACGACAGACAGCATCGCGTTCGACGTGTCCACCATCCCGAACCGGTAGTAGAGGGGGTCGTGGCCGTGCTGGACCGCGCCCGCCTCGTACTCGAGCCCGGCCGATGCCTGGTAGAGCGGGTCGAGGCCGCCGAACGAGCTCAGCGGCCCCTCGAGGCCGTAGGCGTAGGTGTTGCAGTAGACGACGTCGGGCTTCACCGCCCGGCAGGCCTCGTAGTCGAGCCCGAGCCGCGTCGCCGTGCCCTTCGTCATGTTGTGGTGGACCGCGTCGGCGGTGGCGACGAGGCGCAGCGCCAGGTCGAGGCCGGCGGGGTCCTTGATGTTGAGGCCGATGTCGCGCTTGCCACGCTGACAGCCGAGGAACGGGGTCCCCGCCATCCGCATGCCGTCCCCGGCGACCGGCTCGACCTTGATGACGTCCATGCCGAGGTCGGCGAGGATCATCGGCCCGAACGGGCCGGCGAGGTACTGCCCGAAGTCGAGGAGCCGCAGCCCCGACAGCGCCGGCATCAGGCACCGCCCCGCGCCGCGGCCGGCGCCGCCGCGCCGGTGAGACGCGCGATGTCGTCGGGGCCGTAGCCGAGCTCGCCCCAGATCGCCGTGTCGTCCGCGCCGACCGCGGGTTGCGGGCCGACGATCCCGCCGGGTGTCCCGAGCAGGTGGATCGGCACGCCGATCTGGGTCGTCGCGCCGCGGTCACGATCGTCGACGGTCGCGACCATGTCGTTCGCGATGAGCTGGGGGTGCGCGAACTGCTCCTCGGGCGTCACGATCGCCTCGGCGATGTGGTTGTTGGCCACGAGCTCGGCGATGAGCTCGGCGCGGCGGCGGGTCTTGAACGCGGCCTGGCGGGCCTCGTTCATCATGTTCTGGGCCTGCAGCGGCAGCAGCCCCGCGGTCTGCTCGGGCGGGAGCGGCTCGACGCCGAGGATCTCGTCGAGCGTCTTCGTCGGCGTCTTCCCGCTCATCACCGAGATGTGGAGGAACTCGCGGTCGGCGCACTCGAAGATCATCGGCTGGTGCACCCCGGGGGGGTGGCTCTTGGCCATCAGGCCGTAGAGGGTGGCGTTGCCCCGCTCGATGTGCTGCCAGAGCTGGGTCGTGTAGAGGAACACGCCCTGCAGCAGGCTCGTCGTGACGTGCTGGCCCCGACCGGTGCGCTCGCGCGCGAGCAGCGCGGCGAGGACGCCGCTCGCCACCAGATAGATGGTGCCCATGCTCGGCACCGGCATCGCCAGGAAGATGGGACCCGGCCGCCACCCCGGCTGCTCCCACTGCTGGCCCGACGCGGCCTGCACGAGCGCGTCGTAGCCCGGACGACCCGCCTTGCGGTGCCCGGGCGGGTAGGCGGGCACCGAGCAGTACACGAGCCGCGGGTTCGCAGCCGCGCACGCCTCGTAGCCGACGCCCAGGCGGTCCATGACGCCCGGGCGGAACGACTCGACGAGCACGTCCGCCGTGCCGACCAGACCGAGCAGCGCCTCGCGCCCGGCGTCGCCGCGCCGGTCGACCTGCACCGCGCGGCGCGAGCGCGTCCAGACGCGGTAGCCGTCGTAGCCGCGGAAGGGGTCGCCGCCGGGCGGCTCGACCTTGATGGTGTCCGCGCCCTGCTCGGCGACGAGCAGCACCCCGAGCGCCCCCGCGGCACCCCAGGTCAGGTCGAGGATTCGGACACCGTCGAGCGCGCCGGGCACGGGCGGCATCCTTCCACGGCCACGCGGGAGGCGTCAGCCAGCCGTCGCCCGGGAGCGCCGGCGGCGCAGCGGGTAGCGTCGCGCGCGACGACAGGAGACGACGTGGACTACGACAAGCTCTACATCGGGGGCGAGTGGGTCGCGCCCCACGGCACCGGCTCGATCGAGGTCATCTCGCCGCACACCGAAGAGGTCATCGGACGGGTGCCCGACGCCTCACCGGCCGACATGGACCGCGCCGTCACCGCGGCGCGCCAGGCGTTCGACGACGGCCCGTGGCCGCGCATGACCCCGGCGGAGCGGGCCGAGGGCATCAAGCGGCTCTCGGGCGCGCTGCAGTCCCGGTCCCAGGACATCGCCGACGTGATCTCGTCGCAGAACGGTTCGCCGAAGTCGTGGTCGCTCATGGGCCAGGTCTTCTCGGCGACGATGGTCCTCGACACCTACGCCGGCCTCGCGTCGGGGTACGGGTGGGAGGACCACCGCACCGGCGCGCTCGGCACGCCGGTGGTCGTGCGGCGTGCGCCGGTCGGCGTCGCCGCCGGGATCATCCCCTGGAACGTCCCGCTGTTCATCAGCGCGCTGAAGCTCGGGCCGGCGATGGCCGCGGGCTGCCCGATCGTGCTGAAGCCGGCGCCCGAGACCCCGCTCGACGCCTATCTCCTGGCGGAGGCGGTCAACGAGGCCGACCTCCCGCCCGGCGTGGTGAACATCGTCGCCGCGGGGCGCGAGACCGGCGAGCACCTCATCCGCCATCCGGGCATCGACAAGGTGTCCTTCACCGGCTCGACCGCGGTCGGCAAGCACATCGGCGAGGTCTGCGGCGGCATGCTCAAGCGTGTCACGCTCGAGCTCGGCGGCAAGTCCGCGGCGATCGTGCTCGACGACGCCACCCTCGACGAGGCGATGCTCGGCAACCTCGTCATGTCGGGCCTCATGAACAACGGGCAGGTCTGTGGCGCGCAGAGCCGCATCCTCGTCTCGACGAAGCGCTACGCCGACGTGGTCGACGCGCTGGCCGGCGCCGTCGGGGCCCTGACCGTCGGTGACCCGCTCGACGACAGCGTCCAGGTGGGGCCGCTCGTCGCGGAGCGCCAGCGCACCCGCGTCGAGGGCTACCTCGAGGCCGGCAAGGCCGCCGGCGCGCGGCCGGTCGTGGGCGGGGGTCGCCCCGCGTCGCTGCCGACCGGCTGGTACATCGAGCCGACAGTGTTCGCCGACGTGCGCAACGACATGAAGATCGCCCAGGAGGAGATCTTCGGCCCGGTGCTGTCCGTGATCCCCTACGACGACGAGAAGGACGCGGTCGCGATCGCCAACGACTCCGACTACGGGCTCTGCGGGTCGGTGTGGACCGCGGACCCCGAGCACGGCGCGGCGGTTGCGGCCCAGGTGCGCACCGGCGTCGTCGCGGTGAACTCCTCGATGATCCTGGACTTCAACGCGCCGTTCGGCGGCTTCAAGCAGTCGGGGATCGGCCGGGAGCTCGGACCCGAGGGGATCGCGCCTTACACCGAGTACCAGACGATCATCCTGCCGGCCTAGGGCGCCGCCGGGGACACCTCGTGACGGGTCGTCGGCGCGCGCCGGCGACCCGAGCGGGTCAGCTGGCGAGCGCCTCGCCGGCGTCGCCGCCGGCCATCGACGGGTGCCGCAGCTTCGAGAGCACGCGCGCCTCGATCTGGCGGACGCGCTCGCGGGTCACGCCGATCTCCTTGCCGACCTCGGCGAGATCGCGCGGACCGCCGCCGTCGAGCCCGTATCGCAGCTCCACGATGCGGCGCTCCCGGTCGTCCAGCACGCCGAGCATCGTCTTCACCACGTGGACGCGGGCGTCCCGGTCGGCGATGTCGTCGGCGAAGGACATCTCGTCGTCGGCGATCGTGTCGCCGAGGAGCAGGTCGTCGCTGTCACCGTCGCCAATCGGCGCGTCGACGCTCGCCATCCGGGTCGGGAACTTGCGGACCTCGCGCACCCGATCGGCGTCGACGCCGCTCGCCGCGGCGATCTCGTCGTCGGTCGGGCTGCGCCCGAGACGGGCCTCGAGGTCGTCCGACACGCGGGCCACGAGGCGGAAGGTGTCCTCGGCGTGGGCCGGCAGGCGGATCTGGCGGGCGGTGTCGGCGTAGCCGCGGGTGATGGCCTGGCGGATCCACCAGGTGGCGTAGGTCGAGAACTTGAACCCCTTGCGGAAGTCGAACTTCTCGACGGCGTGCATGAGCCCGAGGTTCCCCAGCTGGATGAGGTCGCCGAGCGGCAGGCCGGTGCTCTGGTATCGGCGGGCGATGGAGACGACGAGGCGCAGGTTGGCGACCACGAACTGGTCGCGGGCGCGCTGGCCGGCGGCGATCTCCTCGTTGAGGCGACGCCGCTGCGCCGCGGAGAGCTTCTCGTTCGAGTCGATGCGCTCGAGCGCGGTGAGGCCGTCCATGACGAGGCGGCCGAGGCGGGCCTCGTCATCCTTGTTCAGCAGATCGTGGCGGCCGATCGCCTCGAGGTAGGCGCCGACCGCATCCTGCTGCTCAGCTGTCTGTCTGCGGTTCCGCGTAGCCATGGGCACCTCCGTTAGGTGCTACGTCACCATCAACGCTTCTGGATGCCCCCAGCGTTCCCGTGTGACGCTTGGCACATCTATCGGCCGATCGTGCCGTCGAGGCGAGCCTGGGCGGCGGCGGTGTAGGCCGGGTCGAGCTCGAAGCCGAGGAACCGCCGCCCCAGCTCCACGGCGGCGACCCCGGTGGAGCCCACGCCCATGAAGGGGTCGACCACCAGGTCGCCCGGCTCGCTGGCCAGCTCGACGAGGCGCCGCAGCACCGCCAGGGGCTTCTGGGCCGGGTGCTTGGGCTCCCGCACCCGCTCCTTGCCCGAGCAGATGGGGGCCTCGATGAAGTTGTGCATGTCCCGCTGGCGCCCGAAGTTCCACCTGTGGCCCTGGTCCCAGCAGCACACGACGAGCTCGCAGGAGTTGAGGAACCCGGCCCGCCGGAGCTTGGGGGGCGGGTTCGTCTTGTGCCAGACGAGGAGCTGGAAGGTGTCGAACGCCGGGTCGAACACCTCGTGCCAGCGGCCGAGGAGGTTGTAGGAGGTGAAGGCGAAGAGGGTCCCGTGGGGGGCGAGGACGCGCCGCAGCTCGTCCACCCAGTCCTTCGGGTCGAAGGCCACCCGGTCCCACTCGGCGACGTCGTTGTTGAAGTCCGAGCGCCAGGACATCTCGATGTTGCCGGTCGAGTACGGGGCGAGGTTGTAGGGCGGATCGGTGCAGATCAGGTCGGCGCCGCCGTCCGGGACCATGCGGATGAGGTCCCGGGCGTCACCGCAGCGCACCTCGAAGGAGGCGGGCGGCGCGCCGGCGGTCACCGTCCCATCGAAGCAGACCGGGCTCCCCGAACGGTGCTTCCCCGGCACGGGTGGGGCCGGGCGTCATACTGGCCGGCCGTCGAGCGAGGAGGTGCCGTGCGACCCGATGACCAGCCGTCCCTGCTCGATGGGCTCGCCGGCTCGGAGCCGACCGTCGGCGTCGCCGAGCTGAACGCGGCGATCCACGGCGCCCTGGCCCAGTCGTTCCCCGGCCTCGTGTGGGTGCGCGGGGAGATCCAGCAGCTCCACGTCTCACGCAACGACCACACCTACTTCGAGCTCGTCGAGAAGCACGAGCGGGGCGATCAGGTCAAGGCGACGATCCGCGTCGCCCTGTTCCGGGACGACCGCGCCCCGGTGAACCGGGCGCTGCGCGAGGCCGGGCTGCGCCTCGCCAACGGCGTCGAGGTCCGGGTCCGGTGCCGGGTCGACTACTACCCGCCCGCCGGCCGACTGCAGCTCCTCATGTCGGGCATCGACCCGACGTTCACCGTCGGGCGCCTCGCCGCCGACCGCGAACGGCTCCTGCGCGTCCTGGCGGCGGAGGGCCGCCTCGGCCGCAACGCCGAGCGGCCCCTGCCCCTCGTGCCGCTCCGCGTCGGGCTGGTGACGAGCGGCGGCAGCGCCGCGTACCGGGACTTCGTGCACGAGCTCGAGCGCAGCCGCTACGCCTTCCGCGTCGTGCACTGCGACGTGCGCGTCCAAGGCGCGGCGGCGTCGCGTCGGGTCGCCTGGGCGCTGCGACGCCTCGCCGGGCTCGACCTCGACGCGATCGCGCTGGTCCGGGGCGGCGGGGCCCGCAGCGACCTCGCGGCCTTCGACGCCGAGGTCGTCGCCCGCACGATCACCGACTTGCCGGTCCCGGTCCTGACCGGGATCGGCCACGAGACGGACCGGACCGTCGCCGACGAGGTGGCGCACACCTGCGCCAAGACCCCGACCGCCGCCGCCGGCGTGCTGATCCGAGCCGTCGACGCCTACCTCGACGATCTCGAACGGGCCGCCCAGCGCGTGGCCGTGCGCAGCCGCACCGCGGTCAGCCTCGCCGGTCGCGAGCTCAGCACCCTGGCGCACCGGGTGCGCCGTGCCGGCCCCGCGGCGCTCGGGCAGGAGCGGCGCGTGCTGGACGACCACCGGCGGCGCGCCGTGCACGCGGGCCGACGCCACACGCGCGACGCGGTCC
>DATDGU010000328.1:0-2339 GCA_036521915.1 Acidimicrobiia bacterium | reverse complement strand
TCCGCGCCGTGCTCGTCGAGCGTTCCCCGCGCCTGCGGGTCGAGGCGCAGTCGCTCCTGCGCCTGGAGACACCGAGCGACGCGCTCGGGCCGTTCGCGCGGGTCACACCCGACGACCCGGCCGACCCGGTGCCCGGCACGGGCCCGGTCGTCACCGCGTTGGAGGAGCTGCCGGACGTCGCGCTGCCCGGCGTCATCATCGCGAATGAGCTCCTCGACAACCTGCCCGTGCGGCTCGTCGAGCGGGGCCCCGACGGTTGGCGCGAAGTCCGCGTCGGCGCCGACGGCCCGCGCTTCGTCGAGGTGCTCGTCGACGCGCCCGCCGCGCTCGTCGACGCGGCCGACGAGGTCGCCGACGGCGCGGCGCTGCGCCCCGGCGACCGGCTGCCGGTCCCGCTCGAGATGGCGTCGTGGCTGGCGCGCGCTGCGGCGACGCTGCCGCACGGCCAGGTCTGGGTCCTCGACTACGCCGACGAGACCGCCGGGCTGCTCGCGCGTGGCCGGGCCACGACCGGTGGCTGGCTGCGCACCTACCGCGAGCACCGGGCCGGTCGCGGCGCGCTCGACGATCCCGGCGAGCAGGACCTCACCTGCGACGTGCCGCTCGCGTGGTTGCGACACGTCGCGACCCGCGCCGGGTTCCGCGTGGTGTCCGAGACGAGCCAGGCCGACTGGCTCGACGGTCTCGGCGTCGACGAGATCGTCGACGAGGGGCGACGCACCTGGGCCGCCGGCGCCCATCGCGGGGACCTCGCGGCGATCGCCGGTCGGAGCCGGGCCGTCGAGGCGGCCGCGCTCACCGACCCGGGTGGCCTCGGTGCGCACCGCGTCGTCGTCCTTGACCGCCCGCCGTCGCCTCGGCGTTAGCCTCGCCGACACGCCGACCAGGGGGACGCGCGCATGCCAGACGCCATCGAGTCACTGCTCGCCGAGGGCCGCACCTTCGCGCCGCCCGACCGCTTCAAGAAGGAAGCGCTCGTCACCGGCGTCGGCGCATACGACGAGGCCGCCCGCGACTGGGAAGGGTTCTGGGCCCGTCAGGCGGCCGACCTCCTCGACTGGTCGAAGGAGTGGCACACCATCCTCGAGTGGGACCTGCCGTTCGCCAAGTGGTTCGTCGGCGGGACCCTAAACGCCGCGTCCAACTGCCTCGACCGTCACGTCGCCGACGGGCACGGCGACCAGGTCGCCTACCACTGGGAGGGCGAGCCCGGCGACACGCGCACCATCACGTACGCCCAGCTCCTCGACGACGTCTCGCGGCTCGCGAACGCGCTCCTCGAGCTCGGGGTGCGCAAAGGCGACCGGGTGAACATCTATCTCGGGATGGTGCCCGAGCTGCCCATCTCGCTGCTCGCCTGCGCCCGGATCGGCGCGCCCCACTCCGTCGTCTTCGGCGGCTTCTCGGCCGATTCGCTGCGCGACCGCATCAACGATGCCGAGGCGAAGGTCCTCATCACCGGCGACGGCGCGTGGCGCCGGGGGGGCGTCGTCCCGCTGAAGCAGACCGCCGACCAGGCGGTCGCCGACTGCCCGAGCATCCAGTCGGTCCTCGTGCTGCGCCGCACCGGCCAGGACGACGTCCCCATGACCGCGGGACGCGACCAGTGGTGGGACGACGTGGTGCCCCGGCAGTCGACGACGTGCCCGGCCGAGCCGATGGACGCCGAGGACCTCCTCTACCTCCTCTACACGAGCGGGACGACCGGCCGGCCGAAGGGGATCATGCACACGACCGGCGGGTACCTGACGCAGGTCGCCTACACGCACAGGTACGTGTTCGACCTCAAGCCCGACGAGGACGTCTACTGGTGCGCCGCCGACGTCGGCTGGGTCACCGGCCACTCGTACATCGTCTACGGGCCGCTCATCAACCGCGCGACGAGCGTCCTCTACGAGGGCGCGCCGGACTTCCCCGACAAGGACCGGCTCTGGCAGATCGCGGAGCGCTACGGCGTGACGATCCTCTACACCGCGCCGACCGCCATCCGGACGTTCATGAAGTGGGGCTCGGAGTTCCCCGAGCGCCACGACCTCTCGACGCTGCGCCTGCTCGGCACGGTCGGCGAGCCGATCAACCCGGAGGCGTGGGTCTGGTACTGGCGCCACATCGGCGGCGGGCGCTGCCCGGTCGTCGACACGTGGTGGCAGACCGAGACGGGCGCGATCATGATCAGCCCGCTGCCCGGCGCGACGACCCTGAAGCCGGGGAGCGCCACCTTCCCGCTCCCGGCGATCGACGCGGACATCGTCGACGATTCCGGGACGAGCGTCCCCGTGCCCGGTGGCGGGTACCTCGTGCTGACGCGGCCGTGGCCGTCGATGCTGCGCGGCATCTGG
>DATDGU010000327.1:0-2480 GCA_036521915.1 Acidimicrobiia bacterium | reverse complement strand
GTCTTTCGCTGGATCTGCGCCGCGTCGAGAACAGCCGCTTCCACCGAAGGCGCGGTCGATTCGCCGGTCGACGACCTGATCGACGAGGAACGCGTTCACCTCGTCCCCACCGTCCTTGAGATCGTCCGCGACCCGCATGAGATCCTCGAAGATTGCGGTGATCTCGTTGCTCCTGCTCACCGAGGCCGCTCCCGGACGACCTCTGCCGGGCGCTTGTCGTCTCGCAGGCCTTCGAAGCGGGCCTGTCGCAGCCGACCGTCGTTCGTCCACTCCGCGAATGCGATCTGAGCGACCAGCTCGAGTCTGGTCCAATGCGTGCCACGCGGGATCGGGCGGGCGTCGACAAACGGTGACTCAGGTGTCTCGAGAGCGCGCAGTCGGGCGCCGAGCGCGGTGAGCGTCGCCGCCGTGTACCCCGTCCCGACCTTCCCGGCGTAGCGAAGCCGGCCGCTTTCGTAATAGCCGACGAGCAGGGCACCGAAGTCCGTGCGACTGCCGCCAGGATCCGTGTAGCCGCCGATGACGAACTCTTGGCCCCATGCGCACTTGAGCTTGAGCCAGTCCCTCGAGCGGCCCGGGGCGTACGGCGCGTCGGCCCGCTTGGCGATGAGTCCCTCCCAGCCCGACCGGCAGGCCTTGGTGAACCGCCGTTGGGAATCGCCGCGCCAGGCCTCGCTGCGCTGGAGTGCCATCCGGGGCCGGATCGCCTTTGCGAGCCGGGCTCGGCGCTCGAGGAGCGGCCGGCTCCTCAGATCGTCGCCGTCAGCCTCGAGGATGTCGAAGACGCAGTAGACGACCGGGTACGCCGCAACCTGCTGTGGAGACGGCGCCGTCGTCCCGAGGCGCTGCTGGAGGCGGCTGAACGAGGTCTGCTCGCCGTCGTACGCGACCACTTCGCCGTCCAGCACCAGGTCTCGGGCCCGCTGCGCGCCCACTGCGGCACGCACCTCCGGGTAGGTCCCGGTGAGGTTCTTGCCGGTGCGCGACTCGAGCCGCACCTCTTCGCCCTCCTTGCGGGCCGTGCAGCGCTCACCGTCGAACTTGCGTTCGAGCAACCAGTCGTCGCCAAAGTCGCGACGGTCGGTCAGGGTTGCGAGCATCAGCGCCATCGGCATACTGAAGTGATGCTGCCGCAACCGGCCCCTACCACGCCGAATTGAGTCGGCGGCGGCTGCTCACCGAAGCGGCGTCGCGCGGGGCGTCTCCAACTGCCTCACCACCACTTCTGCTCTTGCCCGGTCGGTGGCGCCGTGCGAGAGATGTCGACTAGCGGGCAACAACGAGGTCGACGTCATACCGCTCGAAGATGGGGTCTGCCGTCACCAGGGCGACTCCTTCTACCTGGGACTGCGCCACAAGGAGGCGGTCGAACGGGTCACGATGGTGCCGTTCCAGCGCGCTGACCCGCAACGCGTGGGGGTGCTCGATCGGAAGCGCGAGGACCCCACTGGTGCGCATCCGATCAGGGACGTATTGCTCAGGCGGCTCCGGGATCGGGAGCCGACCGAGCGAATACTTGATCGCGATTTCCCATGAGCTTGCGGCCGACAGCAGCAGGGTGGTCGTCACGTCTTCGATCAGTTCACGGACAGCGGGGACCAATCGTCGGGGTGCCGCCTGCATCCACAGCCAGACCTGCGTGTCGAGGAGGTACGTCAAGCCTCGAAGGCCTCGAGCTCGGCGTCCGGCAGGGGCGCGTCGAAATCATCGGGCACTTCGAAGCGACCCTCATCTCGTCCGAGAACTCGGGCGGCGCGGTCGACGCGAACCAGCTTCGCGACGGGCCGGCCGGACCGGGTGATCACGATCTCGTCTCCGGCTGCAACTCGCTGCAAGAGCCGAGACAGGTGCGTCTTCGCCTCATGGACTCCAACTTCAACCACACCCAAAGCTAGACTTAGTCCAGGGACTTAGTCAAGCAGCCACGGTCCGAGATCAAGCGGTTCAGAGCCGTGCTGCCTCAAGGGGTGGTGGCGAGTCGGCCTGTACGCCGGATACAGGCCAGCTCAACTCAGCGACCAGCCCGAACGCGCCTGATCCGGTCTCTGACCTGCGAAAACGCTGCTCACCGTTGCTCGTTGTTGCGCGCCAGTTCCCGGTGCTACTCGAACCTCCCACCGGACTTTTCCCGGACTCGGGGCTACCCGTGGGCGTGACGGGGTTCGGAAGTTCAAATCCCCTACCGCCCACGACGGCCCGTGACACCAGGAAGCACCGAGGGCCCGGAAGCGGACCCGCAGCGCGGACAGAGCAGGAGCAGGGCACGCGAGCGGGGTTCAGGGAGCCGGTGCAGACCCTCGCCTTCCGCCCGCCCAGGGCAGGCGTCCCTCGACTTCTACTGTGAGCGCGATGCTAAGGAAGGTTCGGATCAGGACAATGGTCCCGAGGATCCCGACGCTGCGAAAGGTCGGGGAGGTGGCGACCGTTCGGATGATGTCGCCTGCGATGAGAAACTCCAGTCCAAGAAGGATCGCTCGTCC
>DATDGU010000326.1:0-17376 GCA_036521915.1 Acidimicrobiia bacterium | reverse complement strand
CCGTCGCGCTGGCGCCCAACGCGACCGCGGCGTTCACGACGCTCGTCGCCGCCTGGCCGTTGCCGGCGCCGGCGCGCGTCGCCACGCTGCCGAGCGAGTACCAGAGCAACCGGATGGCACTCGCCGCGCTCGCCGAGCGTGGTGCGGTGGAGCTCGTCACGCTCGACACGGATTCCCACGGGCGCGTCGACCTGGCGACGCTCCCCCGGGTGGTGTCGTCCGGGATCGACCTGCTCACCGTCCCCGTCGTCGCCAGCCAGCGGGGCGTGGTGCAGCCGGCGGCGGCAATCGTCTCGGTCGCCCACGAGGCCGGTGTGCCCGTCCTGCTCGACGTCGCGCAGGCCGCCGGCCAGGTGCCCGTCGACGCGCTGCTGGCCGACGCCTACGTCGGCACCGCCCGCAAGTGGCTGCGCGGACCGCGCGGCACGGGCTGGCTTGCCGCGACGGCGCCCCTCGCCGCCCGGCTCCGCCCGGAGTACCCCAGCCTCATCGGCGTCGACCGCCCCGGCGTCGGGCGGCTCGCCACCGGCGAAGCATCGGTCGCGGCCCGCGTCGGTCTCGCCGCCGCCCTCGACGAGCTCGCGTCGGTCGACGAGGCCGCGGTGTTCCGCCGAATCGCCTCACTCGGCGCCGAGGCCCGGGGGCGGCTCGACGGCATCGCCGGCTGGCGGGTCCAAGAACCCCAGGACGAGCCGTCGGGGATCGTGACCCTGGCCCACCCCTCCCAGGACCCGGTCGCCGTGGCCGGTCGCCTCCTCCAGGAGGGGATCGCCACCACGGCGATCCCGGCCGCCCGGGCGCCCGCCGACCTCAGCCGCGGGGTCCTCCGGGTGTCCCTCCACGCCTACTGCGACACCGAGGATTTGGACGTCCTGGAGTTTTCACTACGGCGATAGTGACAATAAACTGCGGGATATGAGCGCCGCCGCCGCGCCGGAATCCCCCGCCCTCGAGGTCGAGGACCTGCACGCCTCGGTCGACGGCCACGAGATCCTGCGGGGCGTCTCCCTGGCCGTCGGCGCCGGCGAGCTCCACGCCCTCATGGGCCCGAACGGGTCCGGCAAGTCGACCCTCGCCAAGACCCTCCTCGCCGACCCGGCGTACGAGGTCAC
The DNA here is from genome assembly GCA_036521915.1 of Acidimicrobiia bacterium. Lineage (GTDB taxonomy): Bacteria > Actinomycetota > Acidimicrobiia > IMCC26256 > PALSA-555 > PALSA-555. Next base: position 16,264 of record DATDGU010000326.1, on the reverse strand, counting down.
GGGCGGTCGGATCCTGCTCCACGGCGAGGACGTGACGACGCTGCCGACCGCCGAGCGGGCCGCCCGCGGGCTGTTCCTCGGCTTTCAGCACCCCGAGGAGATCCCCGGGGTCAGCGTGCTCAACTTCCTGCGCCAGGCGATGGCCGCCCGCAAGGGGATCGAGGACCTCTCGGTCCTCGAGGTCCGCATGGCGCTGCTCGACTGGACCAAGAAGCTCGGGACCGACGACCGGTTCGTGCACCGCTACCTGAACGAGGGCTTCTCGGGCGGCGAGCGCAAGCGCAACGAGATCCTCCAGATGGCGCTCCTCGAGCCCGACGTCGCGGTCCTCGACGAGACGGACTCCGGTCTCGACATCGACGCGCTGCGCGTCGTCGCCGACGGGATCAACGCCGTGCGGGCCAGCCGACCCACCCTCGGCGTGGTGCTGATCACGCACTACCGCCGGATCCTGGAGCACCTCACCCCCGACCGCGTCCACATCCTCCTGGAGGGTCGCGTCGTGGCCTCCGGTGGCCCCGACGTGGCGGCGCGCGTCGAGCACGAAGGCTTCGACGGGATCCGCCGCGAGGTCGAGGCAGCCGCATGAGGTGCCCACGATGACCCTCGACGTCGCCCGGGTGCAGGCCGACTTCCCGATCCTGAAGCGCCAGGTCCACGGCAAGCGCCTCGTCTACCTCGACTCCGCGTCGAGCTCGCAGAAGCCCGTCGCGGTGCTCGACGCGATGGACCACCTGTACCGCGAGTCGTACGCCAACGTGCACCGCGGCGTGTACTTGATCGCCGAGGAAGCGACCGCCGCCTACGAGGGTGCCCGGGCCCGCGTCGCGCGCTTCCTCGGCGCGGCCGTCCCTTCCGAGATCGTCTTCACCCGCAACGTCACCGAGGCGATCAACCTCGTCGCGTATTCGTGGGGCCGCGCCAACCTGCAGACCGGCGACGTCGTCGTGCTGACCCAGCTCGAGCACCACGCGAACGTCGTCCCGTGGCACATCCTCGCCGCCGAGCGGGGAATCGAGCTGCGCTGGGTGCCGCTCGACGAGCAGTACCGCCTCGACACCACCGGCCTCGACCGGCTGCTCGACGGGGCGAAGCTGTTCGCGTTCTCCGCGGCGTCGAACGTCCTCGGCACGATCAACGACGTGCGGGCCCTCGCCGACGCGGCGCACGCCCACGGCGCGCTCGCGCTCGTTGACGCCGCCCAGTACGCGCCGCACCGCAGGGTCGACCTGGCGGCGTGGGACGCCGACTTCGTCGGGGTCACCGGCCACAAGATGCTCGGCCCGACCGGGATCGGCGCGCTGTGGGCCCGTCCGGAGCTGCTCGAGGCGATGCCGCCGTTCCTCGGCGGCGGCGAGATGATCCGCGACGTGACCCAGGACGGGTTCACGCCGAACGAGGTCCCGTGGAAGTTCGAGGCCGGGACGATGCCGATCGCCGAGGCGGTCGGGCTCGCCGCGGCGATCGACTACCTCGACGCGCTCGGCATGGACGCGGTGGCGGCGCACGAGATCGCACTGACCGGGTACGCGCTCGCCGCGCTCGAGGACCGCTTCGGTGAGCGCCTCTCGATCTACGGTCCGCAGGCGCTGGACGCCCGCGGGGCGACGATCTCCTTCCTCTTCGAGGGGATCCACGCGCATGACATCTCCCAGGTCGTCGACGAGCATGGCGTGTGCGTGCGTGCCGGGCACCACTGCGCGAAGCCACTCATGCGGGTGCTCGGCGTCCCGGCGACGACCCGGGCGTCGTTCTACGTGTACAACGACGAGGCCGACGTCGACGCCTTGGTCGACGCGCTCGCCGCCGCCGAACGCTTCTTCGCGAGCTAGGGGAACCTGCATGGCCGGCCTCGAGGACCTGTACCGCGAGATCATCCTCGACCACTACCGCGCGCCCCGGAACCGCGGGGAGCTCCCCGTGCCGCCGGCATCGAAGGTCGAGGGCTTCAACCCGCTCTGCGGCGACGAGGTCGTCCTCTACCTCGACGTCGACGACGGCGTCGTGCGCGATGTCCGCACGAGCGGGCAGGGCTGCTCGATCAGCCAGGCCTCGACGTCGATGATGAGCGCCGCTGTGAAGGGACAGCCGGTCGAGGACGCCCGGCACCTGATCCGGGCGTTCAAGTCGCTCATGTCGATCCACGAGTCGAAGCTGGACGGCGAGGTGGACGGCGACGGGGACGCGGCCAGCGCGCTTGACGGCGTCGAGCTCGGGGACCTCGAGGCCCTCCAGGGGGTCGTGAAGTTCCCCGTCCGGATCAAGTGCGCCACCCTGGCCTGGAACACCCTCGAGGAGGGCCTCGACGAATCCGGGGCCGCGAGCGCCTGACCTGGGCCGATGGAGTGCCCGAGGACCGGGAAATCGGCGTTCATCCGGGTGTCACGGGCATGAAACAGGCGGGCGCTAGGTTGCATCAGGAGCGACCACGGGAGGGGACATGGATCAACAGCTGAGTGACCAGCTCACGACCCTCATCGACGGGGCCATCGAGAGCTACCGCGGCCGCGACCTCGTCGCCGCCTCCGAGGTCACCGACCTGCTCCTCGACCTCCGGCTGCTGCTCCTCGCCGCCGACGCCACGGCGCCCGCCCCGAACTGACGCGGCCCTCGGGCCTCAGCTCGACAGGAAGTCGCGGGTCAAAACGGCGAGCTCCTCGGGCCGCTCGAGCACCAGCCAGTGCGCGGCACCCTCCAGGACCGCGAGACGGGCGTCGGGGATCTCGGCCACCAGCGTCTCGGCGTGCTGCAGCGGGACGAGCCCGTCTTGCGCGCCCGCCACCACCAGAGTCGGCGCCGTGATGCGGCGCAGCCGGCGCCGCAGTTTCGGGTCGTGCAGGTAGGGGTCCCAGCCGAGCCGGGCGGTCGCGCCGAGCGCCTTCCACATCGGGAGCACCAGCTCGATCGGGATCTGGACGCTCTTGCCCACGTCGCCGGTGAACTCCTCCATGGCGTGCATCGCCGCCGCGATCGGGTGCTCCTGGTCCACGAAGAGCATCTCGGCCAGCTCGGCGGGTGAACGACCGAACATCTCGGCGATCGGCGCGTCGGCCAGGTAGAGCCCCACCGGGTTCACGAGCACCATGCGCGCGACGCGCTCCGGGTAGCGGACCGCCAGCTCCAGCGCCATCCACCCGCCGAGCGACGAACCGAGGACGCACGGCCGGTCGAGGCCGAAGAGCGCCCACAGGTCGAGGAGATGGAAGACCGCGTCGTCCATGTCATCGATCTCCTCGATGCCCTCCGATTCGCCGAACCCCGGGAAGATTGGCGCGAGCACCTCGAAGCGCTCCGCGAGGTCCTCGAGCACCGCGAGGCCCGGCGCCTCCCCGCCCGCGGAATGCAGGTACACGAGCGGCGCGCCGCTCCCGCCGCGGAAGGCCTGGATCTTGCCGACCGGCGCGTCGACGAACTCCTCGTGCAGGGGCGCCATCAGGCCGCGGCCGCCGTCGGGCGATAGACCGGCGCGCCCGCCGGGAACTCACGCTCGAGCGCCGGCTTCACCTCCCGGGCGAACAGCTCGAGGTTCCGGCGCGTCAGGTCGGCGGGCAGGCTCCCGAGCTGGAAGAGCCCGAGGAGGTTCCCCGTGCCGAGGGCGCCGAGCGCCTCGACGAGCTGCTCGGTGACCGTCTCGGGCGAGCCGACGATCGCGTAGCGGCCGGCCACGATCTCGTCCCAGTCGGTCACGTTCAGCATGAACGTCCCCGCGCCCTTCAAAATGTTCGCCAGGGAGCGCGCCGACGTGTACCCCGGCGGCTGGATCGTGATCCCGGGCAGCAGTCGCTTCACGAAGTACCAGAGGTGCTCCTCGTACTCGCGGCGGGCCTGGGCGTCGGTCTCGGCGACGTAGATCGGCACGAGCCAGCCGGCCTGCAGCGGGTCGGCCTCGTAGCCCTCGGCGGCGCAGGCGTCGCGGAACATGCCGAACGTCCGCTTGAACACGTCGAGCGAGAAGTACGGGATGCCCATGTAGGCGTAGCGGTGCCGGGCGACGAACTCCATCGTCTCGACCGACCCGGCGCCGGGGATCCAGATCTCGGGGTGGGGCTGTTGGACCGGGCGGGGCCACGGGTTCACGTAGCGGATCCGGTAGTGCTTGCTCACCCACTCGAACGGGCCGGGCGTCGTCCACGCCTTCAGGATGAGGTCGTGCGCCTCCTGGAACCGCTCCCGCGCGTACGCGGGGTTGACCGAGAACGAGTAGTACTCCGGGCCGCCGCCCACGACCATCCCGGCGATGAGGCGACCGCCGCTGATGCAGTCGATCATGGCGAACTCCTCGGCCACCCGCGTCGGGGGGTCGTAGAGCGGCAGTGCGTTGCCGACCACCGCCACCTTCATCCGGGTGCTCTGGCGGGCGACGATGGACGCCATCAGGTTCGGCGACGGCATCAGCCCGTACGCGTTCTGGTGGTGCTCATTGACGCACACGCCGTCGAAGCCGAGCTCCTCGGCGTAGAGCAGCTCGTCGAGGTAGCGGTTGTAGAGCGCGCCGCCGTGCACCGGGTCGAACAGCTGGTTCGGGCACGTCACCCAGGCCGGCCCGTCGTAGGACGGATCCAGTCCGATGTAGGGCATCAGGTGGAAGGAGAAGAACCGCACGCGTGCACCTCCGGTCGGGCGCGACCCTAGTGGGCGCCGTCGTCCCCCGACCCGGGCGGCGGTGCCGGCGCGCGACCGACGAGCAGGAACTGACGCCCGACGAATCGCCACGCGAGCGGCATGCCGAGGTAGGCGCGCACGAGCCACGGCGCGCGCGGCGTCCGGCTGCGAAACGAGAACGGGAGGAAGCGCGGGATCACCCGCTCGATCTCGAAGCCGGCGGCGTACAAGTGCTCGGACACCGCGACGTGGGTCAGCGCGATCGTGTGGTCCGCGCAGTCGAAGTACTCACGCGCGCAGTACCGGAAGTTGGGCCCGAGCACCGCGATCCGCCCGCCGGGCTTGAGCGTGCGCGCCATGCCCTGCAAGAAGGCGCCGATCTCCTCCTGCGACGTGAAGTGCTCGAGGAAGTTCGAGAGGAGGATGCCGTCGAAGTAGCGATCGGGCAGCTCACAGTGGCGGGCGTCCCCCACGATGCGCCGGATGTCCGGGCTCCACCCCTCCGACTCGTGGTCGACGATGTCGATCGCCCACCGCTCGGCGGCCGGCACGGCGCGGATGAATTCGCCCCGACCCGCGGCGGGGTCGAGCACCCGCTCGGGATGCCCGAGCACGCGATGGAGCCACGGGGCGATCTCGTCCCAGACCGCCTGGCGGGCGCGCTGCTCAACGTCTTGGAAGCGGAACTCGTACAGGCGCTGGTAGTTGATTCCCGCGCCAGCCGCACCCGCGTCTGGGTCCGTCACCGGGACTCCCGAGCGAACATCGGCGCCAGCCGCAGCACACGCTGCCCCTGGCGCACCGAGCATGGCACCACCGAAGGGCGCAGAATACAATGCTTCCTTCCCGGCGGAGACGAGTCGCTCGACGTCGGCGAGCGCCGTGTGAAGAGGGTCAGCGATTGAGCCGTCCGCTTGATGTCGTGATCGTCGGGGGCTGCGGTCACGTCGGGCTCCCCCTTGGTTTGGCGTTCGCGGAGCGTGGCCTCTCCGTGGCGCTCTACGACATCAACCACGAGGCGATCGACGCCGCGAACGCCGGGCGGATGCCCTTCGAGGAGCCCGGCGCGTCCGAGGTCCTCGCCGCCGTGCTCGAGGCGGGGCGCATCCACGCGACGTCCGACCCCGAGGCGATCCGGTCGGCTGAACACGTGGTGATCGTCATCGGCACGCCGATCGACGAGCACCTCAACCCCGACCTCAACGCGGTGAGCGCGGCGATCGAGGAGATCGGCGAATCCCTCGTCGACGGGCAAGCCCTCATCCTCCGAAGCACCGTCTACCCGGGTGTGACGGCCATGGTCGAGCGGCAGATCGAGCGCCGCGGCTTGCGCGTCGATGTGGCGTTCTGCCCGGAGCGAATCGCCGAGGGCCGGGCGATGACCGAGCTCTACGAGCTGCCCCAGATCGTTGCGTCACGCTCGACGCGGGCTCTGGACCGCGCCGAGAAGCTGTTCCGCAACCTCACCCACGAGGTCGTGCACCTGGAGCCCGAGGAAGCCGAGCTGGCCAAGCTCTTCACGAACGTGTGGCGCTACATCAAGTTCGCCAGTGCGAACCAGCTCTTCATGATGGCGAACGACTTCGGGCTCGACTACGAGCGGATCCGCTCCGCCGTTGGCTACAAGTACCCGCGCGCTGCCGACCTCCCGAGCGCAGGCTTCGCCGCCGGCCCCTGCCTGTTCAAAGACACGATGCAGCTCGCCGCGTTCAACAACAACAACTTCCACCTCGGCCAAGCGAGCATGATGATCAACGAGGGCCTGCCGCTCTACGTGGTCGCGTGCCTCGAGCGGCAGTACTCGAATCTCGACGCGATGACCGTCGGCATCCTCGGCATGGCCTTCAAGGCCGAGTCCGACGACATCCGGTCGAGCCTGAGCTACAAGCTGAAGCGCATCCTCCGGTTCAAGACCGCTCGCGTGCTCACGCACGACCCGCACGTGACCGTCGATCCGGAGCTGCGCCCCCTCGACGAGGTCGTCGCGGCCGCCGACCTGCTGATCATCGGTGCGCCGCATGCCTGCTATCGCGAGCTCAAGGTCAGCACGCCGATCGTGGACATCTCGAACTTGCGTGAGGCCGGAGTGCGCGTTTGAGCGACATCGAGACGTCCGGCGTGTCGGTCGTCATCCCGACCTTCGAAGAGGGCGAAGCGATCGTCCCGGTGCTGCGCCGGATCCTGCAGGCGGTCCAGACGCCCTGTGAGGTGCTCGTCGTCTACGACGACGAGGCGGACTCGACCGTCCCCTACCTGCAGAAGTACCGGGACGAAGACGATCGCGTCGTGCCGACGCTGAACACCTACGGCCGCGGCCCAGCCCGGGCGATCCGATACGGGATCGACCAGGCGCGGGCGCCCGTCGTCGTCATCACCATGGCCGACGGCAGCGACGACCCCGAGCAGATCGACGTGCTCTGCAAGCTCGTCGAGCGCGGCGTCGTGATCGCCGCGGCGTCGCGCTACATGGGCGGCGGCCGCCAGGTCGGCGGACCGCCCGCCAAGAGCAGCTTGTCCCGAATGGCCGGCCTGTCGCTGTACTGGCTCGGTCGCGTCGGCACCCGCGACGCCACGAACTCGTTCAAGGCGTACTCGACGGAGTTCGTGCGCTCGGTCGGGATCCAGTCCGACACCGGCTTCGAGATCGGAATCGAGCTCGTCGCCAAAGCCCGGCGGCTCCGCCTGCCGGTGGTCGAGGTGCCGACGATCTGGCTCGAGCGCACGAGCGGCACGTCGAACTTCCGGGTCTACAAGTGGATTCCGCGGTACCTGCGCTGGTACACGTTCGCGTTCGGCCCGCGCCTGACACCCGAGCAGGTGCGCGCGAAGCACACGTCGAAGGACTAGGCGCATGCCGAAGGTGTTGGTGACCGGCTCGTCCGGGTTCATCGGCGGGTACGTCGTGGAGGAGCTGCTCCGCCGGGACTACACGGTGATCGGGGTCGACAACTTCTCGAAATACGGTCGCGTGGCGAAGTCTTACGACTCGCACCCCTCCTACCGGCTCGTCGAGGGCGACGTGCAGGACACGGCCCTCATGACCGACCTGCTCATGGACTGCGACCACTTCGTCGCCGGCGCGGCGCTCATCGGCGGGATCTCGTACTTCCACACCTACGCGTACGACCTGCTGGCGCAGAACGAGCGGATCATCGCGTCGTCTTGCGACGCAGCGATCACCGCTCACCGCGAGGGCCGGCTCCAAAAGGTCACCTACATGAGCTCCTCGATGGTCTTCGAGGGCGCGACCGCGTGGCCCTCGTTCGAAGGCCAAGAGCACGAGATCCCGCCGCCGCTGTCGTCGTACGGGTTTCAGAAGCTCGCGGTGGAGTACTTCGCGCACGCGGCGCACGACCAGCACGGGCTGCCGTACACGATCCTTCGGCCATTCAACTGCGTGGGCATCGGTGAGGTCCGGGCGAAGAGCGAAGTCGACGTGCTGAGCGGCAACGTGAAGCTCGCGATGAGTCACGTCGTGCCCGATCTCGTCCAGAAGGTCGTGAAGGGTCAAGACCCGTTGCGCTTGCTGGGCAACGGGCAGCAGGTCCGCCATTACACGTACGGCGCTGACCTCGCGGCGGGGATCGTCACCGCGCTCGAGCACTCAGCAGCGCTGAACGACGACTTCAACCTGTCGACGGCGCAGTCCACGACCGTCCTCGAGCTCGCCGAGAACATCTGGCGGCGGATAAACCCGGACAAGGAGTTCCGCTGGGTCAGCGACGACCCGTTCGAGTACGACGTGCAGAAGCGCGTGCCGTCGGTCGCCAAGGCGAGAGACATTCTCGGGTTCGAGGCAACGACGACGCTCGACGAGATGCTCGACGTCGTCGTTCCGTGGGTCGTCGACGCGATCGACCAGGGACTCATCTAGGTTCGGCGCGCCCGGACCGACAACGGCGGCGGCGAGCGCGGCCGCGGGACCACCGCATCGACGCGGAGCGGCGCCAGGGAGTCGTCGGACGCGGCGTCCGCTGATCGGCCCGGACGGTGGCGCGCCCACACCGTCCCGCTACGATCCCCACGCCGTGTTGCGCGCGATCCTGCCTCGTCGGGTGCTCGTCAGCCTCGGGATCGCGACGGTCTTCGTCGCTGGCGTGGTGCTCGCTGGCGCGGTCTTCCGCCACCACGACCCGTCACCGACACACCCGTCCTCCTCCTCGACGACGGCACCGCACCGATGAGCACCGAGCCGATGACGCTGCTCGAGGGGCGCGCCTTCCTCGAGGGACCCCGATGGCACGACGACGCCCTGTGGGTCTCCGACATGCATGCGCAGCAGGTCCTGCGCGTCGAGCCCGACGGATCTGTCGAGGTCATGGCCGAGGTGCCCGGCGACCCATCCGGGCTGGGGTTCTGGTCGGACGGGACCGTGCTCATCGTCTCGATGCGGGACCGCCACCTGCTCCGGATGAGCGAGGGTGCCGCACCCGAGCTGCTGGCCGACTGCTCCCACCTCGCGCCGTTCGAGATCAACGACCTGGTCGTCGACGACGCGGGCCACGCGTTCGTGAGCCAGTTCGGCTTCGATTTCCACGGCGGCGCCAAGTTCCACCGGGCCCCGCTGCTCCGCGTCGATCCCGACGGCTCGGCACGCGAGGTCAGCGACGGGCTGCGGATGGCGAACGGGCTCGTCATCACCGCCGACGGGTCGACGCTGGTCATCGCCGAGAGCACGGGCAAGGACCTCGTCGCGTTCGACCTCGCGGCCGACGGGACCCTCTCGAACCGCCGAGTGTGGGCCGAGCTCCCGGAGTATCCCGACGGGATCTGCATCGACGGCGAGGACGGGGTCTGGATCGCGTCGCCGGTCGGGGACCGCTGCGCGCGGGTGCTCGAGGGCGGCGAGGTCACCGACGTCATCGACTTCCCCGGGCGCCACACGATCGCCTGCGCGATCGGCGGCGAGGACGGTCACACGCTGTTCGTGTGCACGTCCTCGACCCAGGGCGAGCCGGAGCGCTCCCGCGCCGAGCGTGGCGCGGCGCTCGAAACGGTCACCGTCCGCGTCCCGGCTCGTTAGTCAGAAGCCGGGGGCGGCGAAGGGGTCCTCAGGCTCGGGCGGGCGCACGGCGAGGGCCTCCACGCCGAGCTCGGCGGCGAGGCCCTCGTAGCCGACCGATTCGAGCTGGTCGGCGAGCTCGGGGCCGCCGCTCGTCACGACGCGTCCGGCCATGAGCACGTGCACCTGGTCGGGCCGCAGCTCGCTCAGCAGCCGGGCGTAGTGCGTGATGGCGAGGACGCCGAGGTCGGCGTCGCGGGTCATGGCGGCGACCCGCTGGGCCAGCTCGCGCAGCGCGTCGACGTCGAGCCCCGAGTCGAGCTCGTCGAGGAGCGCGATGCGCGGGCTCAGCACGGCGAGCTGGAGCGTCTCCATCCGCTTCTGCTCACCGCCCGAGAACTCGTCGTTCACGCCGCGGGTGAGGAACTCGTCGGGGACCTCGAGGCGCGTCGCCTCGCGGGCCACCGCGGCGCCGACGCCACTGACGTGGCCGTCGCGCGCCCGCACGGCCGCGGCGAGCAGCGCACCGACGGGCACTCCCGGCACCGCCACGGGATACTGCATGGCGAGGAAGAGGCCGAGCTCGGCCCGCCGCCACGTTGGGAGCCCGAGCAGCTCGGTGTCGTCGAGACGCACCGACCCGCTCGTCACCTCGTAGTCCTCGCGGCCCATGACGACGTGCGACAGCGTCGACTTGCCGGAACCGTTCGGCCCCATGAGCGCGTGCACCTCGCCGGAGCGCACGGTGAGGTCGACGCCGCGCAGCACCTCCACGTCGTTCACCCGGGCGTGCAGGTCCTCGATGACGAGCGTCGTCACGGGAGCTCCACGTACACGTCGTCGCCGTCGACGTGCACCGTGTACACGGGCACCGGCCGCGTCGCGGGAAGGGTCTGGGGCTCGCCGGTGCAGAGCGAGAACGTGGAGCCGTGCTTCGGGCACTCGATCTCGCGCTCGTCCTCCCACACGTCGCCCTCCGACAGCGAGTAGTCCTCGTGGGAGCAGCGGTCCCCGATCACGTACCAGTCGTCGGGCTGGCCGCCCTCCTTCGCTGGGAGCCGCACGACCGCGAGGCGATGCCCGTCGACGTCCACGCGCCGGACGCCGCCCAGCCCCACGTCGTCGACCGAGCAGGCCCGCACCTCAGCCACGGAGGCGCCCCAGCTTGCGCTCGACGCTGCGGCGCAGCGCCCCGGCGAGGCTCGGCACGGGCAGCCGCTCGAGGACGGCGTCGAAGAAGCCGAGCACGATGAGCTGCTCGGCCTCCTCGGGCGGGATCCCCCGCGACTCGAGGTAGTAGCGCTGGTCGTCGTCGATCGGGCCGACGGCGCTCGCGTGCGAGCAGCGGACGTCGTTCGCCTCGATCTCGAGGTTGGGGATCGACTCGGCGCTCGCCCCCTCGGTGAGCACGAGGTTGCGGTTCGTCTGGGACGCGTTGGCGTGCTGGGCCTCCTCGCGGAGCCGGACCAGCCCCGAGTACACCGACCGGGCCCGGTCCTCCACCGCGCCCTTGAACAGCAGGTCGCTTCTCGTGTGCGGCGCCGCATGGTCCTGGAGGGTGCGGAAGTCGAGGACCTGGTCCCCGTCCCCGAAGTAGACGGCGAGGAGGTCGCTCTCGGCGCCGGTGCCGGTGAGCAGCGACTCGGTGCGCATCCGGGCGTAGTCGCCGCCGAGCGCGACGGCCGAGGACCGGAGCGAGGCGTCGCGCCCGACGTGGGCGCGCTGCAGGCCGACCTGCCAGGTGGTGGCGTCGTGCTCCTGCATCGAGACGTACCGGACCCGCGCGCCGTCCCCGACGATCAGCTCGATGACGATGTCGCAGAGATGCGGCGCGCCGTGCGCGGCGAAGCGGTCGATGACCGTCACGTCGGCGCCCTCGCCGACCACGACGAGGGTGTGCGGGAAGCTCGCCAGGCCGTCGCCGCCGGACCGGTGCTCGAAGATCAGCGGCTCGTCGACGACGACGCCCGGTGGCACGCGCACGTAGGAGCCGCCGACGACGAACGCGTCGTGCAGCACGGTGAACGCGTCCGGCGAGGCGTCCGAGCAGGTGCCGAGCCAGTCGGCCGCCTCCGCGTCGTCGACGTCGCGCAGGTCCCCCACGACGACGCCCTTCGACGCCAGCCCGGTTGGCAGCGCGGGGACGTCGAGGGAGCGCTGCGTGGCGCCCCGCGGCGTGAAGCGGTCGAGGTCGAAGGCGTCGACCGGAGAGAACCGCCACAGATCCTCGCTGGCCTTCGGCCACTTGAGGTCGTCGAGACGCTCGGCGGCGGCAACGCGCCGAGCCGCGAGCCAGCCCTGTCCCCCGAGCGCCGCCGCGGCGTCGGGCGTGAAGCCGGGCACTACCCGACGGCGCCTTCCATGTTGAGCTCGATGAGGCGCGTCAGCTCGACGGCGTACTCCATCGGCAGCGTCTTGGTGACGGGCTCGATGAAGCCGTTCACAATCATCGCGGTGGCCTGCTGCTCGGTCAGCCCGCGGCTCATCAGGTAGAAGAGCTGGTCGTCGCCGACCTTCGACACGGTCGCCTCGTGGGCGATCCGGGCGTCCTTCTCGTCGATCTCCATCGTCGGGTACGTGTCGGAGCGGCTGTCCTCGTCGAGGATGAGCGCGTCGCAGCGCACGTGGCTCTTCACCTTGTGCGCGTCCTCGAGCACCTTCACCAGGCCGCGGTACGTGGTCCGGCCGCCGTCCTTCGAGATCGACTTCGAGTCGATGATCGAGGTCGTCTCGGGCGCGGCGTGGGTCATCTTCGCCCCGGCGTCCTGGTGCTGGCCCGCCCCGGCGTAGGCGACCGAGAGGACCTCGCCGTGCGCCTTCGGGCCGACCATCACGACCGCCGGGTACTTCATGGTGAGCTTCGACCCGAGGTTCCCGTCGATCCACTGCACGGTGGACTCCGCCTCGGCCCGGGCGCGCTTGGTGACCAGGTTGTAGACGTTGGGCGACCAGTTCTGGATCGTCGTGTAGCGGATCCGCGACCCCGGCTTGGCGATGAGCTCCACCACGGCGGAGTGCAGCGAGTCGCTCGTGTAGACCGGCGCGGAGCAGCCCTCGACGTAGTGCACCGAGGAGCCCTCCTCGGCGATGATCAGCGTCCGCTCGAACTGGCCGGCGTTCTCGGAATTGATCCGGAAGTACGCCTGCAGCGGCATCTCGACGTGCACCCCGGCCGGCACGTACACGAAGCTGCCCCCGCTCCACACGGCGGAGTTCAGGGCGGCGAACTTGTTGTCGCCGGGCGGGATCACGGTGCCGAGGTAGCGCTGGACGATCTCGGGGTGGTCCCGGAGCGCGCTGTCCATGTCCGTGAACAGCACACCCTGCTTGGCTAGGTCCTCGCGGTTCTTGTGGTAGACGACTTCGCTCTCGTACTGCGCGGTGACGCCGGCGAGGAACTTGCGCTCGGCCTCGGGAATGCCGAGCTTCTCGTACGTCGTCTTCATCGCCTCGGGGAGCATGTCCCAGTCGCTGACCTGCCCCTCCATCGGCTTGAGGTAGTAGTAGATGTCGTCGAAGTCGATGTCGGGCATGTTCTGGGCGAACCAGGCGAGCATCGGCTTGCGCTCGAAGCGCTTCAGGGCGTTGAGACGGAACTTCGTCATCCACGCCGGCTCGCTCTTGTGCCCCGAGATGTCGCGGACCACGTCCTCGTTCAGGCCCTTGCGGGGCGCGTAGGCGTAGTCGTCGGTGCTGTCCGACCAGCCGAGCTGGTACTTGCCGAGATCGATGCCGCTGACGGTCATCGGCGGGGGCTCCTGTCCGGGTTCGATGCCATCCAGGGGTTCTACCCCGGGGACCGAATTTCCACTACGCCGATAGTAACAATGCCCTGGGGGCTAAACAATCCCGGGGGTCAGCCGGCCGCGAGGGCGTTCTGGGCCTGCTGGACGTCGTTCTGGGCGGCCGCGATATCGGCCTGGTAGGTCGCCAGGTCGCCGTTGCGCAGCGCCTGCTGGGCGCTGGCGAACTGCTGGGACGCCTGGTTCAGGAGGCTCTGGACGTTGGTGCTCGTCGAGGGTGTCGACGGGGTCGGCGTGGCGGGTGTCGTCGGCGTCGCGGGCGCCGACGTCCCGCTGAACAAGGCGTTCAGGGCGGCGTTCACGGTCGGGCCACTGACCGGGTTCCTGTTCTGGGTGAACACGACGACGAAGCGGAACTGCGGGTAGCCCTGCTGGGTCGACTGCTGCACGAAGATCGGCTGCACGTACACGATCGAGTCGCCGACCGGGATGAGCTGGATGTTGCCCTTCACGACGGCGGAGCCCTGCTGGCTCAACAGCGTGAACTGCTGGGCCAGGTTCTGGTCGCTCTGGATGCTGTTGGCGACCTGCACGGGCCCGTTCACGGTCGAGCCCTGGGGCATGACGAACGCCTGGATCTGCCCATAGTTGCCGGGATCCGACTTCGCCGTCATGAACGACACGAGGCGCGTCTGGGCGTTGTTCTGCGACACCGGCACGAACGGCTGCAGGATGAGGAAGCTCTCACGCGTGTCACCGGGCAGGCGGATGTACAGGTAGTAGGGGTCCTGGCGCGGCGTGGTGGCGGTGATCTCGGGGGCGCGCTGCGAGCCGCGGGCCGTCGTCGGGGTGACCGTCTGGCCCAGCACGGCGTTCGGGTCCGGCGAGAGGAGCCAGCGCTCGGTCCCGGAGTAGAAGGCGCTGACGTTCTGCACGTGGTACGTCGAGTACACGTTCGACTGGAGCTGGAAGAGGTTCTCCGGGTAGCGCAGGTGGGCCCGCAGCGTGGCCGGCATCTTCGAGCCCGGCGTGAAGAGGCTCGGGAACGCCTCCTCGTACGCCCGGATCATCGGGTCCTTGTTGTCGATCACGTAGAACTTGACGGTCCCGTTGTACGCGTCGACGGTGACCTTCACCGAGTTGCGGACGTAGTTCTCGCTGCCCGACAGGCCGCCCTCACCGCTGTACACCTGGGAGTACGGGTACTGGTCCGTCGTCGTGTACGCGTCGAGCATCCAGTAGATGCGCCCGTTCATGATGATCGGGTACGGGTCCGCGTCGTAGTGCAGGAACGGCGCGAGCTTCTGGACTCGGGCCATGATGTCCCGGATCATCAGCACCTTCGAGCTCGACGTCACCTGACCCGAGATGAGCGGGTTCAGGTCGCCGAAGCGCAGCGCGAACGCGGCGCGGGTGAAGATGTTCGAGAGCCGGACGCCGTCCTTGCCGTTGTAGCGCGACATCGCGTTCGTGTTATCCGACCGCGCGTAGTTGAACTCGTCCTGCTTGGCGTTGACGATCGTGTAGCCGCTCAGGTTCTCGCCGAAGTAGACCTGTGCGCCCTTGTTCGAGAGCGAGATGCCGTTCGACTGCGGCGGGATGTTCGACAGGTTGAAGGTCGGGTTGCCGCTCGTGTCGGCCTGGTTCGTCGGCGACACGATCGCGCCGTAGCCGTGCGTGTAGACGATGTGCTCGTTCACCCACGACTGCGTCGGCAGGCTCGAGCTGTTGAGGTCGCGCGCCGCGATGAGGACCTGCGTCTCCTGACCGTTGATGTCGTAGCGGTCGATGTCGACGTCGTTGATGCTGTAGTAGGGCTGCAGCCCTTGCAGGGTCTGGTACGTCGACCGGATGACGGTCGGGTCCCAGAGGCGCGCGTTGTCGATGGTTGGTCGGTTCGTATCGACGACGCTCGGATCGAGGTTGCCGTTGAAGTTGAAGTTCTGGACGCTCACCTTCGAGAGGCCGAACGCCGCGTTCGTGGCGATGATGTTGCGGGCGATGTAGGGCTTCTCGAGGGCGAGCTCGTTCGGCTTGACCTTGAAGTTCTGGATGGCCGCCGGGTAGATCGTGCCGACGACGATCGACACGAAGCCCCAGAGTCCGACGGCGATGATCGGCAGGACCCAGCCCTGGCGGATGATGTTCCAGATGAACAGACCGGCCGCGACGATCGAGATGAAGATCAGCAGGTTGTAGGCGGGGAGCTGGGCCTTGACGTCGGTGTACGTGGCGCCGTCGACGCGACCGCGTGACGACATCGTGAGGGCGAAGCGCGAGAAGTAGTACTGCGAGGTCTTCACGAGCGCCATCACGGCGAGGATCACCGAGAGGTGGGCCTTCACCTGCGGGGTGACGCGCTGACCTGGCGTCTGGAAGCGGATCCCGCCGTTCAGGTAGTGCGCGACGGCGGTGACGAGCAGGATGATGACGAGCCCGGCGAAGAGCCAGTTCAGGATGAACTGGATGAAGGGCAGCTGGAAGACGTAGAAGCCGATGTCCTTGTGGAACTGCGGGTCCTTGATCCCGAAGTCCACGCGGTGAGTGAAGAGGATCCAGTTCTGCCACTGCGACGAGACGCCGATCCCGGCGATCAGCGCGAAGAACACCGACACCGCGACGCGGATGCGGCCCTGGAAGCGGCCGGTGGCCTGCTGATACCGGTTGACGAGCTCGTCCTCGGGGCTGGCCGGGCCGGTCGCCCGCACCTTCGGCGCGAGCCGGTCCGCGATCAGCAGGCTCGACAGGATGAGGACCAAGAACACGGCGGTGAACACGACCGCCGGCACGACCTTCGCGCCGAGCAGCTCACGCCAGGTGCCGCCCTGCCCCAGGGAGTGGAACCAGAGGTAGTCGGTGTAGAAGCCGGCCAGCCCCCGCAGGCTGAACAACAAGATGATGAGGATCACCACCAAGG
>DATDGU010000325.1:0-3108 GCA_036521915.1 Acidimicrobiia bacterium | reverse complement strand
GTCCCGACGGGCTCAATCAGATCCTCGGCCACACGCGAGTGCGTGGGCCACGGCGATCACCGAGCACGCGTCGGTCCGTGGCCAAGACTCAGGCGACATGCGCGGTCTCGAGGCATCGGACCTCGCCGTCTCGCAGGGCGTAGAAGACCAAGGTGAGCAGCTTGCGGGCGACGGCGGTGCGGGCCTTGTACTTGCCGCGTCGCTCCGCGATGCCTTTGTCGTCGGCGCGCCGCTTCTCGTTGCCCTTGGCCCGGTAGTTGCCGACGGCCTCGATGGCGGCCCAACGCACGAGGGGCGATCCCTGCTTGGTGATGCCGGCGCGGTGGACGACCTCGTCGGACTCGCGGTGCTTGGGGGTGAGCCCGGCCCACCAGCACAACTTCTTGGCCGAGTCGAAGCGGCTGACGTCGCCGATCTCGGCCACGAAGACGGCCCCGAGGACCTTGCCCACCCCGGGCAGGCGCACCAGTGTGAATCACGATCCAAAACAGCAGCGCGTCACGGCCGAAAACGGCAGCACTGCGGTTGTGTGAAGTTAGCTTGAGGAAGTGTTCTCGTCCACGGTTTCGGTGGTCGATCTGGCGGCCCGAGTGTTCCGAGCCTTGGCGTCGTGGAGCCGGTAGCTCTCGCCCTTTGTCTCGATGATGCGACAGCGATGCGTGAGTCGGTCGAGCGTGGCGCCGGTGAGACGTTCGGAGCCGAGCACCTCGGTCCACGACTCGAAGGGCAGGTTCGTGGTCACGATCAGGCTGGTGCGCTCATACGCGGTAGAGATGACGTCGAAGAGGAGTTCGGAGCCGACCTTGGAGGCGGGCACGTAGCCCAGCTCGTCGAGGACGAGCAGATCGAGTTTCGCGAACTGGCCCTTCAGGCGCAGGAACGTCCTTTCGTCCCTGGCCTCGATCAGGGCGGTGACCAGTTCGGTGGTTCTGATGAAGCGGACCCGATAGCCCTTGGCGCACGCTTGTGCGGCCAGCGCCGTGGCCAGGTGGGACTTGCCGGTGCCCGGATTGCCGACGAGGAGGATGTTCTCCTTCTTGTCGATGTACTCGCAGCGCATGAGCTCGGCGACAAGGACCTTGTTGACCGAGGGCCGGGCGGCGAAGTCGAAGGTCTCGAGCGTCTTGATGGTCGGAAAGCGCGCTGCCTTCACCCTCCGCTCGGCCGCCCGCTTCTCGCGTTCGAGGAGTTCGAGCTCGGTGAGGCGGAGCAGGTAGGAGAGGTGATCGGCGTTGTCGGTGGCGGCCTGGGCCGCCACTTTCTCGCACTCAGCGGCCACCGTCGGGAGGCGCAAGGCTTTGAGATGGTGGTGCAAGAGGACGCTGGACTGGGACTCGGTTGCCTTCATGATGCTGCAGCTCCAATCTGGGTGAGGGTCCTATAAGCGGACAGGTCGGGTGGGTCGATGACGACTGATTTCAGGTGGGGATGGCCGTCGAGGCTGAAGAGCCCGACAGGTTGCTCAGCGTGGTGGAACAGGATCAGGGCGACGGCGTCTGACCCCGTCGCGCCGATCTCGAGGGCGGACTCCACCGCCCTGGTGAGTTGGGGCAGCGTGGCTCCTTCGAGCAGCCGCAGCACCTTGATGAACTCGCGGGTCCCCAAGTCGCCGAGATCGGCCTCCAGGCGTCGGCGCAGCGTGGCAAAGCATCCCGGCAGCTCCCAGTGCTCGAGCGGTCGGGCGAAGTCGATGGCGCCGGGCTTGCGTTCAAGGAGCGCCAGGTAGTGCACCGGGTCGAAGGTGGTGTGCTCCTTGCCCCAGTGCCGAGGGTGGCGGGCGATCACGTCGGTCCCGGCGGCGATAGCCACGTCTTCGATCCCACCGATGACGCTGACCTCGTGGTGGGCATAGGCGGTCGGCACCGAATAGTCGTTGCGGTCGAATCGCACGAGCGAGAGCGAGTTGGCGTGCCCCTGGGCCACGCGTCGGGGCTCGAAGGCGACTGCCGGCAGGGCCAACAGAGCAGCCTGGTCCTCGACCAGGCGCTCGGCTTTGGTGCCGACTTTGCCCCGGACCCGGCGGAACAGGTCGGCATAACAGCAGGCCGCCAGGTACTCGTTCAAGGCTTTCCATGACGCGAACGACGGCACGGGCACCAAGAGATTCCGGCGTGAGTAACCGACGTGGTTCTCCACGTGGCCCTTCTCGTTGCCCCGCCCCACCCGGCAGAAGTGGTGCGCGAAGAGATAGTGGCTCTGGAGGGTCAAGAACGCCCTGGTCAGTTCGCGCTCGCGTCCGATCACCTTGCTCACCGCGATCGAGGTGTTGTCATAAGAGGTCCGCACCGGCACGCCGCCGAAGAACTCGAAGCCGGCCACGTGCGCCGCCTGGAATGTCTCGGTGCACTCTCTCGGATAGGCGGAGAGGAAGTAGACGTCCGAATAGGGCAGCGTGATGACCCCGAGCGCGGCCTTTCTCCGCACGCCGGCGATATCGACCACCGCCTCGCCGAAGTCGAACTGGGCGTGTCCGGGCGGATGGCTGAGCGGGACGAAGGCCTCCTTGGAGTACTGCTTGGCCGTCTTCACCGCCGTCTGGACCTGCGAATACGAACCGCGATAGCCGTATTCAACGCGCAGGCGGTCGAAGATCCGCCGGGCCGTGTGGCGCTGCTTGGGCGGGGCCTCGCGGTCGGCGTCGAGGATCTCGTCGATCACGCCCAGGAACGGCCCGATCACGGGCTTCCGGCGCGCTTCTGCCAACTGATAGCCGGGAGGCTCCGGATTGGCCAGGATCTTGGCCAGGGCCTGGTGCCCGATCCCGTAGTCACGCAGGATGGAGCGCTTCGAGGCCTTCTCTACCAGGACTTTCCGCCGGATCTCGGTCCATTGGTCCATGTCGGTGTGCACCCTTCTCCCGTTCTGCTCGTCCGCTCTGGGCCAGAAGCCTCCAAGGCGGACCGAACAGATCCAGGGATGGTCAGGTGCTGCCGTTTTCGACCGTGTTTTCAGACGCTCAGGTGCTGCCGTTTTCGATCATGATTTACAAGCGGAGCGATCCGCGCAAAGTCGTCGATCTCAGCACGCCAATGGACAGAGAAATGTGCGCGAGCCGACCACGCAAAGAGGAGGTATCGCCTGAGGATCGGCGCTCGCTCGGGCACGGGC
>DATDGU010000324.1:0-2702 GCA_036521915.1 Acidimicrobiia bacterium | reverse complement strand
CCGTTCCAGCGACCAGCTGTCGAGGTGCCCGCGACTCGCGGTGAGAGATCGCGAGTGAAGGCCCTGCGTACAAGAGGGGGTGACTCGCGGTCTCCTGAACCGCGCGTCATTCCGAGTCGCCCCCGGCGGGCTGACTGGGTGGCCGTTCGACGACCGCGATCTGGCATCCAGCCCTAGCACCGTCGGTGCGTTTCGGTCGCCCCGCCTTCGGTGAACGCAGCGAACGCTGAGAGATGGGCCTTTCGTGTTTCCCTCTTGACTCTCGACGGGCTGGGTCTGAACGTGTCAGAAGAGATCCAAGTGTCGAAGACGGGAGGAGCCGTGGTTGAGAGCGTTTACAAGGTCGTCGAACTCGTGGGTACGAGCAGCGATTCTTGGGAGAAGGCGGCTTCCGCGGCAGTGATGCAGGCGGGACGATCGCTGCGGGACTTGAGGGTTGCCGAAGTCAGTGAGCTTGACCTCACCATCGAGAACGGGAACGTCGCCAGCTATCGAGCGAAGGTCAGGGTCTCATTCAAGTACGAGGGCGGCGACTAGCCACCTAGTGGTCCACCACGATCGGGACTGGCGTTCGGAATGCACCCGCACGCGCCTTCGGGTCCCGAGAGGCGTCGCCGACTCTGCGTCTCGTCAGTTGAGGCTTCTGGGAGCCGTGAGGGCTTTGAGCTCAGCGACGCCAGGTCCAAGGTCCTTCCACGGGGTCGGTAGCAGGAGCTCGGCCAAGGCAGCGGTCGGGAACTTGCGTTCCACCGCGTCAGGGTTCCGGGCGAGACTGATTGCAGCGTCCTGGATGCTCGGATTGTGGCCAATCAAGAGTACGGAGCGAATCGCATCACCGACACAGCGCAGGCGAGCAATCAGGACAGTGGCGCTCGCAGCGTAGAGCTCGTCGTCGATGAGCACCTCAATATCCGCGGGAAGCCTGAGCAAGTCGAGCGTCTGGCAGGCGCGCTTGGCAGATGAACAGAGGACGAGGTCGGGTATGAGTCCTCTCTCCCGGATGTACACACCCATTCGGGTGGCAGCACGGCAGCCTCGGGGCGCCAACGGCCGATCATGATCCTGCAGGTTGGGATCGCTCCAACTCGACTTTGCGTGACGAAGGAGAGCGAGGTGCCTCGACGTCATCAGCTTCGAGGCCTACCGGGCTCCGTTCCAGTGTGCCAAGTCGGTGGGATTACAGCTCGGCCGCGAGCTCTTTCGCCTCATTCTCGTCAAACGCGCGGAGGGTCTCCGTTCGGACATTGCCTCTTCCAGCGGCGCCTAGAAGGAGCTTGGCCACCGCCTCGTCATCGGGCGCTTCACTGATCACGACCGCGTCGTATCGGCCCATTGTCAAGTAGTACGCGACCAACTTCGTGCTCAGCGCCTCGCCGGCCTTGCGAGTCTCATCAAGGCGAGCGGGCAGGTCCTTGAACGTCTTGACACCTTGTTCGGTGTAACGAATCAGCGTCACATAGGTCGGCATATCAGAGCCTCCTCACTCCGGATCTGCGAGTTGCTTGGCTCACCTCCCTGCTCGACTGTCAGCAAGGCGGCAGGTCCTACTCGCGGCGTCTCAGCGTGAGTATGCGCCTGGTGCGTCACCCCGACAACCGGTAGTCCTGGAGGACGAGCGCGTCCCGTCGACACCGTTGTGCTCCTCTAGAAGGTCGTCCAGGGCGTCGCCGAAGAGCCCCCCGCTGGCTGACCCGGCCGACCCACGGTCTTGGAATGCCTCAAGTCCTTAGATGGGTAGCGACTCGCGGTTCCAACGGTCGCGAGTTACGGCTTCTGCCGCCACGGGTCCCGATTGCTTAGAGTCCGCGCGTTGCTCTGGAGATAAGTGACTAGCCAGACAGGGGTCGTTGCAACCTGCGAGTGGGCGGCAGCTCTCGAGAACGCGGTTCCTCGACGCCCAGCGCAGCGGGACAGACGCGCCCGTTGTTGTCACGATGGCGAGGGATCGCGGTCGATCACGAGGCGCGGTCCCCAGTTCCAGGTGGTGTAGTTCCATGCCCACTGGACGAGGACTTGGACTCGGTTCTCAAAGCCCATCAGGTAGATGAGGTGCAGAAGAAGCCAAGCGAGCCAGGCGATCGGCCCGCGTAGCGTGATGCCGACCGACAGGTCAGCGACGGCGGCGTGTCGGCCGATAGTTGCCATGGTTCCCTTATCGCGGTACTGAAAGTGTTGAGTTGGCTGGCCCCGCAAGCGGCGCATGACCTGTTCGCCAGCATGTGCTCCCGATTGCATGGCAACGGGCGCGAGCTGGGGGAGGAGGTGCTCGGCCCCAGTCCGGTAGGCAGCGATGTCACCAACAACGAAGACCTCCGGCCGATCGGGGAGCGACAGGTCGGGTTCGACCAGGATCCGGCCTCCCGCTGCCTGTTTGACACCGAGGCGACCGGCGAGGTCGTTTGCACGAACACCTGCCGTCCAGATCACCGTTCGGGTCAGCAACTCTTCACCGGAGGCCAACCGGACCCAACGCGCTGATACCTCGGAGACGCGCTCGCCGAACCGAACGTCGACGCCACGATCAGCGAGGGACTCGCGGGCATTCTGGCGCGACGCGGGACGGAAGCTCGGTAGGAGCTCCGCGCCCATCTCGATCACGATGACGCGCGCTCGGTGCACATCCGCTCGGCGGTAGCCCTTCGCGAGCACCTTGGTGAACAGCTCTGCCAACGTCCCGGCCGTCTCGACCCCGGTTGGCCCTC
>DATDGU010000323.1:0-11703 GCA_036521915.1 Acidimicrobiia bacterium | reverse complement strand
GTTGCGGCACGCGCGTCCTGGATGGCGCGCCACACGCGCTCGGCGGTGAGTGGCATGTCCAGGTGTCGGACACCGAGATGGCTCAGGGCGTCGACGACGGCGTTCTGGATCGCCGGCGTGGAGCCGATCGTCCCGGATTCGCCGATCCCCTTGGCGCCGAGCGGGTTCAACGGGGTCGGCGTCTCGGTGTTGCTGGCCTCGAAGCTCGGCAGCTCCGCCGCGCTCGGCATCGCGTAGTCCATGAGGTTGCCGGTGAGCGGGTTGCCGTCGTCGTCGTAGACGACCTCCTCGAACAGCGCTTGCGCGGCACCTTGGGCGATCCCGCCGTGCTGCTGCCCGGCGACGAGCAGCGGGTTGAGGATCCGGCCGCAGTCGTCCACCGCGACGTGGCGGAGGAGCTCAACGCGACCCGTCTCCGAGTCGACGTCGACCACGGCGACGTGGGCGCCGAAGGGATAGGTGGCCTCGCCCTGGTTGAAGTCGAGCTCGCTGGCGAGGCCGCCCTCCCAGCCCTCGGGTCGCCGGTCGGGCTGCTCGGTGGCGCCGGCCAGCTCGGCCCACGTGAGCGCGGTCGCGGGCACGCCGGCCACGCCGACGCGCCCGCCGTCGTGCAGCACGATGTCGTCCGGGCTCGCCTCGAGGAGGTGGGCCGCGAGCTGCTTCGCCTTCTCGATGACCTGCTCGCTCGCGCGGTAGAGGGCGCTGCCGGCGGTCTGCAGCGAGCGCGAGCCCATCGTGCCGCTCCCCCGCGGCACCAGCGCCGTGTCGGACTGGACGAGCCGCACGTGCTCTATCGGGACGCCGAGCAGCTCGGCGACGATCATCGCGAACGCCGTCTCGTGACCCTGGCCGTGCGCCGACGTGCCGACCCGGGCGACGACGATGCCGTCGGCGAGCACCTCCACGCCGCCGAACTCCTGGAACATCCCGCCGGCGGTGACCTCGACGTACGTCGACACGCCGATGCCGAGCAAGTGGAGGTCACCCGCGGCCAGTCGGTCCGCCTGCTCGCGTCGGAGCTCGTCGTAGCCGGCGAGTCGGCACGCCTCGTCGAGGGCCTTCGCGTACTCGCCGACGTCGTAGTTCGCGCCGGTCGCGGTGGTGAGCGGGAAGGCCTCGGGTGGCAGGAGGTTGCGCTTGCGAATCTCGACGGGGTCGATGTCGAGCTCGTCGGCGGCCATGTCCACGATGCGCTCGAGGAACGCGGTCGCCTCCGGACGGCCGGCGCCGCGATACGCCGCCGTCGGCGTGGTGTTCGTCGCCGCGCTAACCGCGTTCAGCTCGACCTTCGGGATGGCGTATACGCCCTGGGCCATCGTGCGGGTCAGGAACGGGAGGAACGCGCCGATCGAGGGGTAGCCGCCCGCGTCGCAGATCACCTTCACCTTCACGCCGACGAACGTCCCGTCGCGACGCAGGCCGAGCTCAACGTGCTGGATCTGGCCCCGGCCGTGCGTCATCGCCAGCAGGTTCTCGGAGCGCGTCTCGGTCCACTTCACCGGGCGTCGGAGCCGGCGGGCCAGGGTCGCGGCGACGAGCTGCTCGCAGTACATGCCGGTCTTGGCGCCGAAGCCGCCGCCGACGGCCGGCGCGACGACGCGCACCTGGTCGGGCTCGAGGCCGAGCGCGCCGGCGAGCGGGTCCCGAATCCCGAACGGCGACTGGGTGGGCACCGTAACGAGCACCGTGTCGTCGTCACCGGGCTCGACGAGGATGCCGTTGGGCTCCATCGGCAGCGGCGCGACCCGCTGGTTCAGGAACCGGCCGTGGACGACCACGTCCGCGCCCTCGAGGATCGTCGCGTCCTCGCCGAAGTTGAACTCGATCGCGAGGTTCGAGCCGTGCTCCGGGAAGAGGAGCGGGGCGCCCTCCTCGAGGGCGGCCTCGGGGTCGAGCACCGTCGGGAGCGGGTCGTAGTCCACGACGACGAGCTCGGCGGCGTCGACCGCGTCGGCGCGCGTCTCGGCGAGGACGACGGCCACGACGTCGCCCACGAAGCGAACCGTCCCGTCGGCCAGCGCCGGCCGGCTGAACACCGGCGGCAGCATGACGAAGCCCTGCACCGGGTCGAGCGGGAGCGTCTCGCTCGTGTGCACTTCGAGCACGCCCGGCATCGCCTCGGCGTCGCTCGTGTCGATGGACGTGACGCGGGCGTGGGCGATGGTCGAGCGCACGAACGCGACGTGCGCGGTGCCCGCGGGTGCGAAGTCGTCGAAGTACGTCGCCTCGCCGCGCAGGATTCGTGGGTCCTCGACTCGCGCGACCGGGTTGCCGAGAATCGAACCAGACGGTGCCACGGCGGGGATGCTAGCGAGGCACCGGATAGCGGCGAGCGAGCGCGTCGACCACGTCGTGGAACTCGGCCATCGTCGAGCGGATGATGTCGTCGACGGACTCGACGGCGTCGATCCGCCCGGCGACCTGACCGCCGAACGCGAATGCGGCGTCGAGGTCACCCTCGAAGTACAGCGAGAGGATCCCGTCGAGCGTGCCGAGCACGACCTGCTCGTCGGCGCGCTCGTGCGCCTCGCTGCGCTCCGTGGCGAGCACCCGGAACGACGGCTTGTGCCAGCGGTTGAGGAACACCGTGCCGGTCTCGGACGTCTCGACGACGAGGTCCTTGTACCGCTGGTGGACCGGCGACTCGGCGGCCGACACCATGCGCGTCCCCATCTGCACCCCCTCGGCGCCGAGCGCGAAGGCGGCCGCCATCGACCGGCCGTCGCAGATCCCTCCCGCCGAGACGACCGGCATGTCAATGCGTGAACACACGAGGGGCGTCAGGACCATCGTCGCGACGTCGCGGCTCGCCTTGAAGCCGCCGCCCTCGCCGCCTTCGGCGACGATCCCGTCGACGCCGGCGGCCACGGCCTTCAACGCCGCGCGGAGCGACGGGACGACGTGGAACACCGTGATGCCGGCCTGGTGCAGCGCGTCGGTGTACGTGGCCGGGCTGCCGGCCGAGGTCGTGACGAACCGGACACCTTGGTCGTGCACGAAGTCGACGATGCCCGGGTCGCGGACGAGCATCTGCGCGATGTTCACGCCGAACGGCTTGTCCGTGAGGTCGCGCATCTTCTCGATCTCGTCGCGGACCTGGTCGAGCTGACCCGACGACGTCTCGATGATCCCGAGCGCCCCGGCGTTGGACACCGCCGAAGCGAGCTGGGCTCGGGCGATGTAGCCCATCGGCGCTTGCAGGATCGGGTACTCGACGCCCAGCAGATCGGTGAGGCGGTTCCGCATCGCCGCACGGTACCGTCAGCGGATGCCGCCCCGATCCGACGCGAAGGCCGGTCGGACCCCGACGGTGCGCAACCGTCGAGCTCGCTTCAACTACGAGATCCTCGAGACCTTCGAGTGCGGCATCATGCTCGCCGGATCCGAGGTGAAGTCCCTGCGCGAGGGCAAGGCGAACCTGCAGGATTCGTACGCCCGCATCCGCGACCACGAGGTCTGGCTGCACGGCATGCACGTCGCGCCCTACCCGTTCGCACGCGACGAGCTGGATCCGGTACGGCCCCGCAAGCTCTTGCTGCATCGCCGCGAGATCGACGAGCTCACCCGACAGACAGCGGAGCGGGGCATGACGCTCGTGCCACTCCAGCTCTTCTTCAAGGACCACCTGGTGAAGGTCGAGCTCGGCGTCGCCCGAGGAAAGCGGACCTATGACAAGCGGCGCACGCTCGCAGAGCGGGACGCCCGGCGCGACATCGACCGGGCCATGAAGGACCGCCGCCAGGCGGGTCAGACGCACTGATCACGGGTCTCCCGGCACCCGGCGGGGGCGGCCGAGGTCGACCGGTAGAGTGGTGGTGCACCGTCACGCGCACGACGGTGCACCTTGACAAGGGGGTGCGTGGCTTCGATTCCGTGGATCGAGGCGGGTGAAGCGAGCCGACGTCGCCGGATCGTCGTGAAAGAGCCGGCAACAACAAATAAACGCCGAGGACAACCTCGCGCTCGCGGCCTAAAAGGCCGCGCGTTCGCTCCGGCCCGGCCGCTCGGCCGGAAGCGGGCGTCATGATGAGCGGCTCACCGCCAGGACGGGCCCCGTGGCCTGGCGGGACATCACAGCGGGGCTGGGGACGTCACAATCGCCGGTGAGCGGTGGCGCCCCGAGAACCCGCTCACCGGCTGCGCTCGGAGAAGCCCCGCTGACATCACGGAACACCCGGGTTCGACTCCCGGCACCTCCAAGGCTGCTTGATCAAGTCGAGCATCCCTGGAGGTGTGCCACGCCCGTCCTTGCAATAGCAATCGGGGATCTTGTACGCCCAGGCGATGGCGTCCACTGACCCGGATATTCGACGGCTGCGGACAGTGGGCTCGATCGCCGGTCGGTGTGCGAGTCAGCCGCTGACGCGTTCGAGCAGCGTCGGGTCGGCACGCAGCTCGGCCCGGACCGACGATTCCCAGAAGCCGATGAACCGGTTGCCGTCGCTGGCCCGCATCGCGTCGAGGTATTGGCCTGGAAGTCGGGAGACGGCGTCGCCGCGGGCCGCGCGCACGTACCACGCGTGCTGGCAACGTTGCTCGAGCGCGACGGCTCGCTGGTGCACGGCGCGGGCGGACACGCCGAGCACGAACACGCCGTGCCCGGCAAGCAGCGCGGTGCTCGCCCCGCCGATCGCCTCGACGGCGCGCCGCGCGCTGCTGGGGTCGTTGACCGGGCCGCTGTACTCGTCGACGACGACGAGCTCGCCGCCGCCGAGCGCGGAGCTCTGGTCGAGGATGGGCGGGACCTCCGCCTGGTCGGCCCAGACCGTGCCGAACAGCGGATGGTGGTGCAACGCCCACGGGATGTCCTCGCGCAGCCGGTGGAGCGCGAGGTGCAGCGGGATCCCGAGCGGGGCGGGCCAGTCGCCTTCGACGACGCGGCCCTCGAGGTCGATGCGGATCACCTGGCTCGGTCGCAGCTCTTCCCAGGTGAGGAGCCACGGGTTGCACAGCAGGGTCCCGTCACCGAGGTTGTGGGTGATGTGACCAGCCAGATGGTCGTTGTATCCCTCGCGCCACAGCGTCCGGGCCAGCAGCACGAGCTCCTCGCGGGGCGTGAGGTCGGGGATGAGCTTCTCGGGGGTCGGCGTGAACTCCACGAGTCCTCCTGGGACCACGACGGGCTGACCGCGCCACGCTAGGTCCCGCCGGGCGGGCCGTGCCGACCCGGCTCGCTACTGGTAGCGCGCGTCGAACTCCGCCCCCGGGCCCTGTAGGGGGTCGGGCCCATTTTTGGAGGTGGACGCACCCTTCGTCACGACGGGTCGCACGACACCCCGCCGCGCGTCACATCGTTACGCTCGTCCTGGGTGAGCAACGTGTCCTCGGTTGTCTTCTCCGGTGTCCTCATCGGTGAGAGCTTGCGACGCGACGCTGTCCTCGAGACGGGCGACCTTCGCGTGCGGCGCCTGTGGCGAGCGGGTGCTGGCGATCCGGAAGCAGGCCAACCACTGCTCTGGACGTTCATCGAATTTGATGTCGCCGAGGATCGCACGATGGGCTTGGCGCAGTCGTTGAGCGAAGCGCTCGAGGAGACCGGCGGGTGGTACTGCTCCTACGGGTCGGGCGAGGAAATGGTGGTCGTCTTCGCGAATCACGTCTTTCGGTATCGACGCGGCGACGTCGCCGCGCGGCAGAGGGTTGAGGCGTACGCGCGATCTGTTGGCGTGCCCGCCGCGCAACTCGATTGGGAAGACTGAGTTTGATGCATCGGCGTGTTCGGTACTCGCGGCCATCGGCCCCGTTGTGTCGACGCCGATCGAACAGGCCGCCGAGGCCCGCGCTGACGCTCAGCCCACGACGTCGGACCGGCGCCGCTCGAGCCAGCGTCGCTCGGCCGCGTCGTCGACCAGGGCCAGCGCGCGTGCGTAAGCCTCGCGGGCCTCGTCCGCTCGACCCATCCGGCGCAGCAGCTCGCCTCGGGTCGCGTGCAGGTAGCGGTAGTCGTCGAGTTGCAGCGTCTCGATGATGCGCAGGCCGGCGTCGGGGCCCTCCGCCTCGGCGACGGCGACGGCGCGGTTCAGTTCGACGACCGGGGAGCTCGTCAGCTCGGCGAGCTGGCCGTACAGGATGGCGATCGCGCGCCAGTCGCATGGGTCGTCGATGTGGAGCGAGGCGATCGCGGCCTGGAGGACGTAGGGACCGCGTCCTCCCAGTGCCCGGGCGCGTCGGAGCTCGCGTCGCCCGGTCTCGATCTGCTCGGTGTCCCAGCGCGTGCGGTCCTGGTCGGCGAGCAGCACGAGCTCGCCGTCGTGGACGCGGGCGTCGCGGCGCGAGTCGTGGAGCAGCATCATGGCGAGCAGGCCGTGCGCTTCCGGCTCCTCGGGGAGGAGGTCGACGAGCGCGCGCCCGAGCCACAGCGCCTCGGCGGCGAGCTCGCCCCGACCCCCGTATCCCTCGTTGAAGATCAGGTAGATGACGGCGAGGGCGGCGTCGAGGCGCTCGGGCAGCAGGGCCGGGGGCGGCACCCGAAACGGGATGGCGGCGGCCTTGATCTTGCGCTTGGCACGCACGAGGCGCTGCGCCATCGTCGCCTCGGGGAGCACGTGAAGACGAGCTCGAGGCGCTCGTCCCGGAACGTCCTGGCGTCCATCGGTTGCTCCTCCGGGATCGGGAGCACGGCGGTCTTGGCCTCCAGCGTCTGGCTGCGGCGGATGCGATCGATCGCGCGGTTGCGGGCCGTCGTGATCAGCCAGGCGCGGGGGTTCGGCGGGTACCCGTCGTCGGGCCACCGCTCGGCGGCGATCGCGAACGCCTCCTGCGCGGCTTCCTCGGCGAGGTCGAAGTCGCCGAGGAAGCCGATCAGCGCCGCGACGACGCGTCCCCACTCGTCGCGGAAGGTCTGCTCGAGGATCGTCACCACTCCATGACGGGGCGCACCTCGACTGCGCCGCCGAGGCGCGCGGCCGGGATCTTCGCCGCGAGCTCGATGGCCGCGTCGAGGTCGTCGGCCTCGTAGGTGAGGTAGCCGTTGAGGGCCTCTTTCGTCGCCACGAAGGGGCCGTCGGTGGTGAGCACCTTGCCGTTCTGGACCCGCACGGTCGTTGCTGTCTCGGGGGGCTGGAGGCCGTTCCCGGGTGTGACACCGGGCGTCGCGTTGACTGCTTGGTACGCCGCGTAGACGTCCTTCTGCTCCTGCTCGGAGAGCGTCGCCCACGCCTCGGGGTCGAGCGGCGTCGGGGTGGTGCCCTGGTGGATCAGCAGCACGTACTTCATGGGATCTCCTCCTCTTGAGGGTTCGTGCCGAGGAGACGAACGGGGACCCGCCAGATCGACAGCTCGATCCAGGTTTCTTCCGATTCGTTGGCGACGGACCCTGGCGCTACTGCGGCGTCCCGGCGAACGCGGCGGTCGCCGTGCGCTCCTCGAATCCACGGATGTCGGTGATCCGCCCGGCTCGCAGGGTCATGACCTGCCAGCGCTCGTCCGGATCGGCGGCCGGGGCCCCTCGGCCGAAGACCCGCAGGCCGATCAGCAGCTTCCCGTCCTCCACCACGAGCTCGCTCACGTCCGCGCGCACGCCGCTCGTCAGCGCTTTCTGGAACCAGTCGAGCACCTCGGCGCGGTTGTGGCATCCCCAGCCCTGGTCACCGAGCGGCCCCCACTGGACGTCGTCGTCGAGCAGGTCCTGCACGGCGCGCAGATCCACGTCGTTGAGCGCGGCGCGGACGCGCTCGCCGATCTCCTCAGCGGTCGGGGACGGCGTGGTCGCCATCGGCACCTCCTGTCGGACCAGGTTACGACGGCACGCCTTCGGAGGAGGTCGCGCACACGTGGCGTCGGTCGGTCGCGCCGGTCAGCCGCCGCCCCCAGGCGGCGCACCCGGCGGCAGGGCGGCGCCTCCCTCCCCGCCGGTGTTGAAGATGTGCTGGCTCGAGACGGCGCCGCGAAGGCACCCGACGGTGTACGGGAACTGCCACGTGAAGACGTAGTGGTACATGCGGACCTTCTTGCCGTTCCATACGACCGTGCTCGTGGTGCCGTGGCATGCGTCGAGGTCGGCGTTGGTGAGCACCTTGCCGTTCGCGCCGCGTGGGCCGTAGATCCCGAAGCCGTCCAGCGCGTACCCGAGCAGGCCGGATTGCCCTGTCCCGGTGTCGCGTGCGAGGAGACAGAAGGGCATGGCGTGGCGGTGGTACCCGAGCGCATTCGGGTGCCCGTTGCAGGCGTCTTGCACCTCGTTCGCCCCCGCGTCACGACCGTTGGCGTCGAAGCCGTCGAGGAGCGCGACGCCGTCGAGGGTCACGCCGGCGTCGCCGGCGAGACACGTCGGGGTGTTGGCGACCTTCGGCTTGGCGGGCACCTGCACAGCGAAGCTGTTCGGCTCCACGATGCTCTCGTCGGGGCGGTACGGGAAGGCGGGGTCGCTTGGACGGACGGGGAACGTACCCGTGGGCTCCCCGACCGGCAGGTCGTTGCGCCTGATCGTGCGGGTCGATCCGTGCACGACGTTCTGAAACGTCGCGTTCGGCCAGGAGACGCTGCCGCCCGAGACCGCCTTCTGGGTGAGATCCCAGGTGCTCCCGTGGATCCACGGCAGCGACCCCCCGTTGGGCGCCGGCTGCAGCATGCCGGGGTTGCAGAGGTCGATGTGGCCCGCCTCGGGTGACGAGCTGTCCTGCCCGTCCCCGAGCGGGAGCGCGTGCAGGTTCACCGGGCCGACGTCGGCGCTCGGGATCGTCACGAGCCCGCCACCGAGGGTGATCGTCCCGCCCGCGTCGGTGGGCCCTGGCGTCGCGGTCGCGGCGGGGCCGAGCAGCAGCGCGGCGCACGCCGCGGCGACCGTGAGCGCGGGGAGCGCGACCCGCCGGTGACGCCGCGCCGGTCCGGTTGCTGTCCTCACGCTCGCTCCCCGTGCGGCGACGGTTGCCCCTTCTACATTGGCGCGCGTCGCCCGGTAAGTGGGTCAGTCGGTCGGCTGCACGGTGACGCTTGTGCCCGGTCGCACCTCGCCGGGCGCGCGCACCCACGCGTACCAGCGGGCGAGCTGCGGGTTGCGGTCGTGGCCGATACGAGCGAAGTCCCCGTCGGCGAACCAGCGCGTCTGCTTCGCGCACGGCACCGCCGGGAAGGACAGCTCGGCGAGGACGTCACCGATGCGCAGGCGGACACCGGGACGCAGCGCCGCCCAGTCCACGCCGGCGAGGGTCAGGTTCTCGCCGGCGCAGCCCGGCGCGATCGGGTGGCCGTCCGACGCAAGCGACTCGATGACCTCGAGCGACCAGAGGCACAGGGCCTGGAAGGGGCGACCGTGGTGGCGTCGCTCCGCCTGGTGGTCACCGCGGAGGCCGGCCCGGTCGACCCACCCGGCGTCGACCGCGCGCTTGGGCACGCCGCCGTTCGACGCGTTCACCTGCACGACGGTCCCCGTCGCCGCGGGCGGTTCGGTGCCGAGCGCGGCGAGCCCACGGCTGATGTCCATGAGGTGGTGGCTGGCGTCGTGGACCGCGTGGCGCAGCGCCGCGCCGGCTTGGATCGGCTGGTCGCCCGTGTGTCCGACGTGGGTCCACGCGTCGGCGTCGACGCGACGCGTCAAGGCCGCGAGCGCGTGCCCCTCGCGCTCGAGGTCGGCGACGACGACCGCGGGGTCGAGTGTGGCCACCAGGCCCGGACCGGGTGCGCTCTGAGGTGCCGGGGGGAGCGTCGCGGCGTCCGCCGCGACGATCTGCTCGATCGCGGCGGCGAGCACGGCGGTGACGAGCGCGCTGTGCTGGCCGTACTCGAGTGCCGACCACACCTCGGGCGCGGGTCGCGCGTTCAGCACCTCGGCCGGGAGGCCGGAGGGGCCGAGGTGCCACCACGCGCCGAGCGCGTCGAGGAGCGTGGCCGCGTCGTGGGGGTTCCAGGCGGTGGCGTCGAAGCCGCACTCGGCGCAGGTCTCGGGGGTGACGCCGTCCATCGGGCCAGCATGCCCGCGGCCGGCGGTGCCCCGGGGTCCCTTTGGGCGGTCAGGGGGCGAGGCGGACGGGCAGCGCCTTCAGCGCGTTGTTGAGGTTCGAGCGCTGGCGGCGGGGCTCGCCGGTCAGCTCGATGCTCGAGAAGGCGTCGAGCAGCTCTTCGAGGAAGACGCGGCCTTCGAGGCGGGCCAGGTGCACGCCGAGGCAGAAGTGCTCGGCGATGCCGAACGACAGGTGGGGGTTCGGGTGGCGGCGGATGTCGAAGCGGTGCGGGTCGCGGAACACGTCCTCGTCGCGGTTGGCGGACGTGTAGATCATCCCGAGCTTGTCGCCCGCGGCGATGCGCTGACCGTGCAGCACGCTGTCCTCGGTCGCGGTGCGCCGGAAGTAGTGCAGCGGGTTCGCCCAGCGCAGGATCTCCTCGACCGCGCCGGGCACGAGCGAGCGGTCGGTCCGCAACGCGGCCAGCTGGTCGGGATGCTGGATCAGCGCGAGGACGCCCGAGGAGAGCATCGTGCGCGTCGTGTCGTTGCCCGCGGTGACGAGCTGCACGAAGAAGTAGCCGAACTCGAGGTCGGTCATCGGCCGGCCCTCGATCTCGGTGGCGAGCAGCCTCGCGCCCACGTCGGTGCCGCCCTGGCCGCGTCGGCGCTTGGCGTACTCCATCCCGTACATCGCCATCTGCACCGAGCCCTCGCCCTCGCCCCCGGTGGCGTACCCGTCGGGGTTCAGCTCGGGGTCCTGGCCGCCGGTCGTCATCTCGGCCCAGTGGTTGATGTCGGCCCGGTCCGCCTCGGGGATCTCGAGCAGCTCGCCGAAGACCTGCGACGGCAGCATGGCAGCGAGGTCGTGCACGAACTCGCACTCTCGCATCGCCGCGCCCTTCGCCATGATCGAGCGACAGATCGCCCGGACGCGGTCCTCGAGCGTGGCCATCTCCCGTGCCTTGAAGCGCGGCGCGGTCTCGCGCCGCAGGGTGGCGTGCCGCGGCGGATCCATCATCAGCAGCATGTTCTTGGTCTGCTCGAGCTGCTCGGGTGGCATATCCTCGAACACGACGCCGCCGACCTGGGCCGAGTAGCGCAGCGGGTCGCGTGCCACCTCGACGACGTCGGCGTGGCGCAGCACCGCCCAGTAGCCCGTCCCGTCCGGCATGTCCTGCCAGTGGACGGGGTCGCTGCGCCGCAGCTGCTCGAAGGCCTCGTGCGGTGGAGCGGCGACGTACCCGTCGGGGTCGTACAGGTCGATCGTCGTGAGCGTCATCGCCACCTCCTCGGGTGCGCGACGGTACCGGCCGGGGCGCGCCGTCGCGGTCACGAGAACGGGGTGCGGGGCCGCTCGAGGCGCTCGCCGTCGACGGTGAGGTCGACCCGCTCGTTGTAGAAGCAGACGAGCCCGGCGATCTTTTGACTCTCGGGCAGTGGTGTCGGGTACGACCAGGCGACGTCCTCGCCACCCGGGAGGTCGGGCACCGACCAGTACCGGGCGACGCCCTTGTACGGGCACGCCGACGTGGTGTCGCGCGGCTCGAGGAGGTCGAGGCGCACCTCGACCTTCGGCAGGTAGTAACGGACCGGCAGCCCGGTCTCGAAGAGCAGCGTCGGCCGGCGCGTCTCGGCGAGCGTCACCCCGCCGAGCGCAACCTCGAGGTGTCGGGAGCTGGCAAGGATGTCGACTCGAGTGAACGGGCTGCGGGGGTGGACGAAGACCTCCTCGTCCTCCTCGAACCAGGCGTCCATCGCGCCCCACTCGAAGCGGATCAGGTCGCGCAGCGCCTCAAGGGGCGAGTCGGGGTAGCACCAGGCCG
>DATDGU010000322.1:0-9987 GCA_036521915.1 Acidimicrobiia bacterium | reverse complement strand
GGCCGCCGTGCTCGGTCTGGCCGGCCTGGGCGCCGGCATGGGAGGGACCAAGTTCGAGATGGCGGCCCGCTCGCTGCGCATCCCGATCCTGTTCCTCTTCCAATGGGACGACGAGTTGATCGCCCGCGATGCAGGCCTGGCTCTCTTCGATGCCATCGGCTCGACCGAAAAGACCCTCCACGTCAACCCGGGTGGTCATGTCCAGGTACCGGTCTTCGAGAACGACTCCGCCGAGTCCTTCTTCGTCCGCCACCTCGGCGCCGGTGAGTAGACCGTGTACGGAGGGATCGCCCGAGTCGTTTCGGCGGTACGAAACCATCGTTTGGGTGCAGTGGCTAATCCAGAGGCAGCTCCGGCTGCGGGGATACTCAGCGCTTCGCGCTTTGACCTGCGATGGGGCGGTGGCGGTCGAGGACTTGAACCTCTGACTCTTCCGCTTCGAGGAACACGGGCGCGCTCCCGCGCCGCGGGCCTGCCGACCGTTTGACCTCGTGAAGATAGCGGCGCGCGTCGGACCGACCTACACCGGTGTGTTCTTCGTCGTGAACCGACTCCTGCTCTTCCGATAGTGGGGACGGGCCTGTCGGCGCTGCATGAGCTGTGGCCGGCGCGAGGGAGCCCGGGTGCCAGCCAACACCGCACCGGTATGGTGCCGTCGTGACCCAGACTCCGCGCACCATCGTCGTACAGCGTCGCGATGCTGTCCAGTGGGTACGTCTCGATCGGCCCGAGGCCCGGAATGCAATTAACAAGGCCATGCGTGACGAGCTGATCGACGCGTTCCTAGCGGCGGACAGCGATCCAGGGGTTCGCGCGCTTGTCGTGACCGGCTCCGGTCGTGACTTCTGCACCGGTGGCGAGCTCATGCCGACAGGGCGCGGTGGCGAGCTCATGCCACGAGGGGGCGGGAGCCTGATCGACTATCCCCGCACGCTCCGACCGTTCCAAGATCTCTTCCGGGTCTATTGGGAGCTCGAGACGCCCGTAGTCAGCGCAGTGAACGGGACAACCGCGGGCGTTGGGTGGATGTTGGCCCTGCTCGCTGATCTGGTCGTCGCTGCTGAGGGAGCGCGATGGACGCATGCGTTCGCCCGACGCGGGATGGTGCCACATGCTGGTGACCCGTTCTTCCTTCCGCGTGTCCTGCCGCTCCATCGTCTCAGCGAGGTTGCGCTCCTCTCAGAGACGCTGACATCCGAGGTGCTCGCTGAATGGGGTGCAGTGAACCGCCTCGTTGCCGCCGATGCCGTCGAAGCGGTCGCGGATGAGTTGTCGCAGCGGCTGGCAACGGGTGCGACTCGTAGCCTCGGCCTCACGAAGCGCCTCTATCGCCGATCCCTGACCAACGACATGGCAACGATCTTCTTGGAAGAGGCTGACGCGACGGCATTGATCTCACAGACAGCCGATCGGAGGGAGGGTGTCGCCGCCTTCCGGGAAGGGAGGCGACCCAACTTCACGGGCCGCTGACCTTAGAGGAGGCAACTCTCGTCTCGTTCCTCGTTGGTCTGCCACATCAGGCCGAGGACACCTGTCGGCTTGCCACGGGCAAGGCCGACCGCGCCACGCTCCGCACTCGCGCCGCCGCGCTCGGATGACGCTCACACTCGGCCAGCATTGGTTTTCTTGCGCGAAATGACGTCGCGGCAGAGAGCCGGCTTCATTGGCCCCTTGACACGTTCGGCGGGCGTTCGCCCATGCCTCTTCACCGGCGAGATGGCGGCGTTCCTGGCATCCGACACCGCCAGCTTCCGCACCGGCGCCTGGTTCGGTGTCGACGGCCGCTATACCGCCCGCTGAGCGGGTCTCGCTGACCGTCAATGTCGTTACTTCGATGATCGCGAGGCAACCGCGCAGACGCTCTCGGCCGACGGCTGGCTGCGAACGGTCGAGCTCGGTCTGCTTGACGAGATCGGCAGCCTGCGTATCGTGGGGCGCGTTAAGGACATGTTGATCGTTGGCGGGTTCAACGCTCTCCCGCCGAGATCGAGCGGAGCCTGGCCGACTGACAACGAAGGCCATTCCGACCTCGCGAACACCACAGAAATAGGGGGGTACCAGGATGGCAATCACGAACGAAGATCGGCTTCGGTACATCGACTCCGACGGGCACATCCTCGAGCCGCCCACGGCGATGCTCGACTTCGCGCCGGCCGGGTACCGCGACCGCATCTGGCATACGGAACGCGACGCCGACGGCGTCGAGTCCACCGTGTGGAACGGTCAGCGGACACCGTCGACAGGTCTGGCGGGTACGGCTGGCTTCTCCGACGAAGAAGTCGAGAAGGTTCGCAACGGCGAACTGACGTATACCCAGACCCGACCCTCGGGATGGACGCCAGCACTGCGTCTGCACGACATGGACACCGACGGCATCGACGTGTCGGTGCTGTACCCGACCATGCTGCTCGGACTCCAGAGCGTGCACGACGTCGAGTTCGGGCGAGTGCAGGCGCGCGTCTACAACGACTGGTGCGCCGACCATCTCAAAGAGGGACAGGGCCGTCTGTTCGGCGCCGGCGCCCTCCCACCGTTACACGACGCCCTCGACATCCACGGTGTCGTCGAGGAGATCCATCACGTGGCCGAGTTGCCGGGCATGGTGTCCGTCTTCATGCGGCCGAACCCAGCCATCGAGTGGCGCTACTTCAACGACCCGGTCTACGACCCGATCTGGTCGGCCTTGCAAGACACTGAACTCCCCGTGGCGTTCCATCCGTTCCTCGCACCCGACCTCCCGGGCGCCTGCGACGGGCTCAAGCTCGCCCGGATGCGCCACCCCGACGGCAGCTATCAGACGCTCGAGGACTACCAGGCAGCCAAGGCGAAAGCAGAGAAGGAGCAAGGGGTCTTCCTTCCCAACATCTATTTCACACAGGCGATCGCCAACCCCGTCGATGTGATGAGCGCGATCTGCTACATCACCGCCGGCGGAGTGGCAGAACGCTTTCCCGGCGCGAAGTTCATGTTCCTCGAGGCGAACGGGGGTTGGCTCATCCCCTGGCTCGAGCGGCTCGACCACCACACGAAGAAGTTCAGCTGGGACGTGCCCTGGCTGAAGATGCTGCCGTCGGAGTACTTCCGCCGCCAATGCTGGATCAGCTTCGACCCCGACGAGTCCATGCTGGCGTTCACCGCCAACTCGCCTCTCTGCGGTGCCGACCGCATCATCTGGGCATCCGACTATCCACACCCCGACGCCAAGTTCCCCGGTGTCACCCAGGAACTCACCGAGGCCCTAAAGGGATTGGCATGGGAGCAGAAGCGGACGATCACTAGCGAAAGCGCGAAGGCGCTCTACGGAATCGACTGACACGCCAGTGCTCGTGCGCGGCGCGAGAGCGGCCAGGCGTGTCGAGTGCTTGCGCATTGTCGCGGATCACCCCGTGCGGACAGGTCGCCCTGGCGAGCTCCGAAGGCTAGAGGACTGACAGTTTGGCGCGCAGGTAAGAAGGGAGGGGGCAGCGCCTGCTGACCATCGACGCGCGCTGTGGGTATGGACAACACTGGGGGTTGCCTATCCGGACACCTTCGCTCGAATGGACTGCCGCGGCCTTCGCTCGTCGATCGAATTCGCAAGTCGCGCGTGGAGTCCCTCGATGAGGCCGCGCACCATGAGCTCGTACCCTGCTTCGGGGTCGAGGTCGGCCGTGAAGAGCGATCGGGTGTTTGGGAGCCATGCGAGCATCGCTTCATCCGGACGGGCTGCCTGTTGGAGTCGTAGTCATTTTCGACGTATCCGAAGATCGCAAGGCTGCTGGCTGTCGCAGCGACGAGCGCCTGGTGGAGCCGGAGCCCGCTCTGTTGCCAGATGCCGATCCATCGCTCTTGCATCTGCAGCATCTTGGAGGACCAGGCTCCGTAGAGCCGGACCCGCGTCCTCCCAGAGCACCTCGGGGACCGGCACCCTGGTCGGGTGCAGCGCGCGCAGCAGGCACGCCTGTCGAAGCACGTCGCGGTTCCGCACGGGCGGGAGCCCCGCGGGGGCGACCTTGACGACGACCCGCCGGGTGTCGGCGCCGGCGAGCGTGCCGACGTAGGTCAGGCTCGACGCTCCTCCGGCCAGCTCGCGGAGGTCGTGGATGTCGAGCGCAGCGACGCGGTCCTGCACGGCGCGGCGCGCAGCATGGAGCGGAATGGTGCACTCCCATTTCCGAGAATTACGTTATCAAGCGTCCCCGGTCGCAGGAGAGGGAGAGCGCGATGACTCGCGGGCATGGGAGCGCGCTGCCCGCGACGCGGCTGCGGGAACCGTGAGGTGACCGACTCGGCTCCTCCGCGTGCGCCCCACGCGCGCCCCCTGCCGCAACTGACCCCGTGGAACGAGTGGTTCTGGACGTCGGGCGCCGACGGCAAGCTACGGATCCAGGGCTGCTCCGACTGCGGGGCCTTGGTGCACCCACCGACGCCGGTCTGCCCGGCGTGCGGGAGCCGGTCGTCGGCGCCGACGGTCGTCTCGGGTCGCGCCACCGTCGTGGCGTCCACGGTCAACCGGCATCAGTGGCTCCCGTCCTTCGAGCTGCCGTACGCGATCGCGATCGTGACCCTGGCCGAGGACCCGACGGTGCGCCTGACGACGAACATCGTCGGCTGCGACCCCGACGACGTGCGCATCGGCCAGGAGGTGGCGGTCCGCTTCGAGCAGCAGGAGGACGTCTGGGTTCCGTTGTTCGAGCCCACCGGGGTGACCGACGGCACCGAGCGGGTCCCCGAGCCGCGGCGGCCGGTGGTTCGCCCGCCGGCGACGAGCGACCGGTTCGAGCACCGGGCGGTCCTCTCCGGCGTGGGCCACTCGGTGATCGGACGACGGCTGATGATGGACCCTCGCGGCCTCGCCGTCGACGCGTGCCGGGCCGCGATCGAGGACGCGGGCCTCGCGCCGGCCGACATCGACGGGCTCTCGACCTATCCCGGCGGCGGGGTCGGCGGGAACAGCGAGGGCGGCGTCATGGAGGTCGAGGAAGCGCTGCGGCTGCGGCCGACGTGGATCAACGGCGGCATGGAGCTGCCGGGACAGGCGGGCGCGGTGATCGCGGCGATGCTGGCTGTGGCCAACGGCCTGTGCCGGCACGTGGTGTGCTTCCGCACCGTGTGGGAGTCGACGGCGGCCGTGGTGGGCGTCGGTCACGCCGGTCGACGGGTGTCCGGCCCGCTGTGGGAGTGGCGGGCGCCGTTCGGCGCCATGTCCGCCGCCAACTGGATCGGGATGCACGCCAACCAGTACTTCCATCGCTACGGGGCGACGCGGGAGATGCTCGGCTGGATCGCGTTGACCGACCGCGCCAACGCGGCGCGCAACCCGGCCGCCATCTACCGCGATCCGATAACGATGGACGACTACCTGGCGGCGCGCCCGATCACCACCCCCTTCGGGCTCTATGACTGCGACGTGCCCTGCGACGGGTCGATCGCGGTCGTCGTGTCCGACGCCGCAGCGGCAGCCGACCTTCCAAAGCCGGCCGTTCATGTCGAGGCCGTCGGCACCCAGATCACCGAGCGAGTCTCGTGGGACCAGGACACGTTGACCCACGAGCCGCAGGTCCTCGGCCCCGCGACGCACCTCTGGACGAGGACGAGCCTGCGCCCGAGCGACGTCGACGTCGCGCTCGTGTACGACGGGTTCACGTTCAACGCCATCTCCTGGCTCGAGGCGCTTGGCTTCTGCGGGCTCGGCGAGGCGATGGGCTGGCTGGACGGGGGTCGTCGCATCAGCGTCGACGGCGAGCTGCCCGTCAACCCGCACGGGGGCCAGCTCTCTGCCGGGCGCACGCACGGTTTCGGCTTCATCGCCGAGGCGATCACGCAGCTGCGGCACGAGGCTGGCGAGCGGCAAGTCACCGGGGCGAGGACTGCCGTCGTCACGACCGGTGGCGGCACGCCCTCGGGCGTGCTGCTCCTGCGACGCGACGGAACATAGGCGGCGACGCCCGGCAAGCCGCGCGTCAGCCGGTGGGTCAGTCGGCCGGGTGTCGAGGCCGCAAACGCGGACCGCCGCCAGGCGGCGACGCGGCCGGGGCCTCCTCGTTTCCAGGAGCCGTGACGTGGCAAGGTAGATGGTGACTGCCGCCCTCTTCGACTTCAAACGTCAGGACTGCACACTCGCCCACTCGCGGTCACTCGCTGCCCAGTCGAACCGCCTGCCTATGGGCGTCGCGTTACCTTGAGTGACCTGGCGTGCAACGACTTGATCGGATGCTGATGGGGACAAACGAAGTTCGGGAGCCCTATGCCCCAGCGTCGTACGTCACTGCGAGGACGCCACTTGGCGCCGTGACGCTGCCGATCAGCCGGAGAGTCAACGCAGAGATCCCTTCCGGGAAGAGCCGGCGCCCAGATCCAAGCAGGATCGGATGGATCAGCAACAGGTACTCGTCAATCAAGGCATGGGGCAACAAGGCTTGGACGAGCTCCCCGCTGCCCATGACAACCAGTTCCTCGCCGGGCTGGTCTTTGAGCGCTCGGACGGCGTCGACGACACCGCCCTCGAGCAGGACCGAATTCGGCCACGGCAGGGGTTCACGCAGCGTCCGGGACGCGACGTACTTCGTGGCGCTATTGAGCGCAGGCGTGAAGACCGGGTCAGGCTGGCGGTTCCAATGTCCCAACACGTCGTCGTAGGTTCGCCGGCCGAATAGCAACCCCGAGCTGCGGCTCATACGCTCACCGAGCGCCCGACCCACAACCTCGTCGCTCCGCGGCGTCGCCCACCCGCCGTGCGTGAAGCCACCGCGAGCGTCCTCGTCGGCTCGACCGGGTGCCTGCATCACACCGTCGAGCGATACATGGTTCACGACAACTAACTTCACGAACTGACTCCCGTGCCGATGCGGCCCTGCGGTGGCATGACTATGGCGGCGGGTCGGACCGTTCGCCGGTTTCTGTCCGGGGGGTTCCGCTGACCAGCCCAAACGCGAAGAAAGGGCCGCTGAGCAGCGATTTCACTGCGTTTGAAGCAACCGCTCATGAGCACCTCAGAAATCGCCGAACTCCTCGGCGTAACCAACGCGTCGACCAACTCGCGCGACGGGCTGGCTTTCCCGACCCCGTCGCCGTCCTCGCGGCCGGTCGGATCTGGAACCGGCCCCGACGTCGAAGCATGGGCCCGTCGTACAGGCAGGATCCTCCGGTAAAGACGCCGCCGCTACCAACACGGCGTTCGGTCACATTGACGCCCGGGCGTTATACACGAGAGTTAGCGTCGCTCAGTGGCAGAAGTTCAGTGGCGGTGTCCGACACATGGCGTCATCGACACCGTGCTGGACATCATCAACCCCGATCACCCGACCTGCCCCGTCCTGCTTCACCGAAGCATCGCCGGAAACGTGGAGGCGGGCGAATGCCGACAGCCACTGACGCGAGAGCCGGTGGAACGGTGATCAAAGTGCTCGACCGTGGTACGACCCATTCATGCAGCCGATCTCCCTGCAACGGAGACAGCATCCGTCGTGCAGAGATGCGGGTCAGAACAGGGCGGCGGCGAACTGGTCGTGGTGGTCAATCCACCAGCTGCGCCGGCGCTCGTAGCGCTCGCTGCCACCGGTCCGGTTCCACAACTCGATGACGTTCGGGTCACCGGCGTCGACGCGGCGTCGGACGCATGCTTCGATGCGGGCGACGGCATCGGTCATGGCGGCGAGCAGCTCCGGCCGGGCGTCGCGGTCCAGTCCGTAGGCGTCGGCAACGAGTTGTAGCCGTGCCGGCCGGTCGGCGGGCCGCCAGCCCAGCCGGGCCTGGTCAAACTCGTCGTCGATCGGTACGCAGAGGCGGGCGAGGTGGGCCACGTCGTAGACGGGGCGGCGGGGGGCAGCGAACTCGAAGTCGAGCAGCGCAACGGCGATGCCGTGACGGAAGACGACGTTCTCGGGGCAGACGTCGTTGTGGCGTACGAGTGTCCCGCCCGCAGGGTCAGCGAGACTGTCGTCCCAGGTGAGGCCCTGAGGGTCGAACCCGCGGGCGGCGTCGTGCAGCCCGCGCAGCAGCCTGGCGATGGACGCCAGCGCGGTGTCGGACTGGCTCCAGTCCGGATAGGGCGCCACGGGGACCTCGCCGTCGATGAACACGAGGCGCTCACGTCCGTCCTCGTCGATGCCGATCGGTGACGAGGCACCCTCGAAACCGGCATGCCTCACCGCCCGCAGGAAGGCGTGGATCGAACCCGAGTGCGGACTCGAGGGACGAAGAACATGCGGACCGACGCGCACCACCCGGCCCGCGTTCGCGATCCCGCCGTCGAGCTGTTGCTCAGCCACACCGCCACTGTGACAGACGAATGGTGCAGCCGCCCGCGGCGACCACTCCGGTGACAATCGGGGCCTCGCCGTGTTGCAATGGAACGGGTGACGTCAAGGGAATCGGAACGCTGGGCGGGAACAAAGTCAACTTCGTTTAGCCTGGCGCGTGGTGGCAGACGTAGCCGAACCCAAATACGCAAAGACGCGTGACGGCCTGCATATCGCGTACCAAGTTGAGGGTAGCGAGTCTCTGACTCTGATCGAATTGTCGAGCGGCGCGCTGTTCTCGATCGATTCCACTGCCGAACAGCCTCGCTGGGTCTCCTATGTGGACAGGCTCGCTTCGTTTTCTCGACTGATGCGGTTTGATCTACGGGGGATCGGTCTCTCGGATCCGTTGGGCTCGTCGGATCCTCCGACGGTTGAACAGTGGGCGAGCGACGCGCTCGCCGTGCTGGACGCGGAACGGGTCACGCAGGCAGCCGTGGTGGGGGTCGGCTTCAGTGGCCTGGGAGCCCTGATGCTGGCCGCGACCCACCCGGAACGGATCAGGGCCTTGGTGCTCGTCAATAGTTTCGCCCGTCTGCTTCGAAGCGACGACTACCCGTTCGGTGTCCCCTCCCATGTTTTCGAGAGGTTCCGCGAGGCGAACGTCGAGCCCGGCGGAGCGCAGGCGGACGATCTTCCGTTGATGGCTCCGGGCTTGGCATCGGACGCGAGTTTTGCGGCCTGGTGGCGCCGAGCAGGCCATCGCGGAGCGAGCCCGGCAACTGCGCAGGCTGTGTGGCGCGCCAGCGCGACCGATCTCCGGCCGATCCTCGCGAACGTCGCGGTGCCGACCCTCGTCCTCCACGCTCGTGCGGACCACTTCTGCCGTGTTGAACACGGCCGCTATCTCGCGCAACACATCCCGGGCGCCCGCTACGTGGAGCTCGACACCGCCGATGATCTCCCGTGGGCCAGTGAGGCTGACTTCGTGGGAGAGATCGAGGAGTTCTTGACCGGCGAACGACGGGCCGCTGTCACCGCCCGTTTCCTCGCCACGGTGCTGTTCACCGACATCGTGAGCTCGACTGTCCAGACCGCGGCTATCGGAGACCGGGCCTGGACTGAGCGACTCGAGCAGCACGATCGGGCGGTCGATCGGCAGCTCACTCGATTCGGCGGGCATCTCGTGAAGAGGACCGGCGATG
This sequence comes from Acidimicrobiia bacterium, assembly GCA_036521915.1. GTDB lineage: Bacteria > Actinomycetota > Acidimicrobiia > IMCC26256 > PALSA-555 > PALSA-555. Next base: position 563 of record DATDGU010000322.1, on the reverse strand, counting down.
GAGTCGTCGCTACCTTCGACGGTCCTGCTCGTGCTGTGCGGTGCGCGACCGCGATCCGAGACGCCATTCGTCAGCTCGGGCTCGACATTCGCGTAGGGCTGCATACCGGAGAGATCGAGCGGCGCGAGGACGACATCGCAGGCATCGCGGTACACATCGCACAGCGAATCGAGACGCTCGCGCAACCCGGTGAGTTGTTGGTCTCCTCCACCGTCAAAGAGCTCGTCGTCGGATCGGGACTTACCTTCAACGACCGCGGTACCCATGCGCTAACGGGCGTACCAGACGAATGGCGACTCTTCAGCGTCGCAGGATGACCCACACTCGCCGGCTTCTACGCCGCCCGACCAGTCCCCTCGACGAACCGACCTGGTTGACTGAAAGCCTCAGATCCCGCGCAAGCGGGGCATGAGCCCCAACGGGTGGAGGTGGCAGTGGCCGAACCCACGCAGCCCGCAGAGCGAATGGTTGTGACCTACTTCATCGTCTCCGGTGACGTCGCGCGCTCCCGGCGCTTCTATACCGAGGTCCTCGGCGGCACGGTGGTCTTCGGCCCAGAGCCG
>DATDGU010000321.1:0-7393 GCA_036521915.1 Acidimicrobiia bacterium | reverse complement strand
GCCGACGCGTGCCGCCGCGGAGGCGCGCCACGCCGCCGAGCTCGGCCTCGTGGGCGTGCTCGTGCGCCCGAACCACGTCGCCGACGTCTACCTCGACGACCCGTCCTTCGATCCCCTCTACGACGCGCTCGAGGAGACCGGGATCGTGCTCGGCGTCCACGAGGCGCTCGGGGTGCGCGCCCCGACGATCGGCCGTGACCGCTTCGAGGGGTTCGCGGCCCGCCACGCGTGCTCCCATCCGCTCGAGCAGATGACCGCCGCGACGGCGCTGCTCCTCGGCGGCGTGTGCGAGCGGCACCCGGCGCTACGCGTCGCGTTCCTCGAGTCCGGGACGGGCTGGCTCCCCTACTGGCTCGCCCGCCTCGACGAGCACCACGAGTGGGCCCGCGACGGCGAGTGCGCCGCGCTCGCTTTGCGGCCGAGCGAGTACTTCGCGCGCCAATGCGTCATCTCCTCCGACCCTGAGGACGCCCTCGCGGCGTTCACGATCGGGCAGGTCGGGGCAGACCATGTCATGTGGGCCAGCGACTTCCCGCACCCCGACGCGGCGTTCCCGACGGCGCTCGAGGAGTTCCTCGAGCACCTCGACGGCGTCGATGTCGACACGGACGGTCGGCAGGTGCTGTGGGACACGCCGGCTCGCTTCTATCGGCTCGGGGAGCGCTTCCGCCCCGTCGCCGCCTGAACCGCCCGGCGCGACGTCGGCGGGGACCCTCCGGCGGGACGCGTGTTGCGCGCGGCGCGCTCGGGCTGCTCCTCGCGCTCGGGATGCTCGTCGGCGCCGCCGCCGCGGGCGGTCCGGCGCGCGCCCAGACGACCGCCGCGCCGCCGCCGCCCGGCGTCGACCCGCGGGTCTACGTGATCGGCGACTCGGTCATGCTCGGCGCCCGCGACGCGCTCGTCGCCGAGCTGGCGGGCTGGTCGGTGACCGTCTGGGCGCAGGAGGGGCTGTCGACGCTCGGGGCGGCGTCGATCGTGAGCGCCAGCCACGCCGTCATCGGCGACGTGGTCGTGGTCGCGCTCGGGAACAACGACGCCGGTGACCCGACAACGTTCGGGCAGCGCATCGATCGCGTGATGCAGGCGATCGGGGCGGTGCCGCGCGTGATCTGGGTCAACCTGCGCAACTTCGCGTCGTGGGTCCCGGCGATGGACCAGCAGCTCGTGCTCGCGCAGTCGCGGTGGCCCAACCTCCAGATCGCCGACTGGAACTCGGTCGCCTCGCCGAACCCGGGGTTCGTCTACGGCGACGGCCTCCATCTCACGCCGGCCGGCCAGATCGCGATGGCCCAGCTGGTCGGCCAGCAGATCGACGCGTTCGTCCAGTCACGGTCGCCGGCGACGACCACGACGACGAGCACCCCGACGGGCCCGGCGACGCGCGACCCGGCCCGTCGCCGCCACGGCCACCCGACGCAGCCGCGCTACTGGCCGACGCTGTTCGGGTTTGGTTAACACCCGGCGGTGATCCGGCGTCCGGCGGCGCCGCCGACGACGGGATGCGGCGACCGTCCGGTACGGTGCCGTTGTGCCGAACAAGAAGCGGTCGCGTCAGACCCGCCGCTACTCGTCGGCGCGGCCGAAGTCCGGCGCGGCGATGGCGAAGGCGCGCAAGAAGGCGGCCTGGCGCAAGATGGGCGGCGGCCGGGGCCGGGCCACCTGGCCGTGGGTCGTCGTGCTCACCGTCGTCGTCGTCGGCGGCGTCGTCGGGATCGTCGCCTCGAGCGGGTCGAACTCCTCGAACTCGGCGTCGTCCACCTCCTCGAACTCGGGGTCGCCCGGGCCGGCGATCGCCAGCGTCACGAGCTTCGACAGCAACTCGCCCGGCCACACAATCGACGGGATCCACTGCACGACGAACGAGCAGCTCGCCTACCACGTCCACTCGCACCTGGCGATCTTCGTGAACGGCAAGCAGATGGGCATCCCGATGGGCATCGGGATCGCGCCGCCTCGTCAGACCCAGCCGGGCGCCACGGGCGACTTCGTCGTCGCCGGGACCTGCTTCTACGAGCTGCACGCCCACACCGCCGACGGCGTGATCCACATCGAGTCGCCGACGCCGGGGAAGGTGTACACGCTCGGCGAGTACTTCGACATCTGGAACCAGCCGCTCGGCCCGGACCAGGTCGCGTCGGCGAAGGGCAAGGTCACCGCCTACCGCAACGGGCAGCTCTTCAGCGGGAACCCGCGCGACATCCTGCTCGGCGCGCACGTCGTCATCCAGCTCGACGTGGGCAAGGTCGTGGCGCCGAAGCCGTACACGTTCGCCGCCGGCCTCTGACCCGGCGCGTCGGACGACGCGTCAGGTCGACGACACCTTCGGGTCACGGGACGTCGCACGGAAGCGCGCCGACAGGGCCCGGGCCTGGTCCATGCGGGGCATCGCCGAGAGCACCTCGTAGCCGACGTGGTTCACCTCGCCGGGCATGAGCTCCATCGTCTGGCCGAGCGCGTCGACGACCTCACGGGCCACGATCTCGGGGGCGAGCGGCGGGTGGGGCAGCGAGTCGGGATCGTGGTCGAACGAGCGGCGGAAGTTCGGCGTGTCGATCGCCGGACCCACCACCCCGACCACGTCGACGCCGTCGGCACGCCACTCCTCGTGGAGCGCCTGGGCGAGCGTGAGCTGGAACGACTTGGTCGCCGAGTAGACCGCGAGGCCGGCCGTGCCCGCCACGCCGGCGCCCGAGCTCATGAGGATCACGCCGCCGCGTCCCCGCGCGACCATCGGGCCGCCGTAGTGGTCGCAGACGGCGAGGACGCTCAGCACGTTCACCGCCACCTGGTGCTGGGCGTCGTCGTAGCCCTCCTCGACGAACCGGCCGATGAAGTCCGCCGTGCCGTTGTGGATGACCAGCCCGACGTCGAGCCCGTCCGTGGCGCGGCGCAGCCGCGTCACGAGGTCGGGCGCCCCGAGGTCGACGGCAACGGAGCGCGCGTCGATGCCGTGCTCGTCGCGCAGCGCCGTCGCGACGCCCGCGAGCGGCTCGGCGCGGCGCGCCGCGACGACGACGTTGAGGCCGCGGCGGGCGAGCTCGTGGGCGTACGCCGCGCCGAGGCCCTCCGACGCGCCGAGCACGAGCCCCCAGGGTCCGTACCGACCGGCGAACTCGGCGCTCGACTGGTCCATGGAGGCGCTCCCGGTACGTGGGCGAGTGGCGACGGCGAGCCTATGGCGCCCCGGCATCCGGCCGGCCATGGCCCCTAAGGTCGGGCAGCCGAGCGGAGCGTGCGATGAATCGAGACGAGCTGTCGTCGATGTTCGACCTGACCGGCCGGGTCGCGATCGTGACCGGTGGGACACGCGGGATCGGCCGGGCGATCGCCGAGGGATTCGCCGCCGCGGGCGCCCAGGTCGCGGTCGCGAGCCGGAAGGCCGACGCGTGCACGGCCACGGCCGCGGCGCTGCGGGACCAGGGCGGGACCGCGCTCGGCGTCGCGACGCACATGGGCGACCTGGACGCCGTGGGGGCGCTCGTCGAGCGCACCGTGGAGACGTTCGGACGCCTCGACATCGTGGTGAACAACGCGGCGACCGGGCTGCGCGAGGACCTCGGCGCGTTCTCGCCGGAGGCGTACGCGAAGTCGATGGACGTGAACCTGCGCGGCCCGGTGTTCCTCGTCGAGGCCTCGCTCCCGCACCTGCGGGAGAGCCCGGCGGGGGCCGTCCTCAACGTGCTGTCGGCCGGCGCCTTCCTGTTCTCGACGTTCACTGCGACCTACTGCGCGGCGAAGGCGGCGCTGCACTCGTTCACCCGGTCGTGGGCGGCCGAGTTCGCCGCCGACGGGATCCGTGTGAACGCGCTCGCGCCGGGCACGGTGCTCACCGACATGGTCAACCACCTCGACGCGGCGTCGCAGGAGCGCATGAAGCAGGCCGCCTACCTGCGCCGCGCCGCGACGCCCGAGGAGATGGTCGGGCCGGCCCTGTTCCTGTGCTCGGACGCGGCCAGCTTCGTCACCGGCCAGGTCCTCATCGCCGACGGCGGCCTCGTCCCCCGCTGACCCGAGGAGCCCCCATGCCCGTCGTGCTCGTGGACCGCCCCGAGGCCCACGTCGCGCGGATCACGCTGAACCGTCCCGATCGGCTCAACGCCATGGACCACGAGCTCGTCGCCCGGCTCCACGACGCGCTCGACGAGGTGGGCGGCGACGCCGAGACCCGCGTCGTGCTGCTCACCGGCGCCGGGAAGGGCTTCTCTGCGGGCCTCGACCTGAAGGACTGGGGTCCCGTCCCGACCCCGGGGGAGCACGCCCACGCGCGCGTCGGTGTCGGCTTCCAGGAGTTCATCGCCAACCTCACCCAGCACGTGCGCCAGACACCCCAGATCGTCGTCGCCTCGGTGCACGGGGCCGCGTACGGCGGCGGGCTCGCGCTCGCGTGCGCCGCCGACCTGCGCATCGCCGCCCGCTCCGCCCGGTTCTGCTCGGCGTTCATCCGCACCGGCCTGACCGGCACCGACATCGGGATCAGCTACCTGCTGCCGCGCCTCGTCGGCGCGGGACGGGCCCTCGACATGATCGTCACCGGGCGCGAGGTCGGCGCCGAGGAAGCCGAGCGGATGGGCCTCGTCAGCCGCCTGGTCGGCGACGACGAGCTCGACGGCGCCACGCTCGAGCTCGCCCGCGGGATCGCCGGCTTCACCGCGACCGGGCTCATCCTCACCAAGGAGGTCTTCTGGCACAACGTCGACACGCCGACCCTGGCCGCGGCGCTGGCCCTCGAGAACCGCAACCAGACGATCGCGGGACGCACCCCCGAGGTGCAGGAGTACATCCGTGCCTATCGGACCCGGTTCACGCACCCGCGGGGGAGCTGAGTGGCGCCCCGCGCGCTCGTCGTCGGCGGGACCGGCCCGACCGGGATCTGGATCGTCCACGGGCTCGTCGAGCGGGGCTACGCCGTCACGATCCTGCACCGCGGGACCCATGAGCGGGTCGAGACGCCCGCGTCCGTCGTGCACCTCCACCACGACCCCTACGACGACGCCGACCTCGCCGCGGCGCTCGACGGCCGCCACTTCGATGTCGTCGTGGCGATGTACGGCCGGCTGCGCCGCGTCGCCGAGCTGACCGCGGGCGCGACGGGCCGCTTCGTGTCGGTCGGCGGCGTCCCGGCGCACCGCGGCTGGATGAACCCGTCGCTGTACGAGCCGCCCGGGCTGCCCGTCCCGATCGGGGAGGACGGACCGACGGTGCGCGACCCCGCCGAGGACGAGAAGGGCTACCGCGTCGCGCGCACCGAGGAGCAGGTGTTCGCGCACCATCCCCATGCCGTGCACTTCCGCTATCCCTACGAGTACGGCCCGTACCAGCTCGTGCCCCGCGAGTGGTCGATCGTGCGGCGAGTCCTCGACGGGCGCGCGCGGATGATCGTCCCCGACGACGGCCTCACCCTCCATCACCACGGCTACACGGTGAACCTCGCCCACGCCGTCCTGTGCGCGATCGACCGACCGGACGCGGCCGCCGGCCAGGTCCTCAACTCAGGCGACGAGGAGGTGCTGACCATCCGCCAGGTCATCGAACTCGTGTGCGGCGCGCTCGGGCACGACCTCGAGCTGGTGTCGATGCCGTTCGACCTCGCCGTCCCGGCCCGGCCCCTGCTCACCCAGCCGCTCCCCACCCACCGCGTGCTCGACCTGACCCGCCTGAAGACGACGCTCGGCTACCGCGACGTCGTCCCCGCCCGCCGGGCGGTCGCCGACACGGCACGGTGGCTCGCCGCGCATCCCGTCGAGCCGGGCGCGACCGAGGAGCGGGTGCTCACCGACCCGTTCGACTACGCCGCCGAGGACGCGCTGCTCGACGCGTGGCAGCGCGCCCGCGACGGCCTCGCGCCGGCACGCTTCGACGTCGAGCCCGGCTACGGGCTGGCGTACAGCGGGCCGGGCGGGCGGCCGCGCAGCCGGCCGCAGTTCAGCTGAATCAGGCGGGCCGGGTCTCGGGGAGCGCGACGAGCGGGATCCTGCGGTCCGTCTTGGACTGGTAGTTCTCGTACCAGGCGCGGTCCGCGACGAGCAGCGCCCACGTCCGGTCGTACTCGTCCCCGGCGAGGATCACCGGCTCCGACCAGTACTCGCCGCCCTGCACACGGCAGTACACCTCGGGGTTCGCCTCACGGTCCTCGAGGTTGCGGTACCAGTGCGGGTGCTGCTCAGCGCCGGCGAAGGACGCGACGACCACGCGCCGCCCCTCGGGGTCGCGCCAGATCGGCAGCGCGACCTGGTGCGGTTCGCCCGAGGCCCGACCGACGGTGCGCAGCAGCACGTGGTGCATCCCGGCCTGCTGCCAGATGGCGTCGTCGTCGCTCTGCTCCATCGCCTCGACGTGCATGCGGCTCAGCTTCGGGATCTCGTCGAGCGGCGGGGTCTCCCAGACCTGCTCGACGCGCTGGCTCTCGCTCATGTCCCGCACGGTACCGGACGCCTCGGCGCCCGGCGGGGGTGCCGGGACCGACGCAGCGCCGGTCCCGGCATCCCGCATGGGGTCGCCGTCAGACGGCGTCCACGTCCTCGACGCCGTAGCGCCCGAGCCCGTGGATCACCAGGCCGCAGAGCAGGATCGAGATGAGCGCGTCCGGCCAGTAGGGCGTGAACAGCCAGAAGAACGACAGGACGATGCCGACGAACGCGGCGAACAGCCCGGTCATCACGGCCCACTGCGCACGGACGAACACGCCGAGGCCGGCGATGACGATGATGGCCCCGACGATCGTATATATCCATCCCCACGTGTCCAGGTTGCTGCCGCTGAAGAGCAGCGTGTCCTTAACCTGCGGGTTTTGGGAGATCGTCGCGTTGGCGTGCAGCGCGAAGAGCCCGTTGATCAAGATGTTGCCACCGGCAAGGATCAGAAGGATCGCCGAAGTGACGATCCAGCCTGTCCCCCGGTGCTGTTGACTATGTGCCATTGCACCCCCGTTCTAGTGTCGGGTTGGTTGCGTGGCCGTCGACGTGCAGGCGTTTGGGTGCGGAGGGCCGTCGGGTCCTCGCGCCGCGCCCTTGCACGTGACTTTGTTGCCGACGGCCGTTCCCTGTGTAGCCCTCGCGCCCCGGGCCGTCCAGTGGACGGCGCGCCGGGGGCGGGGCGTCAGCCGAGCGCCGCGGCGAACCGTGCCCGGTTCTGCTCGAACCAGGCTTGCCGTCGCTCGAAGCGGGCCCGCCCGCCCATCGCCTCCCACAAGCGATGAAGGCGGGCTCCCCGCGCGCGACGCGGCGCTCCACGAGCCCGCCGACCGGGTCGAGCGTGCCGGCGAGCACCTCGAGGAACTCCTCGCGACCCGGCGGCAGGCCGTACGCGTCGGCGACGACCCGCAGCCGCGTGAACGGGTCCGGGGCGTAGCCGCGCACGCGGGCCGCGTCCTCCGGGGTGTCGATCGGGACGTTCA
>DATDGU010000320.1:0-3879 GCA_036521915.1 Acidimicrobiia bacterium | reverse complement strand
CGAGATCCCCGAGATCGACTCCCGCGACGACTTCTGGCATCGCAAGTACACCGAGGACGATGAGGGCATGCTCGTGCCGCTGCCGAGCGGCGGCGCCGACACGCCCGCCGCGACGCGCGCCGCCGCCGCACCGGGCCACCGCATCCACATGCCGTCGCCGTCGTTCTTCCCGTTCGTCGCGGCGGTCGCGCTGCCCATCCTCGGCTACGCCGCGGTGTTCCACAGCTTCGGGTGGAGCTTCGTCCTGCTCGCCGTCGGCGCCCTGATCCTCATGTTCGGGGTCTACGCGTGGGCGATCGAACCGGCCACCGCACCGGAGGAGGCGCACTGATGGCGACCATCCAGGAAGCGCCGCCGCGCCCGCCGCCCGAGCCGCCCACCGCTCACGGCGGCGAGCCCGCGCACCCGCCGACGAGCACCGGCACCACCAACGTCAAGCTGGCGATCTGGCTGTTCATAGCGTCCGACTGCCTCTTCTTCGGCGCGTTCATCAGCGCCTACCTGCTCTACCGCGGTCGGCCCCAGACCGGGCCGAAGCCCCAGCAGGTGTACAGCATCCCGTTCACGTCCGTGTCGTCGTTCGTGCTGCTCATGAGCAGCCTCACGATGGTCCTCGCGCTCGCCGCCATCCAGCGCGGTGACCTGCGGCGGCTGCGGATCTGGCTCATGGCGACCGCGCTGCTCGGCTCGGTGTTCGTCGGTGGGCAGATCTACGAGTTCACGAACTTCGCCCACAAAGGCCTGTCGCTCGACACGAACCTGTTCGGGTCGACGTTCTTCGTGCTGACCGGCTTCCACGGCGCCCACGTCACCGTCGGGATCATCTGGCTGCTGTCCCTGTGGGGACTCGCGACCCAGGGTCGCCTGACCCAGAAAGACGCCGAGAAGGTCGAGATCGCCGGCCTGTACTGGCACTTCGTCGACGTGGTCTGGATCGTGATCTTCACCCTCGTGTACCTGATCCCGCCCGCGAAATGAGGGGGGTGCGCGCGTGACCGACATCGAGCTGCGCGACGAGGGCCGCGTCCCCGAGCCGGCCGCGGCCGCCGCCGCGCCGGCGCTGCTGCCCGGCGAGCTGCGACCGCACCCGACGCCGGTGCAGTACGTGGTGATCGCCCTGATCCTCGTGGTGCTCACGTCGGCCGAGGTGAGCCTCTACTACCTCGAGGGCACGATCCCGAACTCGGCGATCATCCCGCTGCTGCTCGTGTTCGGCGCGCTGAAGTTCGGCCTCGTCGCCGCCTGGTACATGCACCTGCGCACCGACAAGAAGATCTTCGCCCGCTTCTTCGTGCTCGGAATCGTCGCGGCCGTGGTGCTCTACCTGATCGTGCTGAGCAGCCTGGAAGTCTTCTCCTGACATGCTCGGGGCCCTAGCGCGTATCCCTGCGTGGCGGCCCGAACCCGGCGCGTGGCTGCTCGTCGCGACCCTCGCCGCCGGCTACGCGATCGCGGTCGTGCGCCTCGGCCCGCGCTTCGCGCTCCCCGGGCAGCGGGCCGCCAGCCGGCTCCAGATCACCAGCTTCGTCCTCGGGCTCGTGGCGCTCGAGGTCGCGTCCGACTGGCCGATCCACGACATCGCCGAGCAGTCCACCTACAGCGTCCACATGGTTTTGCACCTCGTGCTGGCGATGGTCGCCGCGCCGCTGCTCCTCCTCGGGCTGCCGGCCTGGCTGCTGCGCTGGATCCTGCGGCCGCCGAGCCTGACGTTCCGCATCGTCCGGCGCCTCGCCAAGTTCCTGCCCGCGCTCGTCGTCTTCAACGTCGTGCTCGTCCTCACCCACTGGCCGACGGTGGTCGACGCCAGCCTGCGCAACGGGGGCCTGCACTTCGGCGTCCACGCGCTCATCTTCGTGTCGTCGTTCATCGTGTGGCTGCCCATCCTCAGCCCGCTCCCAGAGATCCCCCGACTCGCGCCGCCGTCGCGGATGGCCTACCTCTTCCTCCAGTCGATCGTACCGACGGTGCCCGCCTCGTTCCTGACCTTCGGGACGACCGTCCTTTACCACTTCTATGCACACAAGGCGACGATCTGGGGGCTGACCCCGCTCGCCGATCAGCAGCTCGCCGGTCTCATCATGAAGGTCGGTGCCGGGATGCTGCTGTGGGCCCTCATCGCCGTAACCTTCTTCCAGTGGGCCGCCGACGAGGAGAGGGCCCAGCATCCGAGGGTGCGCCGCCAGCTCGAGCGGGAGCTCGAGCACCTCGGTCGGTGAGGAGCCAATGCCCGACGACGACACGCTGACCGCCGAGGCCGACGCGCCGGCCGACGAGACGAGCGCCGAGGCGACACCGCCGGCCGCGCCCCCCGACGAGCCGCTCGCCCTCGAGGCCGCGCCGGACCCGGTGAAAGAGGCGCGCTGGACCCGCCTCATCCTTCCGATCCTCCTGCCGCTCGGCGCCGCCGTGACGATGGCCGTCTTCGTCCTGAACCTGTCGCGGATCTTCCTCGCGGCCGGCGACACCGGCGCCATCGTGCTCGGGGCGGCGATGATCGTCGCCATCCTCGGCGGCGCGACGATCCTCTCGGCCGCGCCGCGCATGCGCACCTCGTCGATCGTGATGGTCGTGGCCATCGGCTTCTTCGTCCTGGCGAGCGCCGGGATGGTCGCGGCGCCGCGCACGGTCTCGCATCCCTCGGCGACGGGCGGTGGCAACGGCTTCGTGAACCCGAAGGGCGCGGCGGTCGCGACGCTGCAGGTCCAGGCGTTCCCGGCGTTGCACTTCCAGGCCACCCAGTTCACGGTGAAGGCGGGGATCGTCGACATCCAGTACGTGAGCGAGGGCGGCAACCACACGCTCGCGTTCGACGACCCGCGCTACGCCAGCTTTTTGCTCATGGCCCCGGGCGGGCCGACCAGCATGAAGGTGCTGCTGAAGTCCGGCTCCTACGTCGTGTTCTGCACGGTGCCGGGCCACCGCCAGGCGGGCATGCAGGCCACGATCACCGCCCAGTAACCGGCGCGCCCGCCGGGACGAGGACCCGCAACGCCGCGGGCACTGCGGTGAGCGTCGCCGGGAGCGGGCCGACCCGCTCGCCGCTCGCCCAGCACTCCAGCGCGTCCGCCGGTGACGTGGCGCGCAGCTCGACCGTCGCGCCCCGCCACGTCCGCACGGTCTCGAGCCGGGTGTGCGTGCCCCGGAACACCCGCGGGAACCGGGCGAGGAACTCGCCGCGTGACACCGGGCCGACGAGACACACATCGAGCTGGCCGTCGTCGACCTCGGCGCCGGGCGCGATCATCATCCCGCCGGCGTAGTAGCGGCTGTTCGCCACCGCGACGAGCCAGGCCCGCTCCGCGTGCGCCCGCCCGTCGACGACGACCTCGACACCGGCCGGCCGGTAGGTGGCGAGCGTCCGCAACATCGCGAGCACGTACAGCATCGTCCCGCTCGCCCAGCGCACGCCGTTCGCCCATCGGTTCGCGTCGGCGTCGAAGCCCGTGTTCGCCACCGTGGTGAACCACGCCGTCGTCCCATCGGCGGCGGTCACACGCCCGAGGTCGCACGACGCGATGCGCCCCGACTCGAGGAGCGCGAGCGCCTCCAGGGGCCGGTGCCCGTCGATCCCGAGGTGGCGGGCGAAGTCGTTGCCCGTGCCCGTCGGCACGATCCCGATGGTCCCGCCGGATCCGGCGGCCACGCCGGCGAGACGGGCGACCGTACCGTCCCCGCCGCACACGAGCACGCCCTCGCCGTCGGCGAAGCGCGCCGCGGCGGCCTCCGCGGCGGCCGTCGGACCGTCCGGGTAGCAGACCGGAATGCGGCGGTCGGCGAGCGCGGCGGCGAGCGCTGGCCGCGTCCGCCGCGCGCGGCGGCGCCCCGCGACCGGGTTCACGATCGCCGTCCAGCGCACGGGCGAGAGCGTAGGGCGGGACC
>DATDGU010000319.1:0-2377 GCA_036521915.1 Acidimicrobiia bacterium | reverse complement strand
CATGTAGTCATTGACCAGCGCGACCCGGATGGGTTGAGGCACGGTCTCACTCTAAGAGCGAGGCTCGGCCAAACAATCACCCGATCGGGTGATTGAACACTGAGGCAGATTCACACACACTGGTGGAGCGGGGGGGTGACGTCCTAGGGTCCCTGTAAATCGAACCGGCCTGAGCTTCCATGTAGCGGTGAGTTTGCGCTCAACACCGAACAAGGAGGCCCAGGCCAATGAGGAGAGTACCGCCGTCCGTGGTCGCGCGCGAGGACCTGAATCGTCTGCTCTCAGGCGGCGTCGACGAAGGGAGCAACATCATCTCGACCCTGGTCGACACCGTCACCCGGCTCGTCGTCCAAGAGCTGCTCGAGGCCGAGCAGGGCGACTACCTGGGCGGCCGAGGCCGCTACGAGCGACGCCATGACGACCACCGCGGGTCGCGCAACGGTTATGAGCCCGGGCGCATCCGCACCGCCGAAGGAGCGATCGACGTCAGGGTCCCCCAGGTCCGAGGTGCCGGCGAGACCTACCGCTCGAGCCTTATGACGTTTCTCGAGGGCAACTCCGATGTCCTCGAGCGCCTGGTGACCGAGATGTACGCGCGAGGGCTCTCCACGCGCGACGTCGAAGACGCCTTCCGTGACGCCACCGGCGAGCTGCTCATCTCCCGCTCCGCCGTGAGCGAGATCACCGACCAGCTCTGGGAGGACTACCAGGCCTTCTGTGCGAGGGACCTCTCCGAGATCGGCGTCGAGTACTTCTTTTGCGACGCCATCTTCGAATCGCTCCGGCGTCAGGGGGCCAAAGAGGCCCTCCTCGTGGCCTGGTGCATCGATTCGGAGGGCAGAAAACACCTGCTCGGCCTGGCCGTGGGCAACAAAGAGTCCGAGCCGGCCTGGACCGGCTTCTTCAGAGACATGGTCGGTCGCGGGCTTCGGCCGCCGACGAGTGTCACCACCGACGGGGCACCGGGGATGATCAAGGCCGTCGAGGCCGTCTTCGACCGCTCGATCCGCATGCGTTGCTGGTTCCACCGTCTGGCCAACATCCGCTCCAAGCTCCCCGACGACTCAGCGGCCGAGGTCATGGCCCATCTCTACGCCGTGCGCGACGCCCCGACCCTCGACGCCGCCCGCGCCGCGGCCGATCGCTTCTCCAACACCTACACCAAGACCTTCCCTGCGGCGGTCGCCTGTTTCGAAGACGATCGCGAAGCCCTGCTCGCCATCCACCGTGTCCCGGTGCGCCACCGCATCCGGGTCCGCACCACCAACCTGGCCGAACGCGGCTTCGAAGAGGAGCGCCGGCGCACCAAGGTCATCCCGAGGCTCATGAGCGAACAGGCGACCATGAAGCTCGCCTTCGCCTCCATGATCCGCGCGGCCGAACGCTGGTGCCGGGTGTCCATCAACGACATCGAACGCCACCAGCTCAAGCTCTTGCGAGTCGAGCTCGGCATCGACCCGCCCCCCGAGCGGGATCACGAAACGAAGAGCAAGAGAGGAGGCGCTGACCGCGTCGCTGCATGATGCCCAGGCCGACGATTTACAGGGCGCTCAGGACTTGACCCCCGGGGGGCTTCATTCAGTGGTGGACCCTGTCAGCAAGGTCTGTGGTTCCTACAGCTAGCCGTCCATGAGTGGCTCTGAAGCGAGCAGAGTGTCAGGCTAGGACCATTCTTGAGTGGGTTCTTTGGAGGGTGCCAGGTGTCCACACCCGTAGAGACGGTTCAGGACTTCATGGCCGCCCTTATGAACGCCTGGCCCACTGCCTCCACCACCGCGCTGGGGTCATTCTTCAGCGAATACGCCGTGTATCACAACGTTCCGTTGGAGCCAGTCAGAGGACGCGCCGCCATCGAAGCGACATTCGCTCAGTTCATGGGCATAGGTGGTCTCGTGGATGTCGACATAGTGGCTCTACGCGTTGAAGTAGGGAGCACGGGTCCTGATCCGGGGCGGTGATGGACGCCGGGGCCAGTGCACACCACCCGCATGGAGAAGGACCCGCAAGCGGTAGTGCTCGAAGCAGCTGAAGCCTCGGCCGGCTCGCTTGATGCGTTTGACACACAGGTTCATGCCTTCGGTGGGGCCGTTGGAAGCGCCGGTGCGGTGGTGGTTCAAGATCTCCTCGGACCAGCGCTCGAGCGTCGCGCCGAGGGTGCGGATCTCGGGGACCTCGTCGCTCGTGCACCCGACGATGGCCTTGCGCAACAAGGTGCGCGCTTCACTGACGCGCTCGGTCAGGTAGATGTCGCGCACGGACTCCTTGGCCAGCCAGGCGCCGAGGAGCTCGTCGCGGGGATCCCCGCGGCGCAGGCCCAACAGCATGCGCTCGTGGCCGCGCTCGTCGAGGCGCTCGGAGCCCTTCAACAAGAGCTTTC
>DATDGU010000318.1:0-23929 GCA_036521915.1 Acidimicrobiia bacterium | reverse complement strand
CCTCGGCCGCGCCGGCGCCCGCGATCATGTGGCCGAACACGCCCTTCGACGACGTGACCGGCGGTGCGGCGTCGCCGAACACCTTGCGGACCGCCTCCGCCTCGGCGGCGTCGTTCAAGTCGGTCGAGGTGCCGTGCGCGTTGATGTGCACCACGTCGCGGGGGCCGATCCCGGCGTCCTCAAGCGCCATCTGCATGCAGGACGCTGCGCCCGCCCCACCGGGCGACGGCGCGGTGATGTGGTAGGCGTCCGAGTTGCGGCCGTAGCCGGCGACCTCGCCGTGCACGTGCGCGCCGCGCCCGCGCGCCCGCTCGAGCGACTCGAGGACGACGAAGCCGGCGCCCTCGGCCATGACGAACCCGTCCCGGGCGGCGTCGAAGGGCCGCGAGGCGAGCGCCGGCGCGTCGTTGCGGGTGCTCAGGGCGCCCATCCGCGCGAACGCCGCGACGGTGATCTGGGTCAGCGGGTACTCGGTCCCGCCGGCGACCACGACGTCGGAGGTCCCGTCCCGGATCAGGCGCACACCCTCGCCGATGGCGTTCGTGCCGGCCGCGCACGCGGTGGCGATGCAGAACGCCGGGCCGGTGAATCCGAAGCGCATCGAGATGACGCCCGCGGTCGCGTTCGGCATCATCATCGGGACGAAGAACGGGCTGACCCGCGACGCGCCGCGGTCGAAGTAGGTCTTCGCGTTGATCTCGAGGGTTTGCAGGCCGCCGATCCCGCTTGCGGCGATGACGGCGCAGCGTGCCGGGTCGACGCTCAGGTCGCCGGCATTCTCGATCGCGTCGGCCGCGGCCGCGAAGCCGAGGTGCGTGACCCGGTCCTGGCGCCGGACGTCCTTCGGGCCGAAGTAGGCCTCCGGGTCGAAGGCGGGCGGCACCGTGCAGGCGAACGTGACGGGCAGGTCGACCTCGACCCACTCCGGGAGCGTCGCCGCGGTCGGCGTGGCGGCGCGGACCGTGGACCAGAACGTGTCGAGGTCCGCGCCCGCCGGGGTCTTGACCCCCATCCCGGTGACGACGACCCGGGGCCGCCCGCGGTGGTCGAGGAGCTCGGAGCTCATGCCTTGGACGCCACCTTGGAGAGCACGAGGTCGACCGCCTGGCCGACCGTGGTCACGTCCTCGAGGTCCTCCTCCGGCACTGAGATGTCGAAGCGCTCCTCGAGGCCCATGACGAGCTCGACCAGGTCGAGGCTGTCGGCGTCGAGGTCCTCCTTGAAGCGGGCGTCCTCGGTGACGGCGTCCGGTTCGACGGACAAGACCTCCACTGCCACCTCCCGCAAGGCGGCGAGTGCCTCGTCACGCTCCATGCTTCCTCCTCACTCGGTCGGCTGGGCTCAGTGGCCCATGCCGAGGCCGCCGTCCACGGGTAGGACGGCGCCGGTCACGTAGCCCGCGGCCTCGGAGCACACGAACGCCACGAGGCTCGCCACGTCGGCGGGATCGCCGAGACGGCCGAGCGGCACCGTGGCCTCCATGGCCGTCCGCCATTCGGCGGGCAAAGCCGCGGTCATGTCGGTCACGATAGGCCCCGGGGCGACGACATTGCAGGTGATCTGGCGCGGCGCGAGCTCACGTGCGACGGCGCGGGTGAGCCCGATGAGGCCGGCCTTCGCGGACGCGTAGTTCGCCTGTCCGGGTGAGCCGGCGTAGGCGCTCACCGAGGCGACGTTCACGATGCGACCCCAGCGGGCCCGCATCAGCTTCGGCGTCGCGCGTCGGATCGTGTGGAAGGCGCCCGTCAGGTTGGTGTCGAGGACACGGGCCCACTGCTCGTCGCTCATGCGAGCGACGAGCCCGTCGGCGGTCACGCCCGCGTTGTTCACGAGGACCTCGACGACGCCGAACGTCTCCTCGACCTCGGTGAACGCCGCGTCGATCGCGTCGCGGTCGCGGACGTCGGCCAGCACGGACATGGCCTCGTGGCCGGACGCCTCGAGCTCGCGCTGGGTCTCCTTCGCGCCGTCGGTGGCCGAGAGGCAGGCCACCCGGTGGCCGTCCTCGGCGAGGGCGTGGGCCACCGCCCGGCCGATGCCGCGGGACGCGCCCGTCACGAGCGCGGTGCGGGGGGTCACGGGCGCCCCCAGCGCACCAGCGCGCTGCCCCAGGTCATCCCGGCGCCGAACCCGTTGAAGAGCACGAGGTCGCCCGGGTGGAGGCGGCCGGCGTCGGCGGCCTCGGCGAGCGCCAAGGGGATCGAGGCCGCGGAGGTGTTGCCGTAGTGGTCGATGTTCACGATGGTGCGCTCCGCCGGGATCCCCAACCGTTGCGCCGCGGCGTCGATGATCCGGGCGTTCGCCTGGTGAGGGACGAACCAGTCGACGGACGAGGATGCCACGCCGGCCCGGGCCAGCGTGGCATTCGCCGAATCGACGACCACGCGCACCGCCCGGCGGAACACCTCGGGGCCGTGCATCTGCAGGTACTGGAGGCCCTGGTCGAGGGTCTCCGCCGTCGTCGGCTGGCGGCTGCCGCCCGCCCGGACCTCGAGCAGGCCGGCGAGGCTGCCGTCGCAGCCGAGGTCGAACGCGAGCAGGCCGGGCCCGTCGTCGGGCGCGGATTCGAGCACGAGCGCCGCCGCGGCGTCGCCGAAGAGCACGCACGTGGCGCGGTCCGTAGGGTCGATGACCCGCGAGAGCGTCTCGGCCCCGATGACGAGCACGTGGCCGAGGCCGCCCGCGGTGAGGAGCGCCCCGCCGGTCACGAGCTCGTAGACGAAGCCGGCGCACCCCGCGTTGATGTCGAAGGAGCCGCAGCGCAGCCCGAGCGCGTCGCCGACGAACGCGCCGGTGTGGGGGACCGGCTGCTCGGGCGTGGCGGTGGCGATGATGAGCAGGTCGACGTCGACCGGGGTGAGGCCCGCGGATTTGATCGCGGCGGCGCCCGCCTCGGTCGCCAGACCCCCGGTGGTCTCCTCCGGGCTCGCGATACGGCGCTCCCGGATCCCGGTGCGCTCGACGATCCACTGGTCGGACGTGTCGACCAGGCGCTCGAGGTCGGCGTTCGTGAGCCGGCCTTCGGGCAGCGCCACGCCCCAGCCGGCGATGGCGGCCCGCATCCTCAGTGCACGCGCAGCCAGGCGATCGGCTGTCCTTCTCGCATCCGCTCTCCCGGGTGCGCGAGCAGGCCGACGAGTCGACCCGCGAACGGACTGGCGACGGCCGTCACCGTACCCGGCCCCTCGAGGAGGCCGATCGTCTGGCCGTGTTCGACGTCGCTGTCGGCGGGCAGCTCGACGGGGCGGAACACCCCGACCGTCGGGGCCACGATCATGCGCTCGGGGACGAGCAGGCCTTCGCCGTGGTCGAGCAGCGTCTCCATCAGCGTGCCTCCTCGAGCGTGACGGCGGCCGCGTCCTCGGGTGTGGCGACGCCGTGGACCGTCACCTCGGGGATGGTCCGCTTGGCGAGGCCGGCGAGCATCGTGCCGTGCCCCACCTCGAGGCAGGTCGTGGCGCCGAGGGCGGTGATCGCGGTCAGGGATTCGCGCCAGCGCACCGTGACGGTGACGTGGCGGGCGGAGCGGTCCCGCCAGTCGTCGTCGCCGTGGGGCTCGGCGTCGAGGTTCGAGACGACCGGCGCGGTGGGGACGGAGAAGGCGACGTCGGCGAGCTCGCCGACGAGGGCCTCGGCGGCGGAGGCCATGAGCGGGGTGTGGAAGGCGCCGCCGACGTTGAGCGGCGTGACACGCTTCACGCCCTCTTCCTTGGCCGCGGCCGAGGCGGCCTCGAGCCCGTCGGGCGTCCCCGCGATGACGATCTGCCCCGGGGCGTTGTCGTTGGCGACCCAGCAGCGGTCGGGGGTGGCCGCGCAGGCGGCGGCGGCCTGCTCCGGTGTGGCGCCGAGGAGCGCGGCCATCTTGCCGGGGTGGGCGTCGGCTGCGGCCTGGGTCAGCTCGGCCCGCCGCGCCGCGAAGCGCACCCCGTCTTCGAGGGGCAGCGCCCCCGAGGCGATGAGCGCCGTGACCTGGCCGAGCGAGTGGCCGGGGAACGCCACGGCGGCGGGGACGCGGTCCCGCACGGCCTCCCAGGCGAGCAGCGAGGTGAGGAACACGGCGAGCTGGGCGTCGCGGGTGCGAGCGAGCTGCTCGGCCGGTGCGTCGAGGATCAGGTCGCTGAGCGGCTCGCCGAGCGCCGCCTCGACCCGGTCCACGACCGACCAGGCGGGCGTGTCGCGCCATGGCCGACCCATGCCGGGCTGTTGGGTTCCCTGGCCGGGGAAGAGGACGGCAAGTCCCACGAGGCCTCTCTGGTGCGGTGTGCCGGGCCCGTCGATGCCGGGCGTCACTGGTTCGGACCGAGCCTGGCCGGTCAGGGTTACATCCGGGTCACGGGCGTGCGGCAATAGCGTGGCGGGATGCCGCTTTCCAACTCGGACGAGCTCGTCGGATTACTCCCGCACCGGCCGCCGTTCCGGTTCGTGGACTCGGTCGAGGCGTTCGAGGCGGGTGCGTCGATCGAGGCCCGCTACCGGGTCTCGGGCGACGAGGCGTTCCTCGCCGGGCACTTCCCGGGCAACCCGGTGCTGCCGGGGGTGATCCAGCTCGAGGCCCTCGCCCAGGCGGGCGCGATCGCCGTGCTCGCCGACCCACGGTACGCGGGCCGCCTTCCACTCTTTGGGGGCGTCGAGAAGGTCCGGTGGCGCCGCATCGTGCGACCCGGTGACGATCTCGTCCTCGCCCTCACCCTGGACCGGCTGAGCGCCCGGGGCGGCTGGGGCGACGGGACGGCCCGCGTCGACGGTGCCACCGCCTGCCAGGCCCGCCTGTTCTTCGCCTTCGCCGACGCCTGATGTCGTGGCGCCGGGTCGTCGGGCTCGCGCTGACCGCCGCCGCGCTGGTCGCGTTCGGCGCGGCGACGCCGGCCCCGGCCGCCCCCCGCCCGCTCTCGATCGTGCAGCTCGGCGACTCGATCGCGTCGGGCGAGGGGACGCTCTACGGGTACCAGTACGACGCCAAGATCCAGGCCTGGACCGGCGGCACCCTCTCGGTGACCTGGCCGGGCCCGTACCCGGCCTGCCATGTGTCGCCCGACGCGTACGGGCACGTCGTAGCGACGCGCCTCGGGGCCCGCTTCACGACGGTCGCCTGCACCGGCGCGAGCTACGCGAACGGGATCATCGCCCCCGAGACGCAGCACGGCGTGCTCGGCCCGACGACGCTGCGGCCGGCCGAGTTCGGGGACCTCGCGACCGGCACCGGCCTCAACGCGGCCTACGACGCGGCGAAGCCCGACGTGGTGCTCGTCACCCTCGGCGCCGACGATCTGCGCTTCGTCCCCGTGGTAACCGACTGCGTCGAGAACGCGCTCGCGACGGCCGTCGGGCTCGAGACGCTGCGCTGCACCCCGGCGAACCCCGGACCGACCGTGACCGCCGACGTCCTGAACGGGTTGCCGACCCTCGGCACGGACCTGACCTCGTTGCTCGGCGCGATCCGCGCGCGCGGGCAGACGGCGCGGCGGGTCCCGAAGGTCGTCGTGACGACGTACCACAACCCGCTGCCGAGCCCCTCGACGAAACGCTGCCCCGACGTCGACCTGCTCCAGCCCGCGCAGATCGCGTACCTGTCGTCGCTCGTGTCGGCCATCAACGCCCGGATCCGCGCCACGGTGAACGGGTCGCATCTGCCGGGGGTGGCGCTCGCCGACACGTCGAAGGCGATGACCGGGGCCGACGGCACGGACCATCGCTGGTGCAGCGCGCAGCCGTGGGCTTACGGGCTGTCGATCTTCAAGATCACCGACCCGGCGAGCCTGCTCAGCCAGGCGCCGTTCCACCCGACCCCGGCCGGGCAGCGGCGCTACGCCGACCTCGTGCTGCCGGTCGTGCGCCGCCTCGTCGGGTAGCTACCCGGAGCGGCGCTCGTCGCGCCGGATGTCGGCGACGGACGAGCGGGCGTGCTCCTCGGCGTCGAGCTCGTCGGCCAGCTCGTCGGGGTCCTCCCGCAGCAACAGCCGCGTCTCCACGTCCTTGTCGAGGCGGCGCGGGTCGTGCTTGTCGCGGGGCCACGGGGACAGGATGATCCCGAGCAGGACGACGAAGGAGAGCCCGCAGACGACCGCGATCCAGGTGATGACGTCGATGGCGGCGAGCATGGTGCCGGGCAGTGTACCGACGCCCTACGACGGCTCTGGCGATGGAGCGCGGACGGTCGGCGCGCCATGACGCAGGATCCGACAGGTCGGCCGTTACCGTGCGGAAGGTGCGCCGCTATCGGGTCTCAGGCGCCGGCTTCGGGCGCCGCTACGCCCTCGCCCTCGGCGTGACGATCGCGCTCGTCGTCGTCGTCATCGTCGGCGTCGAGGTGCTCGTCTCCCAGAAGCTCGCGTCGGTCCCGCGCGTCAACCTGACGCTCGCGCCCGTCCCGTCGGGCGGCGCGAACTATCTGCTCGTCGGCTCCGACACGCGCTCGTTCGTCAGCAACTCGTCCCAGCAGGCCCAGTTCGGCAGCGCGGCGAACACCCAGGGTCAGCGCTCCGACACGATCATGGTGCTCCACACCGAGTCGTCCGGTCCGAGCCTCCTCGTCTCGATCCCGCGCGACCTGTGGGTCAACGTCCCGGGTCAGGGCATGAACAAGATCAACGCGGCCTACGACGCGAGCCCCCAGAAGCTCGTCGACACGATCAGCGCCGACCTCAACGTGCCGATCAACCATTTCGTCTCGGTGGACTTCGCGACCTTCCAGAAGATCGTCGACGCCGTCGGCTCGGTGCCCGTCTACTTCCCGACGGCCGCACGGGACAGCTTCTCGGACCTCAACATCCCGGCCGGCGGCTGCTACCAGCTGAACGGCGCGCAGGCGCTCGAGTTCGTGCGGTCCCGGGACATGCAGGTCCTCGACCCGACGACCCATCAGTGGAAGTACCTCGACGCCGTCCCCGACATCGGGCGCATCGGCCGCCAGCAGCAGTTCGTGCGCGAGATCGCCAAGGTGGCGCTCGACTCGGTGCTGAGCGACCCGTTCAAGGCGACGACCTTGGTCAACAACGTCACCAGCGAGCTGACGCTGGACGCCGGCTTCTCGCGCGGCGACCTGTTCACCCTGGTGGACGCGTTCCGGGCGGTGAACCCGAGCGACCCGACCCAGCTCCAGACCGAGACGCTGCCGTGGCAGAACGGCCCGACCCAGCAGGGCCAAGACGTGCTCTACCTCCGCCAGCCGGGCGCGGACCGGGTCCTCGCGTCGCTTCGTGACTTCGGCGGCGGCTCCTCCTCGAGCACGACGTCGGCGATCGCGCCGTCGAGCGTGCGGGTGCGCGTCCTGAACGGCTCGGGCGTGAACGGGGCGGCGGCGAGCACGCTCGCGTCGCTCGAGAAGGCGGGCTTCGTCGGCGCCGGCACGGCCAACAACCCGCAGGGTCAGATCCCGACGAGCCAGATCCGCTATCCCAGCGGCAACGCCGCGGCGGCGACGCTGCTCTCGACCTATGACCCCGGCTCGCACCTCGTCGTCGACAACTCGGTGGCGCCGGGGACCGTCGACTTCGTGCTGGGGCGCGCCTTCACCGGGCTGACGACGCCGACGACAGCCGGGGCGTCCGCACCGACGACGCCACCGTCGACGACGCCGGTCGGGCCGCAGCCCGGCTCGCTCGCACCGGTGCCCGGCGCCTGCTGAGTGCCCGGGGCGGGAGTCGAACCCGCACGTCCTCACGGACAATGGGACTTGAATCCATCGTGTCTGCCAGTTCCACCACCCGGGCGGCCTCCCATGATGACACGGCGCCTCGCCGACGCCCCGGGACAACGCGCGCGACGCCGTCAGGCGCGGTCGTCGTCGCGGTAGCTGGGGACGAGGCGCTTCGCGATCACCTCGTTCATGACCTCGTCGGTGCCCGCGCCGATTCGCTGGAGCCGAGCGTCTCGGAACGCGCGTGAGATCGGCTCCTCGTGCATGTAGCCGAGGCCGCCGAAGATCTGCAGGCACGCGTCGACGAGGCGGTTCTGCATCTGCGCGCAGTACTTCTTCGTCATTGAGATCTCGACGACGGGGTACTCGCCCTGCAGCACCCGCCACGCAGTGCCGTACAGCAGGGAACGGGCCGCTTCGAGCTCGGTGGCGGCGTCGGCGAGCCGGTGGGCGAGGACCTGGTGGCGACCGATCGGCCGGCCGAACGTCTGGCGCTCCCCGGCGTACGCGATCGTCCGGGCGAGCACCCAGTCGGCGTGGCCGACGCTGGCCGCCGCGGCGGCGAGCCGCTCGTACTGCAGTTGCCACATGAGCTGGGCGAACCCTCGGCCGGGCTCGAGGCCGATCAGGTTCGCCGCAGGGACCACCACGTCGTCGAGGGCGAGCTCCGCGGTGTCGCTCGAGCACATGCCGAGCTTGCGCAGCGTGCGGGACACGCTCACGCCGGGCAGGGCGGTGTCGACGAGGAAGAGCGAGATCCCCTGGTGCCCGGTCCCCGGCTCGGTGGTCGTGACGAGCGTGAGGAAGTCGGCGCGCGCGCCGTTGGTGATGAACTGCTTGCGCCCCGTGATGCGCCAGCAGTCGCCGTCGCGACGCGCCCGCGTCGTGATCGCCGCGACGTCCGAGCCGGCGTCGGGCTCGGTGATCGCGATGGCGGCGATCTTCTCGCCAGCGATGGCGGGCGCGAGGTAGCGAGCCTTCTGGTCGTCGGTGCCGAACTGGTCGATCGACGGGGTCGCCATGTCGGTCTGCACCGACAGGGCCATGGCGATGGCGCCGCAGCCGGCGCGCGCCAGCTCCTCGACGAACACGATCTCGGCGGCCAGGTCACCGTCCGCGCCGCCCCAGCGCGACGGGTAGTGGAGCCCGAGGAACCCGAGCGCACCGGCACGCCGGAACACCTCGTCGGGGAACCTGCCCGCGTTCTCCCACTCGTCGACGTGGGGCCGCAGCTCCTGGTCGACGAAGCGGCGCACCGACGCTCGAAGCGCCTCATGCTCCTCGGTGAAGATCGGGTGTCGGCTCATCCGCCCACCACCTCCACGCTGCCACAGCCGTCGCCCGCTCCCTACACTGGTGCCCCCCATGGCCCCGTCGATCCTCCAGCGGCGTCTCGTCGACGTCACCGAACGCCTGAAGCGGCTGCGCGCCGAGCTGGGCGTCACCGAGGAGCAGTTCGCGTTCCTCGACGACGAGGCCGAGGACACCCGGCTGCGGTCCCTGCTCGCGGAGACGCCCCTCGCCGACGCCGAGGCCCGCGACGCCCGCCAGCACGCCGACGCGCTGGCTCGCCACCGCGACGCGCTGGCTCGCCAGATCGCCGAGCTGCACCGTGAGCAGGACGCGCTGCTCGACCGCATGGCGGCCGAGCTGTCGGCGCGCTGAGCTCTCCCCACCCCGATGACTGACCGCGCCCGACCCCGCGTCGTGATCGCCGAGGACGAGGCGATCATCCGCCTCGACCTGCGCGAGCTCCTCGAGGAGGAGGGCTACGAGGTCGTCGGCGAGACCGGCCGCGGGGACGAGGCGATCGAGCTGGTTCGCGAGCTCGTCCCCGATCTGGTGATCCTCGACGTGAAGATGCCCGGCCTCGACGGGCTCTCCGCCGCCCGCCACATCTCCAGCGAGCGGCTCGCCGCGATCCTCATCCTCACCGCCTTCTCGCAGCGCGACCTGATCGAGCGGGCCCGCGATGCGGGGGCGCTCGCCTACCTGGTGAAGCCGTTCCAGAAGAGCGAGCTGATCCCGGCGATCGAGCTCGCCATGGCCCGTCACAACGAGCTGACGTCCCTCGAGCGCCACGTCGACGACCTCGAGGCTCGCCTCGAGGCCCGCAAGCTCATCGACCGCGCGAAGGGCCGGCTCATGAGCGAGCACGACTTCGACGAGCAGACCGCCTGGCGGTTCATCCAGACCCGCGCCATGAACGAGCGGGTCAAGATCGCCGAGATCGCCCGCCGCGTCGTCGACGGGCAGCTGGCGCCGTAGCGGCGGCCCCGCGGGCGGCCGAGACCCCGGGCGTACGATCGCCGCGGATGCCCACGCTCATCCTCGTCGACGGTCACTCGCTCGCGTACCGGGCGTTCTACGCCCTCCCCACCGACCTGGCGACGAAGGCCGGCACGGTGACGAACGCGGTCTACGGCTTCACGTCGATGCTCATCAAGGTGCTCGGCGACGAGCACCCCGACTTCGTCGCGGTCGCCTTCGACGCGCCCGGCCCCACGTTTCGCGACGCGATGGACACGGACTACAAGGCGGGCCGCCAGGCGACCCCGGCCGTGTTCTCCGCCCAGCTGCCGCTCGTCCGTGAGGTGCTCGACGTGCTGCACATGCCGGTGCTCACCGTCGACGGCGTCGAGGCCGATGACGTCATCGCCACGCTCGCCACCCAGGCCGCCGAGGGCGGGCTCGACGTCATCGTCGTCACCGGCGACCGGGACACGTTCCAGCTCGTCTCCGACCCCCACGTCCGGGTCCTCTACAACAAGCGGGGCGTCTCGGACTACGCGCTCTACGACGAGGCGGGCATCGTCGAGCGCACCGGCGGGGTCACGCCGGCCCAGTACCCGGACTACGCGGCGCTGCGGGGGGACACGAGCGACAACCTGCCCGGCGTCCCCGGGATCGGGGAGAAGACCGCGGCGAAGCTCGTGACCACCTACGGCTCCGTCGACGGGATCCTCGAGCACCTCGACGAGCTGCCGCCCAAGCAGCGGGCGAACCTCGAGCAGATGGCCGACCGCGTCCGCCTGAACCGGGCGATGTCGGTGCTGCGCCGGGACGTCGACGTGGGCCTCGACCCGACGTCCCTCGTGCCGACCGCGTTCGACCGCGAGCCGGCGCGGGTGCTCTTCGACCAGCTCGAGTTCCGGACGCTCTGGCCCCGGCTCCTCGAGGCCCTCGGTGACACCGCGGCCGAGCCCAGCGCCGAGACCCTTGACGTCACCGTCGAGGCCCTCCGCGGCGCGCCCGACGCGGCGGCCCGCCTCGACGCGCTCCGCGCCGGGGGTGCGCCCGTCGCGCTCGACGCGCGCTGGGAAGGGACGCCCGGGCAGCACCTCGCCAGCCTCGCGGTGACCGACGGCGACGCCGTCGCGGTCCTCGACGCCGACGTCCTCGCCGACCCGGGCGTCGACGCCGCGCTCCGCGCCCTCGTCGGCCCCGACGGCCCGCCGCTCGTGACGCACCGAGCGAAGGAGCTCATGCACGGCCTCGGCGACCGTCTCGTCGCGCTCCGCGACGACACGGCCGTGATGGCGTACCTGCTCGACCCGGCGGAGGGGAAGTACCGCCTCGAGGACCTGGCCCTGCGCTACCTCTCCCTCGAGGTGCACTCGCCCGACGCCGAGACCGAGGGCCGCCTCGACCTCGACGGCGACACCGCGGTCGACGAGAACGGCCGCCGGGCGGCGGCGGTGCTGCGCCTGGCCGGCGTGCTCGAAGAGGCGCTCGACGCCCGCGAGCTCACCGACCTGTACCAGCGCTTCGAGCTGCCGCTCATCCCCGTGCTCGCCAAGATGGAGGAGGCGGGGATCCTCATCGACCGCCGGTTCCTCGACGAGCTCCGCGACGAGCTCACCACCGAGTGCGACCGGCTCATGCGCCAGCTGTGGGCCCACGCCGGCGAGGAGTTCAACGTCAACTCGACGCCCCAGCTGCGCACGATCCTCTTCGACAAGCTCGGCCTCACACCGGTGAAGAAGACGAAGACCGGGCCCTCGACCGACGCCGATTCGCTGCAGAAGATGGCCGAGGACCATCCGATCGTCGAGGACCTGCTGCGCTACCGCGAGCTCGAGAAGCTGCGCGGCACGTACGCCGAGGCGCTGCCGCCGCTCATCGGCCCCGACGGGCGGATCCACGCCACGTTCAAGCAGACGGACACGACGACGGGCCGCATCTCGAGCGAGGCGCCGAACCTCCAGAACGTCCCGGTCCGCACGGCCGACGGCCGCGAGTTCCGCCGCGCCTTCATCGCCGACCCGGGCGCCGGGCTGCTCACCGCCGACTACTCCCAGATCGAGCTGCGGGTCCTCGCCCACCTGGCCGAGGACCCCGGCCTCACCGAGGCGTTCGACCGCGGCGCCGACATCCACACCACGACCGCCGCGACCGTCTTCCACGTGCCCGAGGACGCGGTGACCGACGCGCAGCGCCGCTTCGCCAAGGTCGTCAACTACGGGCTCGCCTACGGCATGGAGGCGTACGGGCTCGGGCAGCGCCTCGGGGTCCCCACCGAGGAGGCCCGGGAGATCCTCGACGCCTACTTCGAGGGCTTTCCCCAGGTCGGCGCGTTCATGTCCCACACGGTCCGCGAGGCGAAGGAGCGCGGGTACACCACGACGCTGTTCGGCCGCCGGCGCCAGATCGTCGAGCTGTCGTCGGACAACTTCCGCATCCGCCAGATGGGGGAGCGGATGGCCCAGAACGCGCCGGTGCAGGGCTCCGCGGCGGACATCTTCAAGCTGGCGATGATCGACGTCGACCGCGTGCTCACCGACGGCGCGTACCGCACCCGGATGCTCCTCACCGTCCACGACGAGCTCGTCTTCGAGGTGCCGCTCGACGAGCGCGACACCGTCGAGCCGCTCGTGCGCGAGACCATGGAGTCGGTCACCGAGCTCTCCGTCCCGCTCGTCGTCGACGTCGGGTTCGGCCCGACGTGGGCCGAGGCGAAGTGACCGCCGGGCCGGCCAGCCCGACCGGGCTCTGGTTCAACGAGGTCGCGGCCTTCCTCGGCCCCGCCTACTGGGCCGCCGGCACCGGCCGGGTCATGGCCTTCACCCGGGGCACCGACCAGGAGGTCGACTTCCTGAGCGAGGCCCTGGGCCTCGCGCCGGGCCAGGAGGTCCTCGACGTCGGCTGCGGGCCGGGCCGCCACGCCCTCGCGCTCGCCGCCCGGGGCCTCTCGGTCACCGGGATCGACGCCTCCCCGGATTTCGTGGCGCTCGCCCGCGCCGCCGCGGCCGAACAAGGCCTGTCGGCCCGCTTCGTCACCGGCGACGTCCGGGACCTCGCCTACGACGCCTGCTTCGACGCGGTCCTCTGCCTCTGCCAGGGCGGGTTCGGCCTCCTCGGCGGGCGCGACGAGCCCGCGGTGTTCACCCGCATCGCCCGGGCGCTACGACCCGGCGCCGCCCTCGCCGTCTCGGCGTTCTCGCTGCTCTTCGCCGCCCGCGGGCTCGAAGCCGGCGAGACCCTCGACGCCGCCACCGGGGTCCTCCATGAGCGCACGGTGCTGCGCAACGCCCAGGGCGACGAACAGCCGGCCGATCTCTGGACGACCTGCTTCACGGCGCGCGAGCTCGAGCTGCTCGCCGCGCTCGCCGACCTCGAGGTGCTCGCGGTCCACGGTGTGACGCCCGGCCGATATCGCGCCGCGCCACCCGATCTTCACCAGCCCGAGCTGCTCTTGCTGGCACGCCGGCGCGCGTGAGCCTGTAGCCTGGGTCTGCGGCCTCGTCGAGGCCGCGACGCTCGCGTCTAGGAGGCGGGTCGTCACGTTCATGAGGAGTCAGGTTGTCGCTGCAGGACGCGGCGGGAGGCACGAGTGTCCCCGTCCTCGATGAGGCGCAGGAAGAGGGCGAGCGCCACGCCCCCGACGACGGACCGGTTGTCCTCGACGACCTCGGGACGCAGTCGTTCTCGGACGCGGTCGACGCGACGATCGTCGAGTTCGACGACGGCGACATCGTCACCGGCAAGGTCGTCAAGATCGACAGCGACGAGGTCCTCCTCGACATCGGCTACAAGTCCGAGGGCGTCATCCCGTCCCGCGAGCTGTCGATCCGCAACGACATCGACCCGAGCGAGGTCGTGTCGCTCGACGAGGAGCTCGAGGCGCTCGTCCTCACCAAAGAGGACAAGGACGGCCGCCTCATCCTCTCGAAGAAGCGCGCCCAGTACGAGCGCGCCTGGGGCACGATCGAGGAGCTGAAGGAGCAGGACGGGATCGTCACCGGGCCCGTCATCGAGGTCGTCAAGGGCGGCCTCATCCTCGACATCGGGCTGCGCGGCTTCCTCCCCGCGTCCCTCGTCGACCTGCGCCGGGTCCGCGACCTGGCGCCGTTCGTCGGCCGCAGCCTCGAGTGCAAGATCATCGAGCTCGACAAGAACCGCAACAACGTCGTCCTGTCCCGACGGGCCTACCTCGAGGAAACCCAGCGCGAGCAGCGCGACGAGTTCCTCGCCAACCTGAAGCCGGGCGAGATCCGCAAGGGCGTCGTCTCGTCCGTCGTCAACTTCGGCGCCTTCGTGGACCTCGGCGGCATGGACGGCCTCGTCCACGTGTCCGAGCTGTCCTGGAAGCACGTCGACCACCCGAGTTCGGTCGTGCAGGTTGGCGACGAGGTCACCGTCCAGGTCCTCGACGTCGACCTCTCGCGGGAGCGCATCTCGCTGTCCCTCAAGGCCACCCTGCAGGACCCGTGGCAGGAGTTCGCGGACGGCCACCAGGTCGGTGAGCTCGTCTACGGCCGTGTCACCAAGCTCGTCCCCTTCGGGTCGTTCGTGCAGGTCGGGGAGGGCATCGAGGGCCTCGTCCACATCTCGGAGATGGCCGGGCACCACGTCGAGGCCCCCGAGCAGGTCGTGACGCCGGGCGAGGAGCTCTGGGTCAAGATCATCGACATCGATCTCGAGCGGCGCCGCATCTCCCTCTCGATCAAGCAGGCGGCTGAGGGCGGCATCGTCGCCCCCGAGTACCAAGAGCAGTTCGGCGAGCACGCCTACGACGAGCAGGGCAACTACATCGGGGCGGCCCCCGAGGACGCCGAGGGCGCGGCCGAGACCACCGAGGCCGCCGACACGGCCGGCACTCTCGAGACCGCCGAGGCCGCCGACACGGCCGGCACCCTGGAGACCGCCGAGGCCGCCGACACGGCCGGGAGCCTGGAGACCGCCGAGGCCGCCGACGCCCCCGCGGAGGGCGAGCCCGCCTAAGGCGCCGGGGCGGGGCCGCGCGCCGCCGCCCTGCTCTCTTTCCTCTCTTCTGTCGCTCCCTGCCGGCGCGGGATCGCCCGGATGCCGGTCCGGCGCCGGACCGTGACCCCCTCAAGGTGGGCGGGACGCCAGCCGTAAGACAGATGGAACCTGCGTTGGGGCGCAGGGAGGCCCGAGCAGGGAGTGGCAGTGGGTAAGAGCCGGACCTTGATCGCGGCCGCGGCGGTCATCCTGGCCGCGGTCTCAGGCATCGGCGTCTACTTCTATGTGACGTCGGCCGACACGCGGGCGCAGCACGACGCCTCCGTCGTCGAGGCGTTCGTCGCGTCTCAGGACATCCCGAAGGGCACGAGCGGCGACAGCGCCGTGTCGAGCGGCCTCATCACCACCGCGAAGGTGCTGGCGGGCAGCGTCCCGGCCGACGCGGTCACCGACACGAACGCGCTGAAGGGCAAGGTCGCTGTGACCACGATCAGCGCCAAGGAGTACATCACCGCGAACAGCTTCGCCTCGCCGGCCAACGGCGGCGGCGGATCGCTCGCCGCGTCGATCGACGGCCAGGGCCTCGTCGCGGTGACGATCTCGGTCGACACCGCGCACGGTGTCGCCGGCGCGATCGCGCCGGGCGACCACGTCGACCTCGCCGTGGTCGGCGACACGGGCGCCCAGTACCTGCTGCAGAACGTCCGCGTGCTCGCCGTCGGGCAGGCCACCGCCACCGCGGCGCCGACCGGCGCGTCGAGCGCGGCCAGCGCGGAGGGCAGCCACCCACCCGCCGGCGCCCGGCCGTCCGGGGCGCCGAGAGCTGGGAGGGCGACCGCAGGTCCGAGCACCGCGCCGGCGGCGCGACGGGACCGGGGCCACGGGGACGTCGACGCCGTAGCCTGCGCCGCCATGGTCGCCGTCGCGCTCACCGGGGGGATCGGCTCGGGCAAGTCGACCGTCGCCGCGATGCTCGTGCAGCGCGGGGCGGTGCTGATCGACGCCGACGCCATCGCCCGTCAGGTCGTCGAGCCCGGCCAACCGACCCTCGCCAAGCTCGTCGGCCGGTTCGGCGCCCAGATCCTGGACGAGCACGGCCGCCTGGACCGGGCCGCCCTCGCCGCCGACGCGTTCGCCGACGACGCGTCGCGCGCCGACCTCGACGGGATCACCCACCCGGCGATCAACGAAGAGTTCGTCCGCCGGCTCCGCGACGCCCCGCAGGACGCGGTGGTCGTCTGCGACGTGCCGCTGCTCGCCGAGTCGGTCCAGGCCCAGGCCCGCGGCTACCAGCTGGTCATCGTCGTCGAGGCCCCCGAGGACGTCCGCCTCGCGCGCCTGGAGGACCGCGGCGTGCCCCGGGCGGACGCCGAGCGGCGCATCGCCGCCCAGGCGAGCGACGCCCAGCGCCGCGCCCTGGCGACCCACGTCATCGACAACGGCGGCGACCTCGCCGCCCTCGAGCACCAGGTCGGCACGGTCTGGGCGGACCTGCTGCGCCACCGGGAGGACCCGCCGCCGGGCTGAGCGGAGGGTCCGGGTTGTCACAGTCGGTCGGTACGATCGCTGGATGCCCCCCCTCGAGCTGGTCTCGGAGTTCCGGGCCGCCGGGGACCAGCCGGCGGCGATCGCCGGCCTGGCCGCCGGGGTCGAGGAGGGGGAGCGCTTCCAGACGCTCCTCGGCATCACCGGGTCGGGCAAGTCCTTCACGATCGCCGGCGTCATCGCCGAGGCGCAGCGCCCGACGCTGGTGCTCGCGCCGAACAAGAGCCTGGCCGCCCAGCTGACGTCGGAGTTCCGGGACTTCTTCCCGTCGAACCGGGTCGAGTACTTCGTCTCCTACTACGACTACTACCAGCCGGAGGCGTACCTCCCGACGACGGACACCTACATCGAGAAGGACTCGTCGATCAACGACGAGATCGACCGGCTGCGCCACTCGGCGACGAGCGCGCTCATGTCGCGGCGCGACGTGATCATCGTGGCGTCGGTATCGGCGATCTACGGGCTCGGCGCCCCCGCCGAGTACGAGCGGCAGTGCCTGATCCTGGACCGGGGTGAGGAGCGCGACCAGCGGTCCGTGCTGGCCCGCCTCGTCGAGCTGCAGTACGAGCGCAACGACGTCGCGTTCGCCCGCAACAAGTTCCGGGTCCGCGGCGACACGATCGAGGTGTACCCGTCCTACGAGGAGCGGGCTGTGCGGATCCAGCTCTTCGGCGACGAGGTCGAGCGGATCGTGTCCGTCGACCCCATGACCGGCGAGGTCGTCGAGGAGCTCGAGCGGCTGGTGCTGTTCCCCAAGTCGCACTATGTGACCTCGGAGGCGCGGATGCGCGCCGCCATCGAGGGCATCGAGGTCGAGCTCGCCGAGCGGCTCGCCTGGCTCGAGGAGCACGGCAAGCTGCTCGAGGCGCAGCGCCTGCGGATGCGCACGACCTATGACCTTGAGATGCTCCGCGAGGTCGGCGTGTGCTCCGGGATCGAGAACTACTCGCGCCACCTCGACGGGCGCTCGGCGGGGGAGGCGCCCTACACGCTGCTCGACTACTTCCCCGACGACTTCCTCATCGTGCTCGACGAGTCGCACGTGACCGTCCCGCAGCTCCACGGCCAGTACGAGGGGGACCGGTCCCGGAAGGAGACCCTCGTCGAGCACGGGTTCCGGCTCCCGTCGGCGCTCGACAACCGGCCGCTGCGCTTCGACGAGTTCCTCCAGAAGGTGAACCAGGTCGTCTTCTTGTCGGCGACGCCGAGCCCGTACGAGCTCGAGGTGTCGGGCCGTGTCGTCGAGCAGATCGTGCGGCCGACTGGCCTCATCGACCCGGAGGTCATCGTCCGGCCCACCCGCGGTCAGATCGACGATCTCGTCGCCGAGATACGCGACCGGGAAGGCCGCGACCAGCGGGTGCTCGTCACCACGCTCACGAAGAAGATGGCCGAGGATCTCACCGACTACCTGATCGAGCTCGGGATGCGCGTCCGGTACCTCCACAGCGAGGTCGACACGCTCGAGCGGGTCGAGATCCTGCGGTCGCTGCGTCTCGGCGAGTTCGACGTGCTCGTCGGCATCAACCTGCTCCGCGAGGGCCTCGACCTGCCCGAGGTGTCGCTCGTCGCCATCCTCGACTCCGACAAGGAGGGGTTCCTCCGCTCGGAGACGTCGCTCATCCAGATGATCGGACGCGCGGCGCGCAACGTCGACGGCCAGGTCGTCATGTACGCCGACGTGGTCACTGACTCGATGCGCAAAGCGCTTTCGGAGACGAACCGGCGTCGCCACAAGCAGCTCGCCTACAACACCGAACACGGCATCGACCCTCAGACGGTGCGTAAGAAGGTCACCGACATCCTCGAGATGGTGCGCGCGCGCGACGGCGGCGAGGACGCCCCGGCGTCGCGGGGCCGCGGGCGTGGACGGGGTCGGCAGCCGGCCCGCTCCGCGGTGTTCGACCTCGCCGATGTCGCGCCCGACGATCTCGGCCGGCTGATCCAGACGCTGCAGGACGAGATGCACGACGCGGCGAAGGACCTGCGCTTCGAGGAGGCGGCGCGCCTGCGCGACGAGATCACCGAGCTCCGCCGCGAGCTGCGCGCCGTCGGGTAGCGCCGCGCACGGGACCTCCGACGCCATCGAACATCCGTTCGACACCCAGCCTCGGCCGGTACGCTGAGCCCGTGGCGGCGGAGCCGACGAGCACGTCCCTGACGATTCAGGGCGCCCGCGAGCACAACCTGAAGGACGTCAGCCTCCGGCTGCCCCGCGACCGGCTCATCGTCTTCACCGGCCTGTCCGGCTCGGGGAAGTCGTCGCTGGCGTTCGACACCATCTACGCCGAGGGCCAGCGCCGCTACGTCGAGTCGCTGTCGGCGTACGCCCGGCAGTTCCTCGGCCAGATGGACAAGCCCGATGTGGACTTCATCGAGGGCCTCTCCCCGGCGATCTCGATCGACCAGAAGTCGGCGGGGCGCAACCCCCGCTCGACGGTCGGGACCATCACCGAGATCTACGACTACCTGCGGCTCCTCTACGCGCGGGTCGGCGTGCCGCACTGCCCGACGTGCGGCCGGGTCATCACCCGCCAGACGCCCCAGCAGATCGTCGACCGTGTGCTCGAGCTCGTCGAGGGGACGCGCTTCCAGGTGCTCGCGCCCGTCGTGCGGGGCCGCAAGGGGGAGTACGACGCGCTCCTGAAGGAGCTGGCCGCCGAGGGCTTCACGCGGGCCCGCGTCGACGGCGAGCTCGTCGAGCTGGGTGCGACCTCGGCGTCGCGGCTGGCCCGCTACGAGCAGCACACCATCGAGGTGGTCGTCGACCGGCTCGTGCGGCGCGCCGGCATCGAGCGGCGCCTGACGGACTCGCTCGAGACGGCGTTGCGCCTCGCCGAGGGCGTCGCCGAGGTCGAGGTCGTGCCCCGCGACGACCAGCCCGACGACCAGGCCGAGACGCTCACGTTCTCGGAGCACCTGGCCTGCAGCCACTGCGGCCTGTCGTTCGACGAGCTCGCCCCGCGGAACTTCTCGTTCAACTCGCCGTACGGCGCGTGTGAGCGCTGCGACGGGCTCGGGACCCGCTTCGAGGTGGACCCCGAGCTCGTCGTCCCCGACGAGGACCTGAGCCTCGCCGAGGGGGCGATCGCCCCCTGGAACGGGTTCCGCAGCCGCTACTTCGACCGCGTCCTCGACGCGATCGCCGAGGAGTACGGCTTCGACACCGACACGCCGTGGCGCAAGCTCCGCAAGCGCGACCGCAACGCCGTGCTGTACGGGACGGGCTCACGCGACGTCCACGTGCAGTACCGCAACCGGTACGGCCGAAGCCGCTCGTACCACACGCCGTTCGAGGGCGTGGTGCCGTGGCTCGAGCGCCGCCACGGCGATTCCGAGAGCGACCGGGCGCGGGAGCTGATCGAGGGCTACATGCGCGAGGTCCCGTGCCCCCAGTGCGACGGGGCGCGGCTCCGTCCGGCCTCGCTCGCGGTGACGGTCGGCGACCTCAACATCTACGAGCTCGGCGAGCTGTCGATCCGCCGCGCCGCGCAGTACGTCGCGGACCTCGCGCTCGCCGAGCGCGACCGGCTGATCGCCGAGCAGATCCTGAAGGAGGTCAACGAGCGCCTGCGCTTCCTCCTCGACGTCGGCCTCGACTACCTGAGCCTCAACCGCCCGGCGGGCAGCCTGGCCGGCGGGGAGGCGCAGCGGATCCGCCTCGCGTCGCAGATCGGCAGCGGCCTCGTCGGCGTGCTCTACGTCCTCGACGAGCCGTCCGTCGGGTTGCACCAGCGCGACAACCAGCGGCTCGTCGACACGCTGGTGCGGCTCCGCGACCTCGGCAACACGGTCATCGTCGTCGAGCACGACGAGGAGACGATCCGGATCGCCGACCACATCGTCGACATCGGGCCGGGGGCGGGGGAGCACGGCGGTGAGATCGTCGTCGCCGGACCGCTCGCCGCGGTCATGGCCGAGCCGCGCTCGATCACCGGTCAGTACCTGGCGGGCGAGCGGTCGATCCCGGTGCCGGACCGGCGACGCGAACCCGGTGACGCCTGGCTCGTCGTGCGCGGCGCCCGCGAGCACAACCTGCACGACGTGGACGTCGGGTTCCCGCTCGGCTGTCTCAACGTCGTGTCGGGGGTGAGCGGGAGCGGCAAGTCGACGCTCGTGAACGACATCCTCTTCCACTCCCTCATGCAGCGGGTCTACAAGTCGCGGACCGTCCCGGGCCGCCACAAGACGGTCGAGGGCGCGCAGCACCTGGACAAGGTGATCAACATCGACCAGTCGCCGATCGGGCGCACGCCCCGGTCGAACCCGGCGACGTACACCGGCATGTTCGACAAGGTGCGGTCGCTGTTCGCCGCGACACAGGAGGCGAAGGTCCGCGGCTACCTGCCGGGGCGCTTCTCCTTCAACGTCAAGGGCGGGCGGTGCGAAGCCTGCGCAGGGGAGGGGACGATCAAGATCGAGATGCACTTCCTGCCCGACGTCTACGTGCCCTGCGAGGTGTGCAAGGGCGCGCGCTACAACCGCGACACCCTCGACATCACGTTCAAGGGCAAGAACATCGCCGAGGTGCTCGACCTCTCGATCGAGGACGCGCTGGCGTTCTTCGCGAACCAGCCGACGATCGCCCGCCACCTCCAGACGCTCGTCGACGTCGGCCTCGGCTACGTCCGGCTGGGCCAGCCGGCCCCGACGCTGTCGGGTGGCGAGGCGCAGCGGGTGAAGCTGTCCGCCGAGCTCGGCAAGCGCGCCACCGGCCGCACCATCTACATCCTCGACGAGCCCACGACGGGGCTGCACTTCGAGGACGTACGGCGCCTCCTCGGGGTGCTCGACCGGCTCGTCGCGGCGGGCAACACGGTGCTCGTCATCGAGCACAACCTCGACGTGATCAAGTCGGCCGACTGGATCGTCGACCTGGGCCCCGACGGCGGCGAGGCCGGCGGCTGCGTCGTCGCCGAGGGCCCCCCCGAGCACGTCGCGAAGACGCCGGCGAGCCACACCGGGCGCTACCTCGCGCCGCTGCTCGGCATCTCCTGACCGGCGCGTGACCGGGTGAGCGACCAGCCCTGGGAGACCCACGCCCAGTGGTGGCAGGACCACTTCACGGGCGGCATCGACCCCGAGTACGAGGAGCAGATCCTGCCGCTCGTCGACGAGCACCTCGCGGGCGCGTCGCGGGTCCTCGACGTCGGCTGCGGGGAGGGCCAGGTGGCGCGCCGGGTCGCGGCGCTCGGCGCGGCCGTCGTCGGGATCGACCCCACGGCCGCACAGCTCGTCACCGCGCGTGCCCGGGGCGGCGGGGTTCGCTACGCCCGGGCCGCCGCCGAGTTCCTCCCGCTGCCCGACGGGGCGGTCGACGGGGTGGTGATCTGCCTCACGCTCGAGCACCTCGAGCCGTTCGAGCCCGCCGTGCACGAGATCGCCCGGGTCCTCGCCGTCGGCGGCGTCTTCTGCTGCTTCCTCAACCATCCGCTGCTCCAGACCCCCGGCAGCGGCTGGGTCGACGACCACATCCTCGAGGAGCAGTACTGGCGGGTCGGGCCCTACCTGCCCGACGACGTGGCGATGGAGGAGGTCGCCCCCGGGATCAGGTTGCCCTTCATGCACCGCCCGCTCAGCCGATACATCAATGTGATGGCTGATCGCGGGCTCCTCGTCGAGCGGATGGTCGAGCCGCCGCCCCCACCCGGCTTCGTCGCTCGTGCGCCGGAGTACGCCGAGGCGGCGACCGTGCCCCGTCTGCTCGTGCTGCGCGCCCGCAAGCACGGGTGACCGCGACGGTCGCCGCCAGGCCCCGCCCGGCGGCCGCGGCGACCACGCCCGAGCCCCGCACGCCGCTCCTGCGCCGGCCGCTCGCGGCGTGCGCCCTGCTGCTCCTGGTCTACGTCGGCCTGTCGTTCGCCAACAACCCGCACGGGTACCTCGGCACCGACACCGGCGGCAAGGTCGCGACGCTGCGCAGCATGCAGGCGACCGGGAGCCTCCAGCCGGCCGTCGGCTACTGGGCGCAGGCCTACGACCACGACGGTGTGCTGCACCCGCTCGCGCTCACCGCGCACCTCGGCGGCGAGTGGATCAACGTCACCACGCTGCCGATGATCTACGCCGGCTACCCGCTGTACCTGCTCGGCGGCCTGCGCGCCATCCTCCTGCTCCCGATGCTGGGCGGCGTCCTCACTGCGCTGGGCGCCCGCGCGCTGGCGCGCCGTCTCGGCGGTCGGGGAGACCTCGCGTTCTGGGCCGTCGGGCTGGTGACGCCGGTGGTCATCTACTTGCTCGACTTCTGGGAGCACACGCTCGACGGTGCGGCGGGCCGCCGCGCCCGGCCGCGGGGCCACGCCCGTGGCCGGTCAGTCGACGGCGGTGGTCTGACCGGGGGCCGAGAGCTCGAGCATCCGCTCGAGCGCGACGCGGGCCCAACGCGTCGTGTCGGGGTCGACGGTGATCTGGTTCACGAGCTCGCCGGCGGCGAGCGCCTCCAGGCACCAGGCGAGGTGCGGGCCATCGATCCGGAACATCGTGGAGCACGGGCAGACGAGCGGGTCGAGGGAGACGACCGTCTTGTCGGGGTGGTCGACGCCGAGGCGCTGCACCATGTGGATCTCGGTGGCGACGCCCAGCACCGCGCCCGGCGGCGCGGCGTCGACCCACTCGAGGATCCGCTCGGTGGAGCCGACCCGGTCGGCCTCGACGACGACGTCGTGGCTGCACTCGGGGTGGACGAGCACCTCCCCGTCGGGGTGCTCGGCCCGGAACGCGGCAACGTGCTCGGGCCGGAACCGCTGGTGCACGGTGCAGTGCCCCTTCCACAGCAGGAAGGTGGCCTCCTTGACGTCGGGCTCGGTCAGCCCGCCGAGGTCCTCGCGGGGATCCCAGACGCGCATGTCCGCCGCGTCGTAGCCGAGGTCGTAGGCGGTGTTGCGGCCGAGGTGCTGGTCCGGGAAGAACAGGACCTTGCCGCCACGCGCGAGCGCCCACTCGAGCACCGTGCGCGCGTTCGAGGACGTGCACACCGCGCCGCCGTGCTCGCCGACGAAGGCCTTCAGCGCGGCGGAGGAGTTCATGTAGGTGATCGGGACGAGCGCGTCGACGTCGGTGACGGCCGCGAGCTCGTCCCACGCCTCGAGGACCTGGTCGAGGTCGGCCATGTCGGCCATCGAGCAGCCGGCGTTCAGGTCCGGGAGCACGACGCGCTGGTGGTCACCGGTGAGGATGTCCGCCGATTCGGCCATGAAGTGCACGCCGCAGAACACGATGTCGGTCGCGTCCTCGTTCGCCGCGGCGAACCGTGCGAGCTTGAAGGAGTCGCCGGTGGCGTCCGCCCACCGGATCACCTCGGGCCGCTGGTAGTGGTGGCCGAGGACGAGGAGCCGCGAGCCGAGCTCGCGCTTCGCGGCGCCGATCCACGCGTCGAGCACGTCGGGGGCCGCTTGGGTATACCGGTCCGGCAGCGGGGCCTGCAGTCGCAGCATGTTGTGTCCCTCCCCCCGTATGGGCGAGCCCACACGAGGGTTCTGCGGCTCCGGTCGGGCCGGCGGGGACAGCCTGGTCGCCCACCGCGGGGATGTCGGCCCCGGAGCC